>NZ_LN614830.1:2992500-3310028 GCF_000953635.1 Legionella micdadei
ATTCCAGCTTGATTAATAACTGCTTTATGTACAGGTGCAGTAACCAGCGCTGAAAATTCTCCTTGTAAACACTTATCGGTAGCCAGACTTAACATTTTAACGACGTAGGGTGCATTGAGAGGATTTAATTTTCCGGCAACCACTGGTGCTGCACACGGAATTGAAAGGACAGTTAAACAGTTAGATATGGGCTGGACTGGAACGTTGGCCTGATAATCAATAATAGTGATTTTTTGCTTTAACTCCTTCGCTCTTTGGGCGATTAAGTTTTTATCGCCCAAAACGACTAAAGGGAACTCGCATGACGCAAGTCCAAGACATAAATCAGGACCTATTCCTGCCGGTTCGCCACTGCTAATAAGCAAAGGCTTCATGCTAGACTTTTATCCAAAATATTCACGTAAGAATCAGCTCTCACATGTTGCTGCCAATTTTGTACCGCTTCTGTAAATTTGCGTTGTTGCAAAAACTGCCTAACCTGTTGGCGCTTAAACGCCAGGGAATCATCAATTTTTTTGCGCTCTAATACTTCTATTAAATGCCATCCAAAAACGGACTTTACAGGTTTACTCACTTGATGAATTGGCAAATTGTCCATTGCTTTTTCAAATTCAGGGACTAGCTCACCTGGATTTACCCAACCAAGATCGCCACCTTTGATTGCGCTTGCAGCATCTAAAGAGTACTGTTTTGCCAGAAGAGCAAAATCTTTCCCTGCTTTTATCTGCTGGTACAAGTTGTTTGCTTGCTTCATTGCCTCATCCTCAGTCGTACTCGCATCTGGCTTCACCAAAATATGACGGACGTGAGTCTTAGTCACTTCATGTCGCTGCTCACCGCCATTAACAGCGATTAGTTTAATCAACTGAAAACCATTCCCAGTTCGTATTGGACCAGTAACCTGACCTACACTCATGCTAACAACCCGTTTAGCGAAAACCTCAGGAAGCTCTGCCAAATGCCGCTCACCTAAATCGCCCCCTTCCAAAGCAAACTCTCCGCTTGATTCAGCAATAGCTAAACGGTTGAAATCGTCGCCACGGTTAATTTTGCTTAGTAAGTCTTTCGCCTTTTGACGGGCTTTGTTTAGTTGCTCCGTAGTAGGTTCCTCAGGCAAAGGAATAACGATATTTTGTATGTGGTAAGTTTGCTGGGTTTTGTTATCATTTTTAGCATTTTTTAGATAATCTTCGACCTGTTCTGCTGATACTGTAATCTCATTGCCCACAGCTTTCTGCTGCACACGGCTAATCAATATTTCTTTACGAACATTTTCTCTAAACGTTTCCCAACTTAAGCCTTGTTTGCTCAATTCTTCTCGTAACTGAGTTAGAGTTAGATGATTGTTACTAGCAATCTTGGCAATCGCATCATTTAAATCTGTGCTATCGACTGAAATATCATTTCGCTTTGCCAGTTGCAATTGTAAATCCACATCGATTAAATGCTGAAGGACTTGTTTACGCAAAATCTTATCCGAAGGGAGTTGCATCTTCTTAGCAATCAACTGTTCTTTTAAGATCTTAACTTGTGCGTCTAGTTCACTAGCAGTAATGACTCCATCATTAACAATAGCTACTACCTTATCCAAAGGTTGTGCTACAACCGTTAATATAGGCAATAGCAGTATAATAAACACAATCCGCTTCATCATGCCATTTTCCCCTTTACTATTTGTGTGGGCAATTTAGGTGATTCTTAAACAAAATACAAGCAATCTTATTCTTGTTAATCACTTATTGCGAAACATATCATTATAACCTGGAATATAAGTTCTTATCCTGCTAGACGGATCACTATTTCCGACGGAGCCAAGTCCTTTTAGCAGGATCTGTAAAAACACATTGTTATTATATTGGGGCCGCGATAAAGAATCCAAGCTGCGAAATGCCCGTCCTCCAATCAATCGAACCGCCCAACAACAACTATCATATTGTACTCCAAAAAGGGACATCATTTCATAACGCTTGCTGATGTTGTAGTTGTACGCACCTAAAGTACTCCAATGGGTACTGAAGGGCCAAGCGTAAGCAAAAGTTGCTTGATGTAACGGATTATTCTGTAGGTTGGTGTAGGCTACTCTTGTAATATCGCCATTTACAAGATAGGTGTAGCCGACGCCAATAATTTTGTTGCTACTCGATTCCGGTTGATAATGAAAATTGACATGACCATTATTAGTCGAATGCGTTGCAGAATCCCACACATAATCTGCTGACATTACCCAGTTGGGGTTGAAGTGATACTCTCCGCGGGCTGCAATAGGTGAAAATTTTTCAGTAGGCGACAAAAGCCCTAAAGTATCAGGATTATCTTCGCAATAACCGGTGATGCTTTGGCACAGTTTTACTTTTCTTTCTGAGAAATAGCGGGCTTGGCCAATCGAAATATTCGCCTTTTCCTTACCTGTCTCATCAGATAACCAACGGGAACTCAACGCATAGGAGAGCTGATTTGCATCCCCAATGCGATCAAAACCAGAAAATCGATTATTGCGAAATAATTGATCATAACTAAAGATCATATAACCGGAATCGAACACCGGAATTTGGGTCTGGTTATGGTAAGGAACATAAAGGTAAAAAAGACGCGGTTCTAAAGTTTGAGTAAATTCCTTACCTTTAAACACAGTTGTACGATCAAAATACAAACCACCATCAATATTATAGCGAGGAATAGAACGATTAAACTGTGATTTTGCATAGGATGGTTGATTGCTTACATTATAATAATTTTCGACCAATTGAACGGAAGGAGTGATATAACCCCAGGATTTTGACCGCGGAAATGAGAGAGCAGGATTTAAATGATACCTTGCCCCTTCAGGTTGGAATAAAATTTTTGCCGGCCAGAGAAAATAATCAAATTGCCCTTGCATGGAAAAACTGCTGTCCAAAGGCAATTCATCATAGGATCCTTCCGCCAGCAGTTGAGGTAAGCGTTGATAATTATCACTCACTGGTGTCTGGTTGATTGGATGCAGTGTTTGGTAACTTTGCAACATACCGCGGAAAAACCAATGATCCGTTGTATAAGACAGATCCCCCTGACGTAACAATTGCCTCTCCGTTAGAGTTGCCAGATTAGTACTAAAATCTTGTAAAAAATAATCATCCGAAACCTGATCAAAATTGATACCGAGATGAAAATCACGAGTGATTAAAGTTGAATTTTGTAACTGAAATGACCATCGGTCAGAAGACTTTGCACGTAATAAGGGATGTTCATCCCTATTTTCTAATAAAAATCGATTAAATGCGCGATCATGAGGCAAGTATCGACCACGAATGATGCCAAACGACTTTTGTGTTAGATAACGAAACTCGCTTCCCATCATAAAACCGCGTTTTGTATACACATGGGGAATTAACGTTGCATCATAATTTGGGGCGATATTCCAATAATAAGGTAAAGCAAGATCAAACCCACCTACATTTGAGGAACCAACAACAGGCATTAGAAATCCTGATTTTCGTTCTTTCGAGGTTGGGAAACTTAAATAAGGGGTATATAAAACAGGCCAATTGCGAATCCTTAATTTAGCATTTCGTGCTACTCCAATCGATTTGGCATTATCCAATTTAATACTGTCTGCTTCGAGTTGCCAAGCATTATCTTCAGGGACACAAGTTGTATAAGTCGCTTTTTTTAATAAATAATCTTTGTTGGCAAAGCGCTCAATCAAACTTGCTCGCCCCCAAGCAGGTTGAATTGCACCACCTTTTCGGACATTAAAGCGATACAAAACATCCTCAACTTTGCCTGATTTATCTTGCGGATTAATTGTCGCTTTCCGAGCAATCATCAGCCTTCCTGCTTCTAAATACTTTACCTCTCCTAACAATTCAATTTGGGTTACTTTATTGGTTTTAGCATCACGGTATACATAGGCAGTTTGTGCGTTAACTATACGCCCCTCTTGCTGAACTTCCACATTTCCAGATAGTTCCGAACGTCCCTCCCGGTAGAAAGAAACATTATTCGCCGTAATGCGTACTTCATCGTTCGAAAGGGGAGTAATGGCAATTGGTTTATAAAAACCGCCGCAAAGTGGAAAAGAGCGATTTGCCTGCCAACCCAAGCATTGAGCAAATTTTGTTCGATTGGCAGCAGTTAGCTCAGCCTCTCTTGCCACCACACAAGCTTGCACAGGCTCAACCATTATTTCTGAGGCGTGGGTAACGACGTGATACGTACCCGCGACTATCCCTATTGCAGTGGTTAATCCCACAAACAAATAGCGATGACAAGTTATTTTTTCGAATTGTTGTTTAATCGAATCAAAGTTAATTTTCACCGCCACCAAAATACCTTATGATTCACATGCGCTAGGGCCTACTTACAGTCCCTGATTTGCGCCCAAAGAAATGAGCAGAGGAGTATAGCATGCATGATCGACAAAACGCACTTAGCAAATGGCTTGAGCAAATTCTTGCCTCAACGCAATTTACCTTAATTCCTCTTGCAGGAGATGCTAGTTTTAGACGGTATTTCCGCCTTCATTATAAAGGATCAACTCAAGTCATCATGGATGCTCCGCCTGATAAAGAAACCCTCGAGCCTTTTTTAGCCATTGCTGATTTACTGAGCACCAATGGCCTATCAACACCAAAAATTCATGCTGTCGATAAAAAACAGGGATTTGCCATTCTTGACGACTTTGGCGATACACTATTGCTCCATGCTCTTTCTTCACAAACTGCTGATAAGCTTTACAAAGCAGCGATGGACACATTGAATATCCTTCAATTGAATACTATATCCAAGGCAGCACAACTACCTCCATTTGATAAAAACTTTATCCTATATGAATTGAATCTATTCAAAGAATGGTTCTTACACGCTTATTTAAAACTCAACCTTTCGACCACAGAGGAAGCACTCATTAGTCAGACTTTTGATTGGCTTAGCGCTGAAGTGACAAAACAGCCTAATGTCTTGATTCATCGGGATTATCACTCACGGAATATTATGCTGCTTGAACAAGATGATAAAATTAAGTTAGGGATCATTGATTTTCAAGACGCAATGTATGGACCCTTTACTTATGATCTCGTTTCCCTATTAAAAGATTGTTATATTCAATGGCCGCGTGAGCAAGTCATGAGTTGGTTATCATATTTTTATGAGCATTCATCACTCGCAAAACAATACTCATTACCCGATTTTATTCGAGCCTTTGATTATTGTGGTTTGCAACGCCATTTGAAAGTTTTAGGCGTTTTCTCCCGTTTGTATTTGCGAGATAATAAACCCAGTTATTTACAAGATATGCCCTTGACTCTTCATTATGTCGTTGCTTGCTTGGAATGCTATCCACAATTCGATTCCTTTTATCACTTCATTCAAAATAGGGTACGTTTGCCATGAAAATTGCGATGATTTTGGCTGCTGGCCGAGGTGAGCGTTTAAGACCACTGACTGATACTCAGCCCAAAGCCATGTGCCTTGTTCACCAAAAACCGCTGATTCAATACCATGTTGAGAAATTAGCAAGATCGGGCTTCGAGCGAATTGTCATCAATCATGCCCATCTTGGCGGACAAATACGCCATTATCTCGGAGATGGAGCAAAATGGGATGTCGAAATCTGTTACGCACCAGAACCACCAGGGGGCCTGGAAACAGGCGGAGGGATTTATAATGCTTTGCCTTTACTCGGTAAAGATCCTTTTATCACCGTGAATGCTGATATTTTTACAGATTATGAATTTAGCTCTTTGCACTTAGCGAATGATGCAAAACTCCATTTAGTGCTGGTTAATAATCCTTCACATAATGCTAAAGGGGATTTTGATTTAATTCATCAAAACAAACTTAGCAATAAAAACAAGCGCTACACTTACTCTGGTATAGCCTGCTATCGACCCGAAGCCTTCGAACAATACAAAGCGGGAAGATATTCGGTTGTTTCTTTGTTTCACAGCTTAATTAAAGAAAACCGAGCTACTGGAGAACTTTATCAAGGATTATGGGTGGATATTGGCTCCGCAGAACGGCTTAAATTTGCTAACGCTTTGTTATAGTACATCTGTCTGCTACAGATTGAATGCTGCTTGACGAGTCCCTGCTTACTGAGAGACTCGCACATTGTCTACTGGTCCACGCATGGCTAAGCTCGCGTTAATACTTAGGCTGCTGGAGCACTAGTAGGCGCTTCGTCACCACTACTTGGCGTAGGCGTACCAGGAGCGGGAGCCTCTTTGACTGCAGCAGCTCTTCCTGTAACTTGCTGAGCAGCTTTTTGAGGCTGTTGCTTAGCTTGACCGCTTCGACTTCTCACATCAGCTTCAATGCCATGCTCACCAAGGTAATCTTTTAATTCTGTTTTCATCAAGCTATCCACTTCCTCTGGATCGGCTCTTTTAGGTTCACCTCTTTCATATTTCATGTCGCCTTCTTTTGTGGCTTCATAGAGAATGTTACCTCTATTGGCTATATCATTTTCCCCGAAGAACGCGTTAACGAGTTTATCTAACGGCCTAGCTTGTTCACCAGATATTTTCTGGCCTTCATTGACAAACACCCGCTTATAGTGAGAATTTTCATCAACAGCGAAATCCACTCTGATAGGACCTTGAATGTTTTCAGCCACCTCTTTAGCCGCTTTGTCAGCAATATTCCTTTGCAAGTTCTTATAGTTGCCCTCTACAAATTCACCAAACCATGCCTGACCATTTGTTGCGCTTTTCATATGAACATATTCTCTGAAATCCTCTAAATGTCGTCGCATTCCTTTAGCTTCTTCGGTCATGCCTAACTCATCCATTCTATTGTCAAAGCGATCAACCAAATAATCAGCGCCTTCAGGACTATGTCGAACACATTCCTTGGCAGCATCAATTGCTTTTGATTCAGGGGCTAGCGGTTTTATTCCTGTGCCGCGGGTTGTCGTGCGTAATGTGGCTCTGGGCATTTCAAATTCTCACTGCTTTGATTATTCACAAAAATATAAGATTAGTTACGCATTGTGAAAATAATTCGTTAGATTATTATAGCAAATCAACAAAGTTTTTTGGTGCTTAACTTTTATCCTTAACCGTTAAGAGAAAGTAAAGATATTGAGACAACGGGGTAAATTTTAGATAAAAAAGAAAAAGCCTTGATGAATTACGATCATCAAAGCTTTTTCTAAAAGCTAATCCATTGGATTTGGAAAAGTATCCGCAAGAGAAGCAAAACTCTTCTTTTTCAAGGAGTCAAAAGAAAACTCGTCTACCTGAATGGCATCCCAGCAAGCTCGCTCTACGCTGATGATATTATCAGCTTCTGCTTGAGATAATTCGCCTTTCGCCACTTTTTCAGCGATTTTTTCTTTCAAAGCGCCGAATTTATACCGTTTAAGATCGTTTATCCTCTTGTACAATTCATCATGGTTAATAATGAGTTGCAAAGTTTGCTCCATTCTGTCGACCGGTTGTTTTCGATCCCCGCTTAAAAAGATCAATTTCGACATGCGATTCCGATAATGATTATTTTTCATCATCAATCGGGCTAACTGATGATCAAGTTTGTCACTTGGATAAGCCATTGTTTGCCCAAAAGGAAAGGCAACTAAACGCATTAAGAATCCCAATGGTCTTGATGGAAAATTACGGCAAAAAGCAATCATCGATTTTTGTGCTTGATAGAAGCAATACTTTAACGCCCATTTAGCATGCAGCTTCTCATCTGGGTTCTCATTATTTTCTTGGTAGGAACGAAGTACAGCCATTGCCATATAAAGGAAAGACATCCCGTCCGCTAGTCTTGCAGACAAACGCTCCTTACGCTTTAAATCCCCTCCCAAATAAATTAAAGATAAATCTGCTAACCAGGCCAAGGCATGGCTTAACCGGGCCAATTTTTTGTACCCATAATTTAGTTCATTTCCCGGAGCTTCGATAAATAAGCCAGCAGTCCATGCGGAGCAAAGTGCTTTGGCAAAATTACGCATTGAATAATTAATATGCTGCCAAATCAATTGGCGAAAACCCTCTTTATCATTGCGGGATATCGCATAAAACTCATCCCGTACGTAGGGATGGCAAGCCATAGAGCCTTGCCCAAAAATGAGCAAATTGCGGGACATGATATTTGCCCCCTCTACAGTCACCGAAACAGGAATGCTTTGGTAAAAATCAAAGAGGTAATTGCGCTCTCCTGTGACCACAGCACGACCCGCATGGATATCCATCGCGTCATTGATCGCAATTCGTGCGAGCTCAGTATTAAAATATTTAGTAATCGCAGAGGCCACAGAGGGTTTTTTATGTTGATTAACTGCAGCTACAGTTAAGAGGCGGGTAGCATTCACTATGTAATTTAACCCCGCTACTTCTGCCAGCTTTTCTTCTATCCCTTCAAAATTGCCAATTTCGACTGCAAATTGCCGACGAATCCTGGCAAAAGCCCCGGTCGTTAGATAAGCGACTGAAGAAGACGCAGAACCTAAAGCAGGTAAAGAAATTGAGCGGCCAATGGATAGGCATTCAACTAGCATCTGCCAACCATGACCCGCATTTTTTTGTCCACCTATGATAGTAGTGATGGGAACAAAAATGTTCTCACCACGTAAAGTTCCATTCATAAACGATTGTTCAGCGGGTAAATGCCGGTTACCGATGATCAAATTCTCAGTGTCACGTGGGATTAACAGACACGTTATGCCTTCAGAACCCTCCCCTTTCAACAAACCATCGGGGTCTTTCAGATTCACTGCGAGCCCGATGAGTGTAGCGACAGGGGCTAAAGTAATCCATCGTTTATTTAAAGTGATGTTTAATCCTAAAACCATCTTACCATCGACTTTCTTTTTAACCACAATCGCTTCAGATTGAATTGAAGTAGCGTCACTGCCAGCCCCCGGCTCAGTCAGGGCAAAACAAGGGATATCAATTCCTTTTGCCAAGTTGGGTAAATAGTTAGCCTTTTGTTCATCCGTTCCGTAGTAAGTGAGCAACTCACCTGGGCCAAGGGAATTTGGCACCATCACCGTGACAGCTGCTGCAGGGGAACGACTCGCTATTTTGAGCACGACATCAGAATGGGCCCGCGCTGAAAATCCTTTGCCTCCATATTCCTTAGGGATTACTAATCCTAAAAAGCCTTTTTCTTTGATATAAGTCCAAATGTCTTCTGGTAAATCCCCGGCTTGCTTTATTTTCCAATTATCAAGCATGCTGCATAGTGTTTGCACTTCATTATCGAGAAAAGCTTGTTCTTCTGGAGTAAGTTGTGCAGAAACATTTTTTAGAGTTTCCCAGTTCGGAGATCCGGTAAAAATATCCTTTTCAATCCAAGTATCTCCAGCATTTAAAGCTTCTTCTTCTGTTTTGGTTAACTTGGGAATTGATTTACCCGCGTGATGGAACAAGAAATCACTGATTGCATCGCGCAAAGATTCAACATTAATGAGTACTACTGCAGCAATGATGGCTAACCAGATGAGTAATCCGAGAAACCAATTCATGCCAATTACAAATGTGGCTAGAATCAGATAGATAGCGCTACCGATTTCCCAGCTCATTGCATTCATCCCACGATAGAGTACAACCAGAGTAAATACTAAATAGATAAGAAACAGCAGAGTAGCCATGTCAGCACCTTCCTTTGCTTGGAAAAGCAGTTAAGCTTTAAGTATATACCTGTCTTTAACCATTTTGCGAGTGATAAAACCAGAATAAATTACTATATTAAACAGTAAATTATGCAATAAGCATTGCGATGGTTAGCGTTTACTGTTATGAATCAACTAGTGTAAATGTTTTTATAGATTGATGCTCATGAACACACGCCTAGTTTGGAATTTTGAAATCGAGAACGATAACATGCTCAATTTGCAAAATTTAAAGGCAGCCCGCGAAGAAATACGCTGGGAAGCACGGTATTTCTGGCCATCTAACACAACGATTACGTTACATGGCTTGGACCATCACTTTCTATCTCTCTCGAACTATGAAACCAAACACCGGCAAGATTGTTATTCTCTCTTGCCTAAGTCTAATTTCAATATTAAACGCCGGCGAATGCAAATGCTTTATAAACCTTTACTCAAAGAAAGCGGTATGTTACGTGGCTACGGCAAAAAAATTAACCTTGAAGATTATCCAGACAATGAAATTCTACCAGGCACTGACGGCCTCTCAGCTCCTGCTTTATTAGCACAATTAAAAAATAACAAACGAGATATTGAGGTAGAGAAGGATGCGTTAATTTATAAATTTGCAAGTGAGCCGATAATCAAACTCGAGTTAGCACGCCTTACCATAGCCGAACAAATTTTCTACAGCGCTTGTATCGAAGGGAAATCCAAAACACTAGTCTCTTCCATAGCAAAACACTTGCTGGGAGAACGAGTTTCCTGCGACTATGTTAATTTTCTTAAACAAATTTTAGCCTATGATGAATAATCTTCTCGCCATTATACTCAGCTTTGGCAAAATTGGTTTCATCTCCTTAGGTGGCGGTAATTCCATGTTAAAACTTTTGGAATACGAAGCGGTCACCAATCGCCACTGGATTACCTCAGAAGAATTTGTCAGTATGGTGGGGGCAAGCTTCCTTTTTCCTGGTTTGACTGCAGTCAAGCTAGCAGCATTAATCGGCTATAAAGCATCAGGAATACTGGGTTTAATTTTGGCATTAACTTGCTTAAACCTTCCAGGGCTGATTTTAGCCGTCTTAGGCTATCAGGTGTTGAGTTCGAATAATAGTCCCGTCACCCACAAAATTATGGTCAGCGTTCAATACGGCGCCTTAGCTCTTTTAGCCGCCGCTTCTTACTCAGTCGCGCAAGGTATTTTTGGTGTGTATTACTCGCTCCCAATTACCATAGCGACTATTTTATTTTTTATCGGACTCACTTATTTTCAGCTCTCACCTTTTTGGGGATTTATTGCGTTTATTGGAATTTGCTTTTTCCTCGTCAAACCTAGTTAAGATTCATGGCCTTAGTTCATACACAAACTTCTCGCTACTCGTTTCCTTTTGCTCGCATTTTTTTAGAGCTACTGGCAAAATGAGCAATATATGATTTGTACGAGCCTTAGTTTTTATTCCGAGAGGTATAGACTGTGAGCAATGATTTGGGTAACCCAGAATACTATATCAATCGCGAATTTACAGCATTATCTTTTAATGAGCGAGTCTTGCAACTGGCGAAAGACGAACGTGTCCCTTTATTAGAACGTATGCGTTTTCTTTGCATTTGCAGTGGTAATCTCGATGAATTTTTCGAAATCCGAGTTGCTGGTTTAAAAGAAAAAATGGCGCTTCATTCAAGAAAGCTCTACATTGACGGACTTCAAGCTGACGAAATTTTTGGGCAGCTCAGTAAAAAAGTTCATCTCCTTACCGATGAGTTATATGAAATCTTCAATAAAGAACTCATACCCGCAATGAAAAAAGCGAATATCCATTTCCTTCCTGTCGAAGAATGGGACGATGATATTCATCTCTGGGCAAAACATTATTTCAAAAATGAAATTCTACCTATTGTCAGTCCTATAGCGCTTGATTTAGCACACCCTTTTCCGCGGTTATTTAATAAAAGCTTGAATTTTATTATTTCTTTACGAGGTAAAGATGCATTTGATCGGAACATCGACTACGCAGTGGTTCATGCACCTCGTTCCTTACCACGTATGATTCCCTTACCTTCAGAACTTTGTACTGAGGGAGGTAGTTATTTTGTTTATTTATCTTCGATCATTCAAACCCATATTCATCGATTATTTCCTGGGATGGAAATTAACGGTTGCTATCCTTTCCGCTTAACTCGTAATAGTGATTTATTTTTACGCGAAGAAGAAATTGAGGATTTAGCTGTTGCTGTTCAACGTGAATTATTTACACGACACTATGGTCATGTGGTGCGTCTTGAAGTAGACATTGATTGCCCTGCAAATATTGTTGATTTTCTTCTGCAGAAACATCACTTACACCATGAAGATGCTTATTATTGTGATGGACCAGTCAATTTACAGCGTTATTACAGTGTCGTAAACCGTATTGATCGCCCGGAGTTGAATTACCCGCCTCTGACTGTCCAATACCCAGAATTCATCCATCAAAAGCGTAATTTGTTTAATGTCTTGGATGAGCAAGATATTTTATTGCATCATCCCTATCAAAGTTTTGAAGTAGTGATTGATTTTGTCCGCCAAGCTGCAGCAGATCCGGCAGTTTTAGCGATTAAACAAACCCTTTATCGAACGCACTCTGAATCAGTCATGGTAAAAGCCCTTGTAGAGGCAGCCCGTTCTGGCAAAGAAGTCACAGCAGTGATTGAATTGCGTGCGCGCTTTGATGAAGAATCCAATTTAAAACTCGCAAATCGTCTACACGAGGCCGGTGTTCTCGTTTTATATGGCGTAATGGGCTACAAGACGCATGCTAAAATGACGCTTGTCGTGCGGCGTACTCACGGAAAACTAAAACACTATGTCCATTTAGGAACGGGGAATTATCATGAGCAAACGGCAAAACGTTACACCGATTTAGGGTTACTGACTTGTGAACCAACGATTGCTGCCGACACCCAAGTGATTTTTCAACAGCTCACAGGATTGGGACGGGCAGTTAAACTTAAAGCCCTTTGCCACTCTCCATTTACTCTACAAAAAAATTTGCTGCAACTCATTGAACAATGCCGCCAAGCAGCCAGTGAGGGACAAGAAGCAGAAATCTACATAAAAGTTAACGGATTAACAGATAAAACGATGATTCAGGCTCTTTATCAAGCGTCCCAAGCCGGAGTGAAAATAAATTTGTTAGTGCGCAGTGTTTGCTGCCTTAAACCAGGCATTCCGGGCATTTCTGATAATATTCGTGTCATTTCGATAGTCGGCCGATTTCTTGAACACCATCGAGTCTATTATTTCCGCACAGGAAATGAAGAGCGTTATTACTGTGCAAGTGCTGATTTGATGGAGCGCAATCTTTATACACGGATTGAAGTCATGTTTCCTATTCTTGATGAGGCTTGTCGTCGGCGGATTAAGCAGGAAATTTTTAAAAATTATTTAAGGGACAACACCAATGCTTGGGAAATGCAGGCTGATGGCAGTTATAAACGACTCGGAAATGGAACGTATAGCGCGCAAGAGAAACTATTAGAATTGTATTCAAAAAATGGCCATTAGGAGTAGCGGCTAATTCTTATAACCATAGTTTATGCGCTTTACCTGGTACCTCACGCACTAAACGAGGCACTAAATAACCAGGTAATAAGCTTTGTAATTGTAAATGAATCGCACGAGCTAATTTTTCTGATAAATCAAAATGAGCCGCACCCACCACTTTATCTAAGACATGCAAATAATAAGGCAAAACACCACAATCAAATAAGCGCTCACTTAAATTAGCCAAAATTTCTGCGTCATCATTGATTGCTTTCAATAAGACAGTTTGATTGAGCAAGTGGCAACCAACCTGACGCAGTGCACTACAGACTTGCTGCACCCCCTCATCTAATTCTTGGGGATGATTACAATGCAACACAATCACTTTGCGCAATCGGGTATCGGAAAGTATGGTTAATAAAGCATCGTTGATGCGTTCCGGCAAGACTACTGGGATTCGTGTGTGAAACCGAATTGTACGTATATGTTGGATAGTTTC
This sequence comes from Legionella micdadei, assembly GCF_000953635.1. Lineage (NCBI taxonomy): Bacteria > Pseudomonadati > Pseudomonadota > Gammaproteobacteria > Legionellales > Legionellaceae > Legionella > Legionella micdadei. Next base: position 3,006,103 of record NZ_LN614830.1, read on the forward strand.
TAATTGATTTATAAAATCACCCAGCATTTTATCTGTAGCTAACAACGGGTCGCCCCCACTCAATATAACTTCGAAAATTGTTGGATCGTGACGGATATAATTCAGAACCTCCTGCCAACCGTTGCGGCCAGGATTATTATTTTGATAGGGAAAATGGCGTCTAAAACAAAAACGGCAATTAACAGCACACACACCTGTTAATGTGAGAAGCACCCTGCCTTGATATTTATGTATTAATCCCTGCAAAGGATTAGTAGAGGACTCAGCAAGGGGGTCAGTGGCATAGTTATCCACTGTCTGCAACTCCTCATTAACCGCTAGAACTTGCAATAAAAGCGGATCATGTGGATTACCCGGCTGCATACGCGCTGCAAACCCTCGAGGAACTCGGGTTTTAAATTGTTGTTCAGCTACCGCACTGCCTAATTCCAAAGGTAATGATAGGAACTCTAGCAATTCATTGACGGAGGTGAATCCTTGCGCCAGGATTTTTTGCCAAGTCACAGCGTAATCTCGCATTGATTAAAAGTTATGATGAATCCAGATTTTATACTATCTTTATACTATCGCTTTTTTCATCTCAACCGTACTTAAAAACTCGCAACAGGTGTACAAAATTGATAAACTGCGAACTCTATCGAAAATGCAATAAAATCTCAACAGTGGAGCACTAATGGCTACCTACAGCACAAATGAATTTAAGAATGGCTTAAAAGTCATGGTCGATAATGCACCATGCAGCATCGTTGATTGCGAATTCGTTAAACCTGGTAAAGGTCAAGCGTTTACTCGAGTCAAAATTCGTAATTTAAAAACCGGACGCGTGGTTGAGCGCACCTTTAAATCAGGTGAAACACTAGAATCAGCCGATGTAGCTGATGTGGAAATGCAATATTTGTATAACGATGGGGAACAATGGCATTTTATGGTTCCTGATACCTTTGAACAATACGCGGTAAGCCGAGACACATTGGCTGACGCAGCACAATGGTTAAAAGAGCAAGACATTTGTATTGTTACCTTATGGAATAATGAACCTATACAGGTTACTCCACCTAATTTTGTTATTCTAGCAATAACTGATACCGATCCTGGTCTTAAAGGGGATACTTCTGGAGGCGGTGGCAAACCAGCGACTCTTGAAACTGGTGCTGTAGTCCGTGTTCCTTTATTTGTACAAACAGGCGAGCTTATTAAAGTCGATACACGTAAAGGAGAATACGTTTCTCGGGCTAAAGAATAAACGAGACTTATACAAATCTAGGTTGGGATAATCGACCCAACCTATTCAGGAAAGACAGACAACCCTTTTAGCCCAAAGGCTATACGTTACCATCTACGGCCTTCAAACCAACTGCGATTTGAATAAGCACGATAACCACGCCAGTAACCCACGTTTCCCCAACCGCCAGAATAATAACTGGTCCAATAGGGCCGATAGCCGTAATAACCAACAGCATAGACATAATCATTATTGTATCCAGGGGAGTAGGAGGCTTCAGAAATAGTACAACCGGTGAGAAAAGTTGCAGGTAGAACCATCGATACTGCAATTATTATTTTTTTCATGATCGCTTCCTTGTTATGATCTGCAAATTAATTATATAACACGATCACAAATTAAACAAAATTTGATAAACTGATTTGCTTATGAAATGAGAGGATTAGCATACAGGCAATGACATAAGCCTAAGTATCTGAGCCGCAAAATGACGCACAAAGTGGCGACCTATGAAGTGTTTTAGGTTTTCTGCCTTGCAAGATATACACACCACACTTCAAAACCGATCTCCTTATCTAAACTTGAATTTTGGTTCAGCCAGGTCAGTCATTGCCTATATGTTTTATGATAGACCATTGAGGTCTATTTTTGAAATGACTGCTCCTATTCGACAACAAATAGACAATTGCCCTAAAAAATGTTTATCCTGAATTCAAGGACTTATGTATTGGATTACATTAATGAGAAATTTGCTACTAAACCCTTTTACTTCATTTAAAGATTTAGAAGACTACATTCGCGACGAGTTAAATAATGAAAAAAAAGAGCTTTGTTTATACAATATTCGTCTTGATTCTTACACTGAGGAACAAATTACCCATTTTTTGGAAGTCATTACGACAACAGGGGTCACTTCGCTTTCATTTAAAAACAATCATGCAGGTTCTACCGTCTCCCTATCCTGTTGGCAAACTTTTTGCCATGGATTAATTAATAGTTCCGTAAGGGAGTTAAAAATTGATGATAACCAACTGTATCAATTCGGAGTCGAATATTGGCAAGCTTTAGATTATTTTATTGAGAAACGGCTAGAAAAAGATTCCGATGCTCTGGAGTTACTTTCTTTACAAAACAATAACTTAGTTGAACTAAGCGAGGAGAGCCATCAAGTTTTAAATAGTCTCATACACCGTTTAGACTGCCCTCGCCTGATTAGTTTTAATAATTGGTGCAAAAATTTACTTCGTTGGGGGGAATTAACCTCTATCGTTGATGAATCGCTTGCTATTGCTCGCCGCAACTGGTTTACAGAGAATGCAGCCAAGATGGATACCCAAAAAGTTGAAGTATCAGACGGTTTGTCTATTAACCCATCTTGAATAATCGCTGCACTCCAAGATAAAACGGATTGAATTCAATCACGAAAATTCTCAAATTGCAGGGGCAGCTTAATATCTGATTTTTTTAACAAAGCGATAGCCTCTTGCAAATCATCGCGTTTTTTTCCAGTGACGCGTATTTTATCACCCATAATGGATGTTTGTACTTTTAGCTTGCTATCTTTAATAAATTTAACGATTTCCTTTGCCGTTGGTTGATCAATACCTTGTTTAAAGGTCATGGATAAGGAAAAAGTTTTACCGCTATGAACTGGCTTATCGTCTATATCAACCCCAGCAGTATCCACATTTCGCTTAGTACAATGGTTGCGGAATAAATCTTCAAGCTGCCTGACTTGAAACTCCGATTCTGACTTTAATGTGACGGTCAACTCATTTAAATCAATGCTGGACTCTACGCCACGGAAATCAAATCGGGTTCCCAGTTCTCGTATAGCATTATCAACAGCATGGCGTAATTCTACTTTGTTAATTTCTGATACAATATCAAAAGTAGGCATAATTCTTTATTTCCCATTTAACTCGTATTAACCAAGTATATTATCTCCTTTTCAATTCACGTCAAATGCATGACTAATCTTTTATTTTGTTAATTGATTGTAAAAACCCAGCCTTCCCAAGGAATCAAAATGCACTCGTGTATAATTCCTCTTCGTTTTACTTTAGAGGAATAGTTGTATGGCAAAATATCTTAAGCAGTTAGCTGTGAGCGGTTTATTAGTGGCTTATATCAACTTCGCAACCGCTGCTCATACCAACGACATCAAGCAACTTGTACAATTTCTTATCTCACCTGAACTGCTGATTGCCAGCAAAGATTCTCAAGCTGTTCCTTTAAGTTATTACATTGGCCATGGCGATGATATTGCAAGATATTTTGGTGATTATATTTGTTCCTCTAATAATACCTGCACGGTCATTGACAGCCTCTATACTAATCCTTACGCTATTCTTGGGCGTGGCTTACCTCCTCAACAGGGAACTGAGCAAGAAATTCTCCAAGCCCAAGCACAAATCGAACGAACTGATATGAAATACGGTGCCGATATTTATGATGCGTCTACCTGGCAAATTGCTTTAGCTTTGGCAGCCAAGAATGGCTATTTGGATCAAGATAAAGCAAAAACATTGATTGCCAATCAGTTACAAGCTATCTCTCATAAAGAAAACCGCGCAACAAATACAATGTTTCAATATGGCTATAAACAATCAATTAATGATCCTAAAATCGCTTTTACTTTTCGCATGATCACTACAAATTTTCAAAATAAAGACCCTTTCTACCAAACTAAGTATCAAGACTACATTAGATGGGACTATGATCCTGAAGAAATGGCTGAACATGATCCTCAGCATCATTCCCCAGATTTCTTTAAATATGTCAGTACCTGGTCGGATTGGAAACCTATTACCGGAGAAAATGCCTGGGCTCAATTAATCGGTCCATTGCAAGCGGAAGCAATACTTAACCATGGCAAAGTGGATTCAAATTCCCCTGCCTTAAAAAATGCCATCGCTAGCCTTTATGCATTTTCAGCAATGCAAGCGGGTATTGGTGCATTTTATTATGCCCCAGGAGGGTCGCAAGGTAATCAAGGCCCAATTCCTCAAGGCGAAATTTCAATTGAAAATAATTTTTCTGTCCTTGGCGGCTTACAAATTCTAAAACAAATCCTGCAAAATAGTGGCCAAACTCCTGAGGTTATCCAAGCATTAGCCTCTATCGATGTGATGCTAAATGGCGGAACCACCGTGAATGGCTACCAAACGATTGGCCTGTTAAGTTTCCTTTATAATGGCGCTTATGATAAGAAGCGAGGGGTCTTTTATACTCACGGCACAGCGGCTGACCCGGCATCAACTAACGGATGGGTTCCTGATACTTCACAACAAAGTGGGGCTATGGCGGTTGATATTAACACTTGGGGAACCTCTGCTTTGGGTGTTGAGACGATCGACAAATGGTATGGCGCCGGAACTGCATTAACGATTTGGAAGAACGTGCGCAATAAAGGAGGATATTTTAACAATGGGCAACTTTGGGGCGTTGGTTACACCTTAAATAATAATGCAGGTGACCAGCCTGAAAAAATCATGTCAACAGAATGGACAGCAGGGGCAATTAATACCCTTTATTCATTAATCGATTATTATGAAAAACGGGGAATCGATACCAGTGAGTTGAAAACTGATCTCGCCAGCATGCAAGAAGGGATTACACATCTTCGCAATGATTTATACCTATCTGCCAATTTTAATGGGGCAACACCCAAAGAATATTATGTAACCCTTCCAGAAACTGCAGGACAAGCTTATCTTTACGCAAGCAAACGCTTTGCTATACCCTTTGGCTGGAATGCCAATACTCTACCGAGCACCACATCAAATGCGTGGATATTAATGAACGAATTTAAATTCAACCCATTCCAATACTTAGGCAAATTAAGTGGTGAAAATTACCCTACTCCTCCCAAAGTAGCTATTAGCGGAGATATTCCTCCAAAAAATGAATCCTTACCTAAAGAAGTGACGGTTAAATTCACCGCTGGTGATTTAGGACCAATCACTGAGCTAAGCTTGAACTACAATCTGGACGGCTCTCAAACCAACTGGATTAACGCTGCCACAGTCGAAGAACGCGAAGGTGTTGCCACTTTACCAAAAGGAACGAAGGCCATTTCCATCGCCTTTTTTAATGAAGGATGGTCTGGGGCTTGCCAAATAAGGCCTGCGACAAAACTTTGTAAAGAGGATAACTGTAATGAGACTAAAGTAATTGGTACCCGTTGGAGTGCAGACGGAAAAGGCGATTGCAATTTAGTCAACTAACCGACACGAATCCCGCGGGAAACCGCGGGCATGATCGAATAAACTTCATTTCAAATAATTAAAATTTTATTTCAAATTTGCAAAAAATTAATTTGCTTTGAATTATTTGCTACAATCTGCTCCCAAAATGACTATGGAATTTGATGCCATTAGGTTAATTCCGATTGCTTAGAGAGTTGTTATGTATAAGATTGGTGAAGTATTAGCACTGGCTAATAAATTTGACAACTCATTCAAAAACCATACAATTCCCGAGCTTCCACAGGACTTACTTAAACAACTAACTTCTCTGCGAGAACTCGTTTGCCAACAGACGCATACTAATGGAACTTTGTTAACTCAGGTAACAATTTCTCTACTAATACGGGTTTATTTACTAGGCATTGGAATATTGGATAGAGAAGCCCATTACACTAATGAAGAAAAAATTAGAATCGCAAATAACATCATCACCTGTGCAAATTTAGTAGGTAGAGTCCTCACTCAATCAAATAATGAAGAAGCGTTTATTGATTTAGAAAAAATGCTCCATGCAGGTACCTTTGAATTGAGGGCATTTACATCGTGGAAACATCTCTTCCTCTCTGCAATTGACAATGTCATTAATGGTGTCAATACAGGTCGAGCCTTAATTTTTCGCAGCACCTATTCTCGCAGCCGCTTAGCCACGCGTGAGATAATTAGCGAGACTCTCCAGGAGTTTCTATTTGTTGCAAAAAATCAATTCACTACACGCAGCTTATTATCCTCATTACAACCCACAGAAACGTTCAGCAATTTTTATTTAGCAGAAAATCATAAAGCACATATTCTGCATCTCGACAAAGGGCTGTCCGACTTGTACCAAGCGTTTTATCATTACCATCAACAAGATAGGGAAAGGATTTCGGCAGCAAAAGCAATGATTGAATCGCTTGATTATTTTGCAAAACAATCTGCACTCGCTAAAGATAATCAAATTATCAATGCCTATGCCGAGCAAGCTTTTTTAGCAAGTCAAGAATTAGTTATTGAATTATTAAAAGACAGTAAACCTTCTGTTCAGCGGATGAAACGGTTAGCGGCCTGCTTTGAGCAAACTGCACATGTCATTGCAAACCCAGGCAAGAAATCCGAAGTTAAAAAATTGGAGAAACTGGTTGAAGAAAGTGACTATAAACGGTTTCATTGTGACAAGGAAAAAACAGCTTACGCAATCATTCATATTCTCGTTTCAGCAGCGCTTCTTGCTTTGGCGATAGTTGAAGCAGTCGTTAGCCATGGTATTTCGTTAGCAGCGCATTTGTGGATCATTGGTGCTGAAGGAGGAAGTTTAGGGGTTGGTTTCGGGCAACTTTATTACTTCTCAAGTAGTGAAATTAAAACTACTTTTTTCGCCGATTCGATGAGTAAACTGGCACAAGTTACCCGATCAAAATCAAAACATGAAGACTGGCGGGATAAAGGAGACATCGAGAATCGAAGAGAGCAACTACTTAATACGCTTTATCAAGATAGTTTGGCCAACAATTTTTATAATAAAGAGGTCAAACAGTTACTCTCCTCTTTGCAAGTGTTACGAAATAATGTGCATCAATCCAAGCAAACACTCATTTATTCGCAAGCACATGCTGTATTACAAAGTGCAGAAGAGCTGGCCATCGATTTAGTTCGCTCTAAGTATCCCTCGCAGATAAGAATCCAAAAATTGCGAGAGTGCGTTGATGCAGCGAACGCGGTTGTCTTGCAACCTGAAAATGTGCAAGCAATTAATCAATTAGTCACTTTAGTGAGTCATGGCGATTACGAAGCTAAAAAGATTATTAAACGAGATATTGTGATCGCCAGTTTATTAGCACTGGCAAGCATTGCTTTGTACATTGTCACCATCACAGGAACTATTTTTTCAGCTGGCGCTACTTCTGGAACAATTCTTTCACCGATTATGCTATCTGCGGTGGCCGCCCATAAATTTGCCAACTCAATTCATCGGGAGCGTACCCGCTTTAGTGAAGAGGCTAAAGCATTAACCGAATTTGCTCAAACTGCGGGAAAAAATTTAACCTCGCCATCACAGATAAGTGAATGTCCTGATGAAACCAGTTCCTTTCCCAGTTATAGGAGTTTCTAAGACTTAGTTTGCTACTGAAAAAGTAGCAATCATTTTATCGGATAGCTGAAGCTCTATCTGATCCCCCTGACGCAAGCGCCCGACTCCACCTGGGGTGCCGGTAAAAATTAAATCGCCTGCCTGAAGTGTGAACATTATACTTAGATAGTTAATGATATGGGGAATATCAAATATCATTTGCTGAACATGACCTTGCTGCCGCATTTCTCCATTTAATTTCATTGCAAATTCAAGCTGTTGCGGTTTGGCAACTTCCTCTGCAGGGATAAATTTGGATACGCAAGCCGCGTAGTCAAACCCTTTAGCCAAGGCCCAAGGTACCCCCCTTTCTTTTGCTTGAGCTTGTAGATCACGCGCCGTCAGATCGAGCCCAACTGCATAACCCGCAATACATGAAAATGCATCTTCTGGTTTAATTTGTTTTGAATCGTGACCAATTAGCAACACCAATTCGGTTTCGTAATCAATTTCACTGGAGAATGAGGGTAAGCGAATAACATGTTCTGTATTTAATGCAGAAGTTGGCTTTAAGAAGATAAGAGGAGTATTCTCCCGTTTGTTTTTCAATTCCGCTATATGATCACCATAATTACGCCCAACACAAAAAATATTACCGACAGTGACCGCATGATTCGTATTGTAAAAATAAACTTGTCTCAAAAAAATCTCCTGACTCGAGTAACGCATTAGTTTTGTCTAATTTAATGGATAATTCAATGTCTGTTTTCTAGTTAAAACGAATAAAAAAACTAGGAAGAGCGATTGTGTTACATTATATTTATGGTTTTTAGATTTACTTTAGAGTGATTTTTTGTGCATCAATATCAAGATTTAATTACAATTTTTAACGATTGCTTCGCTGAAAACTATAACACCAAATTAGTAAAAGGAGGTGATGAACCCCTTTATCTTCCTGCTAATGAACATTGCCCGTATCACGCCATTTTTTTTGCACATGGCTTTTTCAGCAGTGCTCTTCACGAATGCGCGCATTGGTTAATTGCAGGAGAGGAACGCAGAAAACAGGTGGATTTTGGTTATTGGTATGAACCCGATGGAAGAAACGCTGAGCAACAAAAACGCTTTGAAAAGGTCGAGGTAAAACCACAGGCCTTAGAATGGATTCTTTCAGTTGCCACCGGTTATCGCTTTCGAGTAAGTATCGATAATTTAAATGGTGTTGAATCGGATGCAGGGGCATTTAAGGAAGCTATTTATCAGCAAGTTCTAATCTATTGTGAAAAAGGATTATCTGAGCGGACAAATTTATTTCGCAATGCTTTATGCCAGTTTTATAAAACAAACCCTACTTTAAGAGCAACCGATTTTTTAAGGGAATCATTGGATTGATTTATTCCTTACTTTGCTCCTGAAAAAGTGCAACGAACTTGTCTTTAAGTTGCTTTGCACGATCAGAAATTGGAATAATCGCTTCACCCAAAGAGGCATAAACAGCTTTAATTTGTGGTAACGCAGTGAGGTGAGAAAGGTGTTCCCTGACAACCTCAATATCCCCTCTCTGCAATGGCCCGGTAAGTGCATTTTTGTGATTGAATTTTTGTAAATTTTGTATAGCCTCGCTCATGAGCATAGAGGTCATTTGATATGCTATATTTTCATCTACCCCCGCAAACCGGTAACATTCGCTGGCTAGGTAATGAAGACCTACTATGTAATTATTAGCAATAACACCAGCAGCATGATAAATGGGTTTCTGCTCCTTAGTTATTGGAAATAAGATTGCTCCCATACCAGTAAATAATGCATTCAAAGTGGGGAAAACAGCCTCATCTCCTTCGTATCCACAATAGGTACCGGAGAATTGCTCAACACTTAATTCGGGATTTGCAAAACTTTTAACCGGGTGCACACTGAAGGCATAACAACCAGCATCCCTGGCCTGCATAAGGACATCTGAAGATAATGAACCACTACAATGAATAATGATTGCTCCTTTAGCAACCTTTGCCTCGGCAATCAATTGGTTACAGACTGTTTCAATCAGATCATCACCTGTCGTAATAAAGTAAATATCTGCTGTTGGGAGTTCACTGTAATTGGTGCAACTCTTACCTGCACCGATAAATTCAACTGCTTTATCTGCACTTTTCAAAGAAGTAGTAACGACCCCCTCTACCTTACCCAAATGGTGTACTGTTATTAATCGCCCAAGCGTTTTTCCTAAATTGCCGCACCCAACAAAGTTAATCGCTAGCATTAATGATTTTCCTACAACTTGATTCACCTTTCAGCAATTATCGCTTATTTCGCAATGACTCACCAACCTGTGCTAAATCCTGAATCATTCAGTAAGCTTAAAAGATATTGCCCATATCCAGATTTGGCTAATCGGCTACCGGACGTTTCTAATTGCTCATCATTTATCCATTTTTGCCGCCAAGCAATTTCTTCAGGACAAGCGATTTTAAACCCCTGCCTTCGTTCAATCGTAGAAATAAAGTGAGAAGCTTCCAACATTGCTTCGTGAGTCCCTGTGTCAAGCCAGGTGTAACCTCGCCCCATAATCTCGACTTTAAGCAAGCCAGCCTGCAAATAACGGCTGTTGACATCAGAAATTTCTAACTCACCGCGTAGCGAAGGTTTGATTGATTCAGCAATCTCAACAACATGGGGATCATAAAAATATAATCCTGTTACAGCGTAACGGGATTTAGGATTCTTAGGCTTTTCTTCGATGCTTAGCGCCTGACCATTTTTATCAAATTCTACGACACCGTAACGTTCAGGATCATGAACAGGGTAAGCAAAAATACTGGCTCCAATTTCAATTTGCTGGGCCCGCAGTAAAATGGCCTTTAAATTATGGCCATAAAAAATATTGTCACCAAGTACTAATGAGCAAGGTGAACCGTTTAAAAATTCTTTAGCTATGATAAATGCCTGAGCTAATCCATCAGGAAAAGGCTGCGGTGCATAGCTTAAATTTAATCCCCACTGTGCCCCATCACCCATTAGCTCACAAAAATTAGGGAGATCGCGAGGAGTAGAAATCACCAAAATCTCTTGAATTCCTGCTAACATCAAAGTTGTTAATGGATAGTAAATCATTGGCTTATCAAAAATGGGCATCAATTGTTTGGAGATAGACAATGTTGCAGGATATAAGCGCGTGCCTGCGCCCCCGGCTAAGATAATTCCTTTTCTTTTCATGCACTCACTTCTTTTTGTTGTTGATGAAAATAATGTCTTTGAAGCCATTCTTGATGATTACGGGAGATTACGTCGTTTAGCCATTGTGAATTATTCAAATACCACTCGACAGTTTTTCTTATGCCGCTAGCAAACGTTTCGACTGGCTTCCAACCCAATTCACTTTCAATTTTCTGAGTATTGATTGCATAGCGTTTATCGTGTCCTGGTCGATCTTCAATGAAAGTAATCAATCGTTTATAGCTTCCTCTGCTGTTAGGTTGAAATTCATCGAGTAACTGACAAATCGTGCTAACAATTTCTAAATTAGTCATTTCGTTGTGACCACCTATATTATAGGTTGAGCCGATTTGTCCGAGCGACAACACGCATTCAATTGCCCGGCAGTGATCAATCACATATAACCAATCACGAATATTTTCTCCGTCACCATATAAGGGTAAGGTTTTACCAGCTAATGCATTGGTTATCATCAACGGAATAAGTTTTTCTGGGAATTGAAAAGGGCCGTAATTGTTAGAACAGTTGGTAGTAAGAACAGGGACACCATAAGTCTGATGCCAAACTCGAACTAAATGATCGCTAGCCGCTTTACTTGCTGCGTAGGGGCTATTAGGTTCGTAATTTTTCTTTTCGGTGAACGAAGGAGCATCTGCCATCAAAGAACCGTATACTTCATCCGTAGAAACGTGTAAAAACCGGAAGTTCCCTTTTGCTTCGGTACCCAGGTTTAACCAATATTCGCGCACTGACTCGAGCAGGTGGAAAGTACCTTCTATATTGGTTTTGATAAATTTTTCTGGATTATGAATAGATCGATCCACGTGACTTTCGGCAGCAAAATTAATTATTGCTCTTGGTTTAAAATTAACCAATAATTGCTTAAATAACGCCCTATCTGCGATGTTTCCGTATACAAATAAATAACGCTTGTCTTTTTTTACCGTCGATAAATTGTCGGGATTAGCGGCATAAGTTAGAGCATCGACATTAAGGACTGGTTCATCATGTGTCTTTAGCCAATTCAAAATAAAATTAGCACCAATAAACCCACATCCTCCAGTTACTAGAATCATTAGACTATCCTTTTGTCCAAATTCATCGAATGATAATCACAAAAAATTTTCCATTTCTGTAAATCGATGAGGTCAACCCACACCATTATTGAATGGTTTTTTGATCAAAATATCCGATGTTTTAAGAAAGTGCTGGATCTGCCGTTCCATCCACATGGCCAACTAATTTGCTGGCAATACCCATGACAATGCCGTAGGGAGGAACTGATTTAGTCACAATCGCCCCCGCTCCTATCATTGCCCCTTCACCAATTGTAAGGCCGGGCAAAATCACTGCACCCGCCCCTATTGAGGCCCCTTTTTTAATATGCGTTTGCAAAAATTTTTCTGGATATTGCTTTGAACGTGGGAATTTATCGTTAGTAAATGTTACATTTGGACCGATAAATACATCTTGCTCAATGCGAATCCCATCCCAAAGCTGAACACCCGATTTAATTGTTACTCTATCACCAATGATTACATCATTTTCAATAAAACAATGAGAGCAGACATTAACTTCAGCGCCGATTTTAGCCTGAGGCAAGATGACAACAAACTGCCAAATTCTTGTACCTTTGCCGATCGTTTGTGATTGCACATCAGCCGTTTGATGTATGACAATTGATTTATCCATTAAAAATCAATCAAAGCCTGTTTTTTAGATAGCAGGAGTATAGTCTGAACAAAAATAGAAGTCTATTGTTGCCATTTAGAGCAGACACCTTGGCAAAGGCTATTCTATTGGGGAATCAATAAATAATTAACGGTAAATTCCCCTCCAATGCACATCCCTAAATTGTTGCCCCACTTTTCGGCATCCTTTTTTGTTATCGTGTCTGGAATTTGGGAATAATATTTTGCCTGGCATTTGTCAAAGCTTGCAGGGATCAATGTCAGGCACTTTTCGTAGTCAATTTTTGCAGCTTTCATCTTTTTATTTAAGTCCGAATCTTGAATAAAACTTTTGCAGATTATCTCCGGTGCCAATTCCTTGAGGTCGCGAATCCAGGCATCTTTTGGCGTTTCGTCCGCAAATACCAAAGTAGAAAGAAAAGCGAAACCTATACTAATTATTATTCTAAAGAATAGGTTATTACGCATGATGGTATTTCCTTGTTATTCTATTAATTAAAAGAATAGATGCCGTTGGTCTATTTTTCCATATTAGGACCACTATACTTATTTAGACAGAAAAATTTGGAATGAAATAAAATGGAAAACAAACAAATTAGGATGCCTGGTTCCGATCACCCTATAACCATCGAACAAAATACAAATCGCGTGATCATTAAAATTGAAGAAAACGTGATTGCTGATACCTATAACGCTTTGATTTTACGTGAAGCTAATTATCCTCCGGTTCAATATATTCCTCGTGAAGACGTCAATATGGCATTATTGCAGCCAAGTACTCATAAAACCTTCTGTCCTTATAAGGGCAACTGCTCTTATTACAACGTCGCTATCGACGATAAAAAAATTGAAAACGCAGCTTGGTCCTATGAAAATCCTCACAACGCTGTGGAACGAATCAGAGGATATATTGCTTTTTATCCCGAACGGGTCGACTCGATTAACGAAACGCAATTTGCTTAAATAACTGGCTTGAGCGATTCAAACGCTTGTTGTAAAAATTCGTATGCTAGTTTGTTTATTCCGGGGCAATTTGATTCTCGAGGACCGGCAATATTGAGCACGACAACATGATGCTCTTTCAGCCACTTTCTTAGCTGCTCTAATGCTCTCCTCTCTTTTTCATCCAATCTTATAATTAAACAAGGCTTGTTTTGCTGCTGAGCCTCTGTGATTGTAAGGTATGTGCCGTCTGTTATTTCCTTAGGCAGCGGCCAGGTAGGTACGATAACCAAAGTTCCATCCGAATCACGAATATTCAGTTTAGTCCTTTCTTGAGGATCTGCAGTCGCGGTTTCCTTTAAGGAAGGGTATTGCCTGCGGATACAAAGGCCATTCTCATCCAATCCATCTTTTGGACACCATCCTCCCCAAGGAATCCCCATTTGTTCGGCAATTGCAAGACCGGCCTGATCCACTCCGGTTTGGCCACCTGAGACAATTTTAAACATTTATAAACTCTGAGACTGGGTATAACTATGGATTATACCCACCCATAACTAGAACGAAAATATCCAAGATATCTCTCTTTAGCATGATGACTGCGAAAGCACCACTAGGACTCCATCATTGTAAAAACTAATGCAGCGCCTTCGATACACTTGGTTAGTTCAAAATATAAATATTAGAGAGTGCGATTTAAATTTTCTTTAGTCCCATTATTCAAGAACAATAGGGCTTTCGATTTAGTCGGTAAGCATCCTTGCTTACATCATCATCGATGAAGATAGATTCTCCGCGTCAATCTCCTCAGCCCGGGCCAACCCTAAGTCAGAAAACAATCTGGGCCTAGCCGTTGTAAATTGTTCTTGCAGCAACCTAAAGAGCGTTTGTCGTTCATTTGGAGAATAATTTTTTGTTGCATCAATAAATGCTTCTTTATTAAAAGCCTTATCCTCACCAGAACCGCTCATGTAATATTCTTTAAAATAAGTAGGGTAAGTGCGCAACAAAATTTTAGCGTGGTCAAACAGCTTTTCCCTGAGACAATGCACAAGAATATCATCGCTATTTTCGTCGATAAAAGAGAATAGCTGATGCAAGTTAACCTCTTCTTGCTCTTTAATTACGTTCATCACTGCTTGAAAGTCTTCTTTGTCTAAAGTAGAGATCGCCTTATGCAAAAAGGTCTTATCGGTACGATCATGCACACATAAATTTGCTTTGTTATTAATGAGTAACTTAATTATTTCCACATAAGCACGCTTATTATCAAGAGTAGCTGAGTAGCCAATTAATGCAAAAAACAGGGGACAATTGCCTGAGTGATGTTGTTGTTGATTAATATTGGCTCCCTTATCAATAAGCCACCGAACATTTTCAAATTGGCCTAAATAGCAAGCGAGCATCAACGGAGTGAATACATCTGCTTGCTCGAACCTAAGGATATTTCGACGATATTTTCTGAGATAAGGAAGATTTATTTCTTCGGGCTCATAGGGAATATCGATTGTGGATAAATTTTTATTTCCTAAAATAGCCTTCCCTATATTCGTTGCAAGCAAGTTATTTGATCTTTTTATGTCCAGCTCTGGCATATCTATAGGTGGCCTAACTGTCTGATATGAATAAGCAGAATATAAGTCTTCGGTCGATCTCCAATTGTCACTGGGACTTAGAAAATAAAAATGCTTCGATGCGTTTTCATCATAAACATTATAGTCCACTAAAAATTGCTGCCCTGCCTTGATATCTGTCGTTGTTATTACTTTTACAACTTTTTGATACTGCAATCGACCTGCTACGAAGCATACATTAGCTTGAGTATCTGAGAAATTAATATAGCGCGTGTAGTTCCCAGAAGTACTCGAATCAATTATCTTTTCTCCAATAGTCATCGCATAATTACCATTGGCTTCAGCGTTTTCTTTTAGATATGCCTCAAACTCATCCAATGAATATTCTTTCCCTGTATAAAGACCCACACAAGTTCCTTTAGGAATGTCACACCTAGCAAATAAACCATGTCCATCCATATTCGTTAATAACGAAACTTTCCGGACAGTAACCCAATCAGGCTTATCTAAAGGAGAAGGAATGTAAGAATCCAAAGGCATGTCTTCTAATCCTAGATCTTTTAGGGTTTGTTGTAAGAAAGGGGGGTCGGATTTGTCACTAACGCTTGCAATCAATTTCCTTTTCTTACGCGGTTCTTCTGAAAAAAATGAAATTGGGTCCTTTCTTTTTTTTGATGTTTGAGATTCAGAGGAGGTATACGCAATCGGAGTATGTATTACAAAACCTTCAAATTTTTTAGGAAAAGATCTTTTTCGTTTGGTGTGTCTTAGCATGATAAAATTCTTAGTTGGTGTTTTTAGGCTTCAGAGCACTCTAAGTGATTATATAAATGCTCATTAGCGTAATAAGGGAACAGAATTTTATATTAATTTTATTTATGTTGCAAAATTTAAACTCTTTGTGGATTTAAAAGAATCATTTAAGGATTTAATTAAACATTTCACACTGGGAACAACCTTTTTCTTTTTTACAGTGTATTAAAGATGATTGTTAAATAGCACTGCAATTCACTGTTAGTCATTGTGAGATCAATATAATCCTCAAAAGATGCATCAGAAAAATAGCAGTGCCAGAAAGGATAAATTGACCATAGTTCAAACTTAACTTACCAGGCCAAGTTTGAACTATTAAGTCTTGAGGGTTTTAGTTTAATTTTTCTTTGGCATATATTTTCATCGCTTCCACTAAAAACTCAACCAAATCAGGATGATAATTCGTATAGAAGCTCTTAAAATCAGGGTGTTCAAGGTACATCTGCCCAAGACCAATATAACTTTCTTGAGTTGGCGTCCAAAATTTTTTCACCCATTGATAATGCCTTTGAATCAAATCTTGAACCTCTTTGGCTTCAGGTTTCGCTCCATTAAGGATAGCATTCACTAATCCTTGATTAATTTCCTCACCCTCCCGCTGATGATCTTCCCAATTGTTTTTTTTCCAGTGACGAACATTTTTCCAACTTTCGTCAATTTGCTTTTGTGTTACTTTTCCCGTTTGCAGTAAGTAATTCTCATACTCCTGCTGCTTTTTCGGATCGAAGCCTTCATACATTTCAATGTCACTCATGATCAAATTTCCTCTAATATGTGAAATAGTTTTATCAATAGTTTTAGTCAGGATCTTGATTCGTTTAAGATCTTCCAAGAGGATAGATTTATGCTCAGTCAATGCTTCAATCTTATCAAAGCCATCGCTATGAATTATCCTCTGTATATCATTTAGAGAAAATCCAAGCTCACGGAAAAATAGAATTTGCTGCAACATCAGAAGCTGCTCTTCCTCGTAGTAACGGTACTGGTTTTCTCCGTAATAAGCCGGCTTTAATAAACCAATCTCGTCATAAAAACGAAGAGTACGCGGACTCACACCTGAGATCTTAGCTAATTTTTTTACCGTGTAGGACATTTTATTTTCCTCTAAATTGACAAATCACACGATAAGGGATTACGTAACGGAAAAGTCAAGGCCAAAATTAAATTCCTTATTTTCTTTCTTTGCTTAATAGTGCTATTTTTCAGCAAGGAAACGGATTTTCTTAGAGGGATACTAAATATGCTAAGGATTGCGATAATTTTATTTAGCTTTGCTGCATGTTTGGGACTAACCATCGCAATACCTATTTTAAAAAATGAATACCCTCGAAAAATAATGGTTTTTTTGCATGGGATCGTGGCAATTTCAGCGATAATAGCCCTGTTCATTGCTATGATTTTAGAACATATGCATCCTTTATTAATCGTGAGTGTGGTTTTATTTATCTTTACAGCCTCTTTTGGTATTTGCATCTTTAAAATTAACATAGTACAAAAAGATGATCTCTTTAAATTACTCGTTATTTTTCATTTGTTGCTTGCAATGGTTTCCTTCATAGTACTGATCACTTATCTAATAGCAGCGCACAAATTCGGAGCAACCGGCTACTGATTGGACACCACTTTCGAGCCTATCTCCTTACAGTAACTGTTAATCCTATTGCCAGCTCGAACTTTGCTAAAGACCTTCCCTTAAATGAGGGGATTCTTAAATTAAGATCAACCAAGCTTAGCCACTGTCGCTTATTTCCATGCAATTATTTCGGGAGATTTCCGGCCTGACGATAATGAAGAGCTGCCCGGTATTCCCAAAATTATCGGCACGACAGCAACCATTTCGTCAGGAATTCCTATTTCAGCTTTCCACTCCGGCAAATTCAAAGCGGGGACAGCAAAACCGATGACTCGCGATCCAAGACCATGGGCATAGGCACTGAGCATGAGGTTTTCAGCTGCAAGCCAACAATCTGCTGCGACAAATGAGTCTTGGAATTTGCTGCAGATAACTATTAATGTACTCGCATTGTAAAAGATATTGAATTCGGGTTGATCAACAACATTAAGAACATGTTTCTTCTTTTCTGACTGGGTTTTTAGAGATTCATCACGCAATATGTGTTTTGCACTCTCAGATATGCGATCTAACATGTCTTGATTCTGGATAATTGCAAAAGCGCAGGGCTCTTCATGAAGGGCGGAAGGGGCTTGTACTGCCGCATCAAGGAGTATACTAATGAGATCTTTACTCACTTTTTTTGGCTGATAGTCTCGTACGGAACGACGATTATAGATAGCATCCATCAAGCTTATAGTATTGGGGACAACCATAACAATTCCTTATGTGATTACTTTATAATTATTAGTGTAGTGAACTTTTTAACTATTTTTGAGGTTTCTTAGTAAGGCTGGGAGAGTGGCAAGCCCCAACTGCCTATACTGACATACATTGAATTATAGACCTAACAGCTTAAACACAGAGCTTATCGGTCTGCTCCCACCATGGACAGGTGTATTTACTTGCATGATCTCTAATGTAAATATAATGTGTTCATTTTTTACAGTCTTCTTGCAACTATGCATTTTTTTGATAGGCTCTTAACATATAGATAAAAATAGAGAATTTACTTCATGAAATTCATCTTAACCCTACTTATTTTTTGTTTGATATGTCCTAGCCTGCATGCTGAAAAACTCATAGTCGGTACATCACCCTTTAATCCCCCCATGGAAATTCAAGCGACTAAAAATAATGTGTTCACTGGATTTGAAATTGATCTTGTGAATGAAATTTGCCGTCGAATCAATGCAACTTGTGCCTACCATCCCATGACGTTTGAAAAAATTATGAAAGCCGTCGCATCAGGGAAAGTTGATTTAGGCATAGATGGTTTTTTTATTACCCGAGAACGGCTAGACCAATATTTGTTTAGCCAACCTTATTTGCAGACTAAAGCCCAATTATTTGCAAGAACTGATTCCAATATTGATAGCACCAATATCAATACAGGCAAACGTATCGGAGTGGAAGCAGGTACTGTATTCAGATCTCTCCTGTTGCAAATGTACAGTAATGTTAAAGTGATTAGCTACGATAACCAGCCGGATATGTTGAAAGACCTAGCCGATAACGACATCGATCTTATTATGTTCGATTACATCGGAGCATCATACTGGGTTAACAACAGCCAAGGTATTTTTAAGCTGGTTGGTAAAGCGATACCATTCGGTATGGGTTATGGCATTATGGCTAACCTCAACCAAGGTCAACTTATCTCTCGAATCAATAATGCATTGATTGCCATGCAAAATGATGGGACTTATTTATCAATTTACTCCCGCTATTTCGGCACGGCGTAATTCCGGTTTCTTTACATAGTAATCTAGCCAAAGCTTGTGTGGATTGAAATCCTTGTTCACCATGGTAATTCAACTAAACTGGAGAGGTGTTGATTCAAATTCATCATCCGCTTCATAAGCTACTTCAACGGTGTCAGAGCTCCTGTAAATCAAACCAGTACTTAAATCTATTTGCGAAACCGAACCAGGATCCCCTTTTATCAAATTAATCTTTTTCCCTAAAGTCTCTTCTAACATGAATGCAATCAAAATTCCTGGAATTTCATCTTCAGGTATTTCATTTTCTGAATCTGACGAATGAAGTTCTCCCTCAGCATATTCATTTTCAGTTAAATAATCAGGTTTAGGGCCGTAAATAATTGAAATTTGCGTCTCAATATCAAGTAAGTTCACCTGATATTTTTTAAGATAATCTGATAATTCCTTCAAATCATTTTGTAAAAACCTATCAATTTCTGAAACAGCAATTTGCAAATGGCTATCCACAACGATTCTTTGCTTAGTATTGGCTATCACAAGACGTATACAGTACTCAAGAGATTGCTCTTCAAGAGCGATTCGGCCATTACAATTAGAAAATATGAAAATCCCCATTCCATCTTGTTTTAGATGGGGTATCTCACCCCGCAAAACAGTTTGGGTATTGAGTAACAAGACAGGGCCATCAGAACATGTATCAAATAGGCTGATACTCCAATCAGGGTTATTTTGATTACGTGCAATCAATTCATAAAGTCCGACTGAGCAACCCTGCGTTCCGGTATGATCATCTTGAACTAAATTCGTCTTATTCATCTGACAAACTAAGTTTTGCTCTAATCCATACTTCTTATCAGAGTTGGTAAAGAAGCCGAGCCGTTTTTGCTTAGCCGCTGTGGTTTGAATTTCTTTTTGCCCAGACCCCGTCATTGCGGAAGAATTTTCATATTTTCGTTTCATTTAAAATTAAAAATGGGTAAATTTGACAATAATATTAACACTAAATATATTTAACTGACATTTATTCTAATTATCCATCCATTTTTCCCTCAATGGACATTAAAAATCCTGAGCAACATGGGTTTCCAAACAGGATAAACACTAATAACAAATAAGCGCTATCCTTGATTGCTGCGTCCCTTGTCACCTCTAATGACTTTAGTTTTACCAAAGCAACCCCAGCCAATAAGCCTTTATTTTTTACTACAACGTCGGTGCTAAAGATTGTGTGTAATCAGCATCCGATTTTTTCTCCTCGTTGATTATGCTTTCGACTTGCTCATTCACATACTCTAAGCAACGATTAAATTTCTTATGCGGATAGGTTCTACAGATATACTCTAAAGCCTGATTGCTTCGGATGGGTGGTTGATATGTGGCTGAAACGGTTTCCCCATGAAACATACCATCATAATCGTCAGGTAAGTCAGATAGAAATTTATCTCTTTTTATCACTTTAGTGTAATTGATTTGTTCTATTAGGTCGTGATGAATAAACGAAGAAAGGTAGCTGCTGCTTTTTACACGAATGCCAGAATGTCCCTCTTTAATAATATCAAGTAAAATTTTTTGCTTACTAACCCGTTTAATAAGGTGATCCTGGCCATCAGCAAGGTAAGATTGATCAACAACCAAAAACCCATCTCGAATTATCCCCTCGCACAAAAAATAATCCTTTAATTCCACTGCCCCTCCAATTATTGTCCATGCATCAACTGCTAATAATTTATGCAAAGGAAGATCACGCAAACGGATATTTTTTCTACCTATAGAACCTACTACTACAAAGGTATGGGGAATGGTTTCCCCAGCCACATTCAAACCACAAATATTTATAACTGTGCCCACGGGTAATATTGCTCGTAGCAAAGTTGCTAGTACAAACGCATGTTGATCGCATGAACCAGTTAAACTGAGAACTGCAGCAGCAGCATTTCTTTCAACATAACTGCGATGCTTTCTCGATTCAGTTTTAGGCGTGTAAAAAAAGAATGTCTGAGGAGTCCCGCTTTTGAACGTTTTAAACCAATTGGCCTTATTTTTTATTTTAGGGGGTTCTTCGTCCTCACCACGATCAACCTGGCTTAAATAGAGCCAGTTGCCTCGATACATTCCGGCCATCATAGATAGGCCTTGGCTTTCCTTAACATCACTCCAATTATTCTCAGCACCTAGGCCAAGCAACATTTTTGTTATCTGTGCTGCTGCATCACATAATTCAACTATGTTAAAAGAATCGAGTGCTCTTCTTTTCTTTGCTCTCTCCGGAGAAGATCCCCTTTCGTTAGCATGTGCCCGTTTTAGCTCAGCTCGAACTGTATCTTCAGAAGTCGCCATTCATTAATCCATTTGTAAAATGTGGTGTAGTATAGAATATTTTATTAACAAAAGAGTAATTTTATATTTACAGTGTAAAATTATTCGTCTTTTAAATTCTCACTACAGACTGCTGGGTAAGAGATCAAGTGCTTTTATTTAGGTTTAGAAACAAGGAGATTTCACTAAGCAAAAGAATTTAGACGGTGCGAAAAATCGCCATCAGCATTTTTATCCTCGGCAATGATTTTTCCTACCTGTTCTTCTACATACTCTAAGCATCGAATAAATTGTTCATGAGGGTAGTTTTTACAGATGTATGCATGAGCCTCTATATTTTTAGCTGATTGCACATATTTTTCTGAAATAGTTGGCGCGCAAAACATGCCTTCATAATCAGAGGGGAACTCGGATAAGTACTTATCCCGCTTAATCAATTGAGTATAATTAGCCTCATCTTCGAGCGAATTGATAGTGGCGCCAGTTAAATAACGGCTAGGTTCTACCACAACATCAGGATCGCCTGCCTTGATAATATCCAATAGTATTTTTTGCTTACTAACGCGTTTGATAAGATGATCTTTACCATCTGCAATATAAGATTTATCCACAACTAAAACGCCATGCCTAACCGCTCCATCGCAAACAAAAAAATCTTTCAGCAATATAGCTCCCCCTACTGTTGGCCAAGCGTCTACTGCTAATAATGAATCTAAAGGAAGATCGGTTAAAGGTACCCTTGAATTTTGCCTCAAACTACCAATTACGACAAAAGTATGAGGGAAATTTTTTTCTCCCATTCTTAACCCGCAAATATTTATTTGAGTCCCTTTGGGCAATATCGCGCGTAATAAAGTCGCTAATACAAAGGCATGTTGATCGCATGAACCAGTTAAACTGAGTACTGCAGCAGCAGCATTTCTTTCAATGTAGTTTTTATGCGTTCTAAATTCGGTTTTAGAAGGGTAATAAAAGAATGTTTGTTGAATTCCTGATCGAAAAGCATTCAACCAATTTGTCTTTCTTTCTTTTGGGCAATCAGCAAAATCGCCATGATCCGTACGGCTCAAATATAACCAATTTTCTCTATATCTCCCTGCTTCTTTAGAACGGCCCCGGCTTTCTTGCACATCATCCCAATTATTTTCAGCGCCAAGAGCAAGTAACATTTTTGTGATACGAGCGGTAGCATCACACAAATCAAATAAACTTAAAGGTGTTGTTCTTGCTTTTTTTTTCGGTTGAGGAGTTTGATAAATTTGCACTTCATGGCGGTGTTTACGGCGATTTAACACTACTTTTAATTCATCTTCTGAGATTGACATATTACAGTGGGGAAAGAACAATTCAAGCACCAATTGTATACAAAAACAAACAAGAGTCAATGCTTATTACATATAGAATTATATTTGAACACTTTCTCCAAGGGATTCCTTATTGGACAACAGGACCCATAGCCCCTTTAAGAACCTATAATACCTTGTGTGACGGCAGTTTTTAAAAAAGCAGTCGATCAATCATTGGAACTTGAATACTATAGCTTAAGGGATTTAACGATTAAGGAAATATCACGATGACTTTGAGCCCGAATTCAACATTGTATCGATTAGTTACTATCTGGAATTCATTTAAAGCGCTATATCAATTATCCCCACAAAAAGTTGAAGCATTTCTAGAGGCATATAACCTCTATCATTGTGATTGGGTTCACGGACAAGCGATGGATGATTCAAAATCCATTGCCTACGAGGAAGTTAAGCAGAAACTGATTAGTTGGTATGAGGTGATTAATCATCTTTGCGCAATTGGGCAGGTTGAAAAAATGTATATACCTCCTACACTCGACTTAGCAAAAAATGTCATCAATAATCAGATCCTATTTGAAAGAAATTTTGTCCATCTCCTTGGGATGAAAGAGAATGATAAAGTATTTGAATTAGGGTGTGGAAAAGGGCGTGTTGCCATGCATCTTGCTTCACTTACTGGAGCACAAATCACAGGAATTAATATTGATCAAAGTCAATTAGATAATGCTATTGCTTTCGCCAAAAAGCAAAATTTATCCCAACAATGTCATTTTATCAATGCCGACTTTAATGATTTGCCTCTCGCTTTTGATGATAATAATTTTGATTGTATTTACGAAATTCAGGCGCTTTCTCTCTGCAGAGATTTGTCTAAACTCTTTTCAGAACTACATCGTATTCTTAAACCAGGTGGAAAAATTTCATTATTAGAGTGGGTTCGTTTGCCTGGCTATGACGCTCAAAATCCTCATCATCGGGAATTAATGCAAAAAATCAAACCATTGATTGGTGCAATTGGCACTCCCTCCCCCGAAGAATATCAATTAGTCTTACAAAATGCCGGATTTAAAGTGCTATTAAGTGAAGACCCAAGTATCAATAAATCGCAAGAACCTCTTATCAATAAGGCGGGGAGTAATTACGATAAATTATCACCGATTGTTAAATTTCTTGTAAAAATAAATTTACTCCCTAATCACTTTAATTTGTTGCTAGATCGACTTAGCCAAGATGTTGAAGCATTGTGTGAGGCGGATCGCTTGGGGTTAGTGACTATGAGTTACCATTTCATCGCACAGAAAACCTAACAAGCATAGGCTTGGCTGATTATTGACGAGGATGTGAGGATTATTTAATTTTCCCTATTCAAAAAAGAACCCCATTTAAATTAGCTTTAGAAGATTCTTCCTAAAATACCTAAATCCCCCGAAGAAACGGAAAGCCTCTTAATGACCTGGTTTTTATCGTATATTCCCTCTTTAGGCGGAGCTATTGTACTCCAGCAACTCCCATCAATTTTTCGCAATTCATCAAGCAAAAATGAAGCGAAAGAGTGCCGATTGTACGCTGTTTTACTGTCTTGCAATAACTCGTTAATCCGCTCTATTGCATTCTCCTCGTCATGAATATTCCGAACAATGTCATCCTTAAACTCACTCGCCCGCTTTTGTCCAGAAGGACCATGTCTAAAAAACCATCTGCTAAAAAAACCATCCCTGCCCCGTATCTCTTTTACTCCATCTTTGTCATCGTACCATTCTTTATAGCTTTCTTGGGCCTTGGTTACTGCATTACGAATTAAAGACAATTGATCTTCTTCAACAACTTCAATAGGATCGTAATGGGGATAATGATTTGAAACTAAACTCGCTGCTAAAACATGTTGATATTGCTGTTCAAAATGAACGCGCTCTTGCTCCTGACGCTCAGTTTCAATTCGGCTCAGTTCTAAAGCTGCTTGGAGCTCCTGATCGCTACCTTCTTGCTCATACATTTCATCGAAAGTCATATTTCGCAAAGCCCGCTGTTCCTCCTCGTGCTCGGCTATTTCTTCATGGCTTAAAAGATTGCATTCAATATGGAATTCATTACTAAGATAATTCACTTCTTCACGTAACAAATTAAAGAAGAAAGTCTTCTTATGCGCCATTAATGCTTTGCGTAACTCCTCATCGCCCGTAAACCCTAAATCCCTATCAATATCTGTACGACTAGCCATATTCACAATAGCTTGATGATGAGGATCGCCATCCTCTTCAATGATCGTTTTTAATGCATATAAATAATCTTCGCAATTGTCGTAATTACTAATATGGAAATCATATAAAGCCAGCGACAATTCGTTATATAAAATCTCTAAGGTTCCAATTTCGAATAGTGTGTCGCGGCCCGCAGCTTCAAGACCACGATAACGTATATTTCCCTTTTTGCAGGCTTCCCATTGAGCTTTTTCCTGCTCTACTCTAATCCTTTCCGCCTCTTGAGCTTCTCTTATTCTTTTCTCTTCTAAGGCGCGTTCTTCTGTTAACTTTTCTAATAACATCTCTGGGGTTAAGGGTAACGCTGTGTTAGGGAGCAATGTACTAACTTCTTCTTTTTGATGCCCGATGAAGGGGTTATCTTTTAAGATATTATATGGAAACCACCCCGATTTCTTGAGCACAGAGGCATTAATACCCGTAACCCGATTTGGGTTCCAATCAGTAAAATATAAAACACCGTCTCTTAAAACATAAAATCCCGGCACTGCCTCTTGCTGTTTATAGGCATAACTTACGTGCCAATTACCCCTGGTAATTGGTTGCCAATCCGTTGTTATACGGGGATCTTTCGAAGATATTTGAGCAATTTCAGCCTTGACTATTTCGTTCTCGTAAACAAAACGTACCCAAGATTTATCACGCTCACACCAAAAAGGACCTAAGTTCATACATCATCAAATAGAATGATAGGGAAGCATATATTAACATGGCAACCTTAAGCAAAGATTAAGATTTAATTTTGTCCTCCGCGGCCTTCTTAGAAAGAAAATAACTCTTTGATTTTTTTATATTTTATTGCCAAAAAAACGTATCTAAGTTCTATTTTCTTTGCTTTTCAATTAAATGGGTGGCTTGTTCCAAATTTTGAGCATGGGGGCTTAATTTTTCAAACGTCTCTGATTCAACTAATGCGACTGTGTAATTTTTAATACAACACACACTGATTAACGCCTTCTTAAATACACAATCAAAAACATGCCCTCCTTGCCTATGGGTTGAATCCAAGAAATGCATATGATGGCCCGGAATATTCATTGTCGCCATGTAAGAAGGGAAATAAAAACCAGCAACCTTTCCCTTTACTTTTCTATAGGAGAAATTGACCTGAACGCTTGGCATTGTTTCTACCAAAGGTTGAAAAGGTTTTGGTTGGCAGGACTCGGTCCGGCACTCCAGTTTATCCATCAGGCATTCAAAGCGATAAGCATAAATGTAGTTGGGTGATGGTACTTGTCGGTCAAATGCTTCTGAAAAATGCTCGAAGCTGTTAATCCCCTCCAAGGTAAACTGATGCGTTTCCTCAAAGTCAACCACCCAGGCAAAGGGTGATTTTTGTTGTGGATCGACAGGCCTTGCGATACCGTCTTCAATTATCCGATAAAATTGGCCATCCAATCCAATTAATTCGCCATGGACAAAATCAAAGGTTCCAATACCCATATTTCCTTTTGCCATGATTTGTGCCAGGGTATGATCCCCCTCATAGACTTTATCAAGAAATCCACAAAGCACCCCTACCTGAAACAGGGTTTTATTTGAGCAGCTCAAGATAACACCCCCGTTTCAAATAACCCTGGGTTGTCGGAATAGTCAATTGGAATATCAATCAGGACAGGTCCCTTTTGCTTTAATGCCTCTTGCAATAATTCGCTAAAGTCGGCCGGATCTTGTAATTCGTATCCGATTGCTCCAAACGCTTTGGCATAATCTGCTAGATCTACTTTTCCAAACTCAACGCCTGATGGGCGTTTATATTTCATTAATTCTTGCTCTTTAACCATATTGTAAGATCCATCACGCCACACAAAATGGACGAAATCAAGTTTATTTCTTACGGCATTTTCCAACTCCATGGATGAAAATAAAAAACCACCATCCCCTGACATTGAAATAATTTTTTTATTCGGATAAACCAATTTTGCGGCCATAGCCCACGGCAATGCCACACCCAATGTTTGCTGGCCATTACTAAATAACAGATGGTGGGGTTGATAGGATAAAAAATAACGGGACATCCACATGTAAATTGTTCCAACATCACAGGTTATGAGGGTGTCATCGTCAATGGCTTCGCGTAATTCATGAATGAAATGCAAAGGATGCATTAATTTACCTCTTGACAATGATTTCCCCGTCAAAATAATTTTTTGGTGGGCCTCATGATAGGGTTTTACATTTTTCTGATTTCTTAAGACCATGGAAGTATCTAGGAGTTCGATCAATGCACTCAGATTGGCATCGATATCTCCAAGCACTTCATATTTAGGTTGATAAGCCTCGCGAATTGTCGCTGGAGAATAATCGATATGCACAATTGTTTTTTGACACTCTGCATTCCATACTTCTGGATCATATTCTACTGAATCAAATCCAATGGTGATAATAATGTCGGATTGATTTAGTAATTGATCGCCGGGTTGATTACGAAACAATCCAACTCTTCCAGCAAAGCAAGAAACCAACTCCCTTGACACCACGCCAGCAGCCTGAAACGTTCCAACGGTGGGTAAACCGGTTTTTAGGAGTAATTTCCGGATTGCTTCGGTATTTTCAGGGCGACTTGCTTCCTCTCCTAATAATAAAACAGGACATTTTGCTTGATTTATTAATTGCGAAACAGCCCTTATTGTTTCAGGGTGTGCCAAGCCATAGCAAATTCTTGACGCAGGCTTTATTACTGGGGCGGATGTCATTTCCTTCAATACATCCTGCGGTAGACTGATAAAGCAAGCGCCGCTTCTCGGAGCAACTGCAGTGCGAAATGCATTTGCTATTGCTTCTGGAATGATTTCTGGTACTTCAGTTTCCACACTGGTTTTACAGACAGGCTTCATCAATTGCACGTTATTCGTATTCTGATGGGAAGCTTTTAGAGCCATATCACGAGCAACATTGCCTCCAAGTGCAACAATTGGATCCCCTTCTGTTGTTGCTGTTAATAATCCTGTTGCTAAATTTGAAACGCCTGGCCCCGATGTCACTAACACAACCCCCGGTTTACCAGTCAAACGGCCATAAGCTGCCGCCATAAACGCTGCATTTTGTTCATGGCGGCAGAGGATTAATTGGATAGTTGAATCTTCCAAGGCATCAAAAACTGTGTCAATTTTTGCACCCGGAATCCCGAAAATAAACTCCACACCCTGTGCCTCCAAGCATTTTACAACGAGCTGACCGCCATTAATCTTCGACATAAATTCTCCTTCGTAAGAGCTATTTTCGCGATTCGTTGAGTTAACTTAATATATATTTAATAGCACATAACAACGATTTAGTTTGACTACTTATCGTTCATTTTCTATCGAGGGATTTATCAATGCTTTTTAGCCAAGCCTTATGAACTGCGACATACAAAAATGGAAGATCAACTCAACGCACTGATGTTCACAAAAAAGCTGAGCATCACCACTTTAAAACGGAGTATCTGTTTAAAGATACCACTATCCTGTAAAGTGAACTTGCCAATGAGTCAGATTATTGTTTTTTCATAGTATTACTCTTTTTAAACTGGCTCGTTAGGTGGTAAACCAAACGGGCAACCTGCAGTGGTTTTTCAAAATGAGTTAAACCGTATGGAATGTCTTTAGCGTTATAAAGAAGTTTGATGGAAGATAAATTTTTCCCTCTTCCTAATTACTCTATAAACTTGTGAGCACTTTGCATTGGTTCCCAAACATATTGATGTTTCCTACTCAATGAAGCATAGTAATTTTATGGTAAGTTATTGAAAATAATCTCATGGCTAATTACTTAGTTATCGCTGCAAGCAGTGCAATTGGACAATCCGTTACAACACACTTAAAAAGTCGAGGTGACCGAGTATTTACTACCGCAAGAGATAATCGCAAGATAAAACCTGATTTTATTCTTGATGCATGTGATTTTGATGCCGTTGCCGAAGTGTTTCATAAAATTGGTACTATTGATGGGGTGGTGAATTGCGCGGGCTCATTACTCCTTAAAAGTGCTCACACAACCACCGTTGAAGAATTTCAAGCCAGCATTGATGCCTCTTTAAAAACCTCATTTGCTACAATTCGTGCTGCTGGTTTAATGATGAAAGAAGGTGGTTCAGTTGTATTGATTTCATCTGCGGCAGCATTAGTTGGACTTGCTAACCACGAAGCAGTGGCAGCAGCCAAAGCAGGCATAATTGGACTTGCCCAAGCCGCAGCAGCTACTTATGCGCCGAACAATTTAAGGGTAAATGTAATAGCCCCCGGAATGGTAAATACTCCACTGACTGCCTCCTTGGTAAATAACCAGTTTGCCCTTAATGCCTCAAAAATGATGCATGCTCTCGGGCGTATTGGCACTCCAGAGGATATTGCTCAAGCCATCCTATTTTTACTGAGTCCAGAAACAAGCTGGATAACTGGACAAGTCCTTGCAGTTGATGGGGGTTTAAGCCGTGTTCGTCCAAAAATGAAGATATAACGAACCTAATATGTGAAAATTTATGGCTAAACTATGTTTTATTTTAGGCGATCAACTAAGCGAAACATTATCTGCCATTACGGCAATTAATAAGTGCGATGATGTCATCTTGATGTGTGAGGTTGCGCAGGAGGCCACTTATGTAGATCATCACCCTAAAAAAATTGCTTTTATATTTTCCGCGATGCGCCATTTTGCTCAAGAACTCGTGGCGAAAGGATATCAAGTTCGTTATATCAAATTTGATGATCCAGATAATCAAGGGAGCCTAACTAAAGAACTCTTTCGTGCAATCGAAGAGGTAAAACCTTCATCAATCTGTCTTACTGAACCAGGAGAATGGCGGGTTCTAAAAATGATTCAAGATTGCAAAGATCAATTAGCAGTTCCACTCACTATCCATGAGGACAATCGGTTTCTATGTACAACAAATGAGTTTAAAAATTGGGCCACATGCAAAAATCGACTACGCATGGAGCATTTTTATCGAATGATGCGCCAAAAGCATAACTTACTAATCGATGAAAAAGGGAAGCCAATCGGTGGTTCATGGAATTATGATGCGCAAAATCGTAAAAACGCAAAACATGTTCCCTCATTTCCTAAGCGTTTGGAATACCCAATAGATGTGATTACTGCTGACATTTTGAGATTGGTTTCAACCCACTTTTCAAACCATTTTGGCGAACTGCATCCTTTTAACCTCGCAGTCACCCGCAATCAAGCCTTATCCGAAGCAGATTATTTTATGGGGCATTGCCTTGGCTTTTTTGGTGACTATCAGGATGCCATGCTCAGCAATGAAATAACTTTATATCATTCAAAATTGTCATTTTACCTTAATACAGGCCTCTTACAGCCTTTAGAATTATGCCGGAGGGCTGAGCAGGCTTACTTCACTCAAAAAGCACCCCTGAATTCGGTCGAGGGATTTATACGCCAAATTCTAGGATGGAGGGAGTATGTACGCGGTATTTATTGGCTCTTTATGCCTAGTTACAAGGAAATGAACTACTTTAATGCCGTAAGACACCTACCTGCTTTTTTCTGGGGAGCAGAAACTAAAATGTTTTGTATTAAGGAAGTCGTGCGCCAAACTTCAGCAGAAGCTTATTCTCACCACATTCAACGATTAATGATAACGGGAAATTTTGCGTTATTGGCAGGCTTAGATCCCCAACAAGTCTGTGACTGGTATCTTACTGTTTATGCTGATGCTTATGAGTGGGTGGAACTTCCCAATACATTAGGTATGGCGCTTTACGCCGATGGCGGACTAATGTCAACCAAACCTTACGCCGCGAGTGGAAAATATATAAATCGCATGAGTAATTTTTGCCAATCATGCCCTTATAATCCAAATGATTTATTGGGAGAAAATGCCTGCCCATTTAATGCCTTATACTGGAATTTCCTCAAACAAAATCAAGAGAAGCTCAAGAATAATACGCGGCTAAACTATGCTTACATGAACTGGCAAAAAATGAGCACCGATAAGAAAGAAGCAATTCTTCATAAGGCACAACAAATTTTCGCTAATTTAGACTCAGCCTGCCTTTGAATCTGCTTGCGAGAATCACATCAGCGCATTGGCTGGTTTATTAATGGAGTAAGAAAAATTATTGGTTCGCGAATAACTCAGGAGAAACCGGTATGAATCGAGTTAAGGACAAATTTGTAATTTTGATCATAAAAGAAACTACCCTAGACAAACCAAAATGGCGAAATCATATATGATTCGATTGAGTGGATATATTGCACTGATCTTATTTATTGCCTCATTTTATCTGGCTGTCCGAAGTCCGACATTAAACAAGATATTCGATGGTCTCCAACGACAATTGCGCTGGCATCATTGGATCGCCATGATATTCGTCGCAATGATGATGTATCACCTAGGCCAATTATTCTGGAGTTATAGGGGACATTTCGAGTTAATTTTTGATTGGAGCGATCTTGCCCTTTTATCCGGATGGATTACATTTGTCGGTGTTATTCTAGCCAGCCTACTGGCCTTTTACCGTTTGCAAATCCCCTATAGACGATGGCGCCGTATTCATATTTTGACTTCCCTTTGTCTTATTACGGCATTGCTTCATACCGTATTGCTACTTGCTCCTTATAATGTTGCGGAGTGGTTAATATTTGTATCACTAGGTATACTTGGATTAATCGCCTTATTATTAGCTGTTATTCTTCCAGTATTCTCTTTCTGGGGTAAAAAATATTTAATCAGCAAAGTGTGTGAAGTACGTCCTGGGTTATTTCTCCTCCAACTTCAATCTAATGAACCTAAACATTTTCACTTCGATCCTGGGCATTTTATGTATCTTAAATTTTTATCTTCCAATCTTTCCTATATCTGGCATCCTTTTACAATTATTTCGAGGCCGTCCGAACCCTTTATTGAACTCTTCATCAAGGCTCGAGGCAAGGACACGGGGCAATTGAATACTATTTCTCTTCCCGGATCAGTTCGCGTCTTAGCCCCGTTCGGCACTTCTTTTTGGAAAACGGATCAAACCCAGTTGTGGATTGCTTACGGTGTAGGTGCAGCTATATTCCTTGCTGCAATTCGCTCCTTTCCCTCTTCATTCCGGAAAAAGATACATTTTATTTGCTGTGACAGCTCTGCATCAAAGATGTTTTTTAGTGAGGAGCTCGATG
This sequence comes from Legionella micdadei, assembly GCF_000953635.1. Lineage (NCBI taxonomy): Bacteria > Pseudomonadati > Pseudomonadota > Gammaproteobacteria > Legionellales > Legionellaceae > Legionella > Legionella micdadei. The sequence goes on from NZ_LN614830.1 coordinate 3,038,179, forward strand.
ATTGTATGCAACAGCATCTTAATTTTACCTGGGAATCTTATATCGGTTCTGGGCAACAGTTTATTGCCGAATTCAGCGGCAAACCGTTTGATAGCACAAATTTCGAAAAATTCCGTATATGCGGGCATCCTGGGTTTCAGAAAAATCTTAAATCGCTTTTAATATCTCGTGGTGTTCAAAGACACAATATTAAATTGGAGGGATTGCTATGAAGAGAGGTTGGTTAATATTGTTGATAAGTCTATTGTCATGTCAGGAAGCTTTATCTGAACAAAAATTTATTCCAATCAAAGAGATTCAAACTCATAAGACCGCCATGGATTGTTGGATTATTGTTAATACAGGGGTATATGACATAACAAAACTTATCGATGATCATAAGGATAAATGTGAGGAAATGAAGCTTTCTGAGCTCTGTGGAAAAGACGCCAGTGCGACGTGGCAAGAGAAACAGAAATCAGCCTATGCCCACAAGCACAGATCAATTTTGGAATTTGAGCGTAGCCGCATTGGAACGCTTCTCCAATCTCGATCTTAAGGGTATGCAGTATTACTTAATCTATCTAGCCTTGAGCAAGCACAGCAAAAATAAGAAATACAGTATTTTCTGGTGCTCTTGTTCATCTTCAATGATCCTTATCGTTCGCGTTAATAATAATTGCCTTAAGTTACTCATTTAATATTAACTTAATTTTTCATAGATATACTCGATCCTAAATAAAACTATATTTATGTATCTATGGGCAAAAGAAAATTTGAAAATAATGATTCTATTTTTAAAAAATTAAAGCAATACCACTTGAATAAAAATGGAGTTATTGTCGTTGAAATTTACTCATATTTTATCGATAAAACCAAAGATATTACTAATTATGATAATGAGATCATAGCCAATTCAGATATCGGATCTAGTTTAAGAAATTTATATAATCAGCAGGAATATTTCATCTACGCTCTAGATCCGGGAATGGAAGATGACATCAAAAGAAAGTTACGGGAACAAAATAAGAATCTCGTGGTATACAATTTGGCTAATGAAGAAATTATTCCAAAATTCAAAGCCTTGTTGGGTAAATTTGATACATTTCTTATTGTTGCCCAGGGAAACCTGAACGAGGAAAAAATCGCTGGCCTAAAAGCAAAAAATGTTATAGCGCTTTTAAAGGAAGATTTAGACCTTGAAAACCAAAATATCCCTAATCTCGAGCTATTTTGTTGCTGCATGGGTCAAGCTGAAAAATTTAGAGAGAAATTAAAGAACGGTTTAATGGGCGTGGTCTCTAATATTATCACTTATACAACACTCCTTTCGGCTACTGAAAGGGGTAAACATTTCATAGTGGAAAGTAATGATGATAACCAAGCCGATCTTTTTTACTCTGAAAAACTTGCTGATCTTTTTACAGTAATTGATCAGGTTCCCAGCATCGAATGCGTTCCATCCGCCTCCATGTGAAGAAAGCATAGTCCGTTTGCTTGCAAATGGGATTAAATAACGACGATCAAAAACATGAAAGATTAGATATGCCGTTGCCAGATAAAATTCTTTGCTTTCATGTCAATCTCTATGATTCCGAATTCAGCATATTAAGCTATTTAACTGCAAGAATAATCTATACATATTTTTTACTATGGACCTGCTTGAATCTGCAGATAGCGATCTAATTCAGCTATCCCACATAAAACCCAGCCTTTGTTGGGTTTACCGCCTGAAAATCCTAAAGCAAAATTTAATAGCCCAGATTTTCAATTGAATTAAGTTTGATAATTGAGAATATAAAATATGTAATTAGTTTATTTTTTATCCAGATGATGTAATTTGATTTATTGCTGGACATTAATTCCATGCAAAAAATTAGCTGTTCCTATTACGCCGTGTTGTAAAATGAAATATGTGCTTGATTATCCAAATATAAACGATCGCACTGATTTCTTAGATTATGTAAAGCACGACTTAAAGGATTAGCTAATTTATTGATGTTTTTATTCTCTAGATTTTTTTGTAAAAAGCAATCAAACGGCTTTGACAGTAAGCCCGACAGCTGAATCACTCGCTTTATCAACCAGATACCACCGAAGAAAAAGATTTAGCCGCCTGGTTTAAGCAAACAGAAAAAGAAAGGCTTGAGCATCTACAGGATTCCCCTTCTGAATATCTTGTGATGAATTTAGAAGTTCCCTCTTGCCATGAAGCGTTTAAAAGGCATTGTGATAAAACTTTACAAAATTTTCCCCAACATGAGATTTCTCAAAAGTTAGAGAATGATTTAACAAAAAATAACACTCCTAGCAACTAAAAACGGCTGTTGTCGAACTGCTAATGATAGACAGTAGACAGCTACACTTGCTAGTAAAAATATTACCCTCTTGCTCACCCTCTAGCAATGATCTAGGGTTTATGTTAGCTTGAAATTGAGCAAAAGAGGCCTCTTCAAGCTCTACACTTAATCGTAACTCAACCAATCCCAGCCTCTGAAAAAAGTTGATATAACGCAAAGGTATGACTAATAAAATTGAAAACGCATTAATCATTGGTTTGCAGATGTGCCTAAGCGGCCTTATCTGCTTCACTCTTTCACAATATTATCATTTTCATGAAGGATTCTGGTCCGTTGTAACGGTTTCCTCCATTGCTCGCCCTAATTTTTCAGCAACATTTATTAAAGCATTTCTGCGATTGGCAGGTACTTTGTGTGGTGCATCGATTGGTTTTATTCTTGCGATGCAAATAGGTTATTCACCTTTGGAATTATTTTTTGCCGTTTTACTTTTTTCCACAATAACCACCTATATTGGTTTACAGACTAGGCCTTATAACTACTTATCTGTGGTTGCTGGGTTTAGTGCTGTTATTGTCATTCAATCGTTTTTGCTCAATAACATAAAAGCGATAGCGCTTTATCGTACACTTGAGGTCTGTTTGGGAATCATTGTGGTCGCTGTGGTGAGTTGGATCATGTCTAAATTGATTCCCAGAAAGCAACAGCTGATTGATCGTGAAGCCGCAAAAAAAATAAAACTAGCGTTTAAAAGCATTCATTTTTCTAAAGCGGATTTAATTGATTCACTGATTATTGGTATTACGGCTTCCTTGACATTTCTTTTCTGGATGATTTTTCGTTACCCACAAGGGGTATGGGTGACAATTACCTTATTTGTTATTCTCGAAAATACAGTCAAAGGAACTCAGGAGAAGGGATTAGTACGTTTCTTAGGCCAGTGCTTTGCGGCTATTCTAGGTGGTTCTGTAGCGATCTTATTTCCCAATAGTCTCATGATTATTGGAGCAGTGTTAGCATTGGGATTTTTTCTGTGCGGTATGTTGATTGGGTATGAAATGAAATTTTCAGCGACAGGAAATCACGCGGGCAGCGCATTAGCCATCATGCTGTTAGCAGGATTACCTAATGCTGCCACGGAAGTGGTTATCGGCCGGTTTTTAAATGTGCTCGCCGGGATTGTCATTGCAACGTTTATCAGTTGGTTAGTCTTTAAAGAGAATAATCACTCCTTATGAATCGTAACACCAGGATTTAGCAATGATTTTTTTGCAATCCCTTGCCTAAGCGATGTAGGAGAAAATAAGGATTTAGTCGTAGTCTAACAACGTTGTCAACGTATAGAACGGTTAAGCCCGACTTTAAAATGAATTCACGCGTCGAACTGCTTTCTTTTTAAACTTTATTTCACTATTTCATAGAGTTTTATTGCTAAATCTACCCTGCTCTTAGCCTTAATTTTTATTTTTAAATTATCTATTTTATCTTCAATTGTTCTTGGAGATAACTTTAAGATGCTTGCTATTTCTTTATTAGAATAACCCTGCAAAAATAAATCGATACACATTAATTCTTTTGTGGTAAATAAATTAGATCTTGGATTTATTTTTTTCAATATTTTTTGTTCATCTTTTTTTGGGAAAAACAATGGGCTTGATGAAGTTATTTACTCTCGCTCTAAAATCACCTCGGGCAATCGATATTCATTTCGTGCTGAAACTTTCGAATAGATTTCCGACTCAACCAGCCAAGCCGTCTTTGGTGGACTGAAGTATAGCTAATTTTCTCTGCTCCACCCCTTTTCTCAAGCTATAATTGGTTAGTGTTCTGCCAAACCTAACAAAATGATAATGCTCATTTAAAGAGGGTTAATTTGCAATTCAATAAATTTAAAACAAACATGCTAAAATAAAAGCATTTACAACAACATATAATCATTGAATTATGGAAAAACCACTAAAAAACAATGAGATCCAGCTTAAAATTCAAGAAAATCATTCCTCCTGTGCTTTATCAAAAAAGCAAATGAACATTGAAGATTTTATGGTTGTCCAAAGTTGGTGCATGAAAGAAGGATGGAATGTAGGAAAATATGACAACACTTTTTATTATCAAATTGACCCCAAAGGCCATTTTCTTTTTTTCAAAGAACAAAACCCTATAGGCTCTATGTCACTTGTTAAGCACAGTAATCAATTTTTTACTATTGGGCCATTTATTGTAATCGAATCTGAACGAGGCATAGGCTACGGCTCACAAATTTGGCAGCAAGTAATCACTAGGCTAAATAATTATCCAGACGCAAATGTCTTATTATATGCAGTGCCACAACAAATCGCTCGCTATCAAGAAGAAGGTTTTAAACCCTGCCAAAACCATTTGCGGTGGGTTATTAATTCACCCCTCTTTTCATCCGAAAAAGATCAACATCAGGTGTATCCTGTATCACTCAAATCCCTAAACAGAATTTTCGAATTCGACCAAAATATTTTTGGATATTGTCGGAAAAACACATTAACTAGCGTGTTATCCCACCCTCAAATTAATGGTTATTACGTGGAAGTCGATAACACAATTGTAGGTTATGGCTTAATCCGCCCCTGTATTCATGGGTATCGAATTGGCCCCTTATACGCAAATAACGCAGATATTGCGAAACTTTTGCTAATGAAACTAGTGGCAATTGCAGGGAGAGAAAACATAATCCTCGATATACCCGAAATGAATGTAACTGGACAAAAATTAATGCTCAGCCTGGGAGCTAAACGAGATATCTCATGTGACACTATGATGATGGTAAAAGGCAATCTTTCGTCAGAGTTCGAATTCAATATTGAAAAAAATTATGGGCTTTTTTCATTAGAAATCGGATAGTATTCATGGATAACACCCGCACTAAAAGCTTGAAACAATACATTGGAAAAGGAGATTTATTATCATTTGATAAAAAAGCAAGTATTTCCTCCTTTTTAGAGCATCAAGTGCAGCGTACGCCTGAAGCTGCCGCACTTCAATTCAAGCACTCGGCCTTAACTTATAGTGAATTGAATAAACGCGTCAATCAAATGGCTCATTATCTTACTGCCCTAGGTTTATCACCTAATAATCCTGTAGCAATTTATGCTCAACCATGTATTGACGTGATTGTCTCTATTTTAGCCATTATTAAATGCGGTTGTTTTTATGTACCACTCGATGTTCATTACCCAACCGATCGCATCAATTTTATGGTAAAAGACAGCGGTGCTAAATTTATTATCACGGAGACAGAAATCCAATCACGCATAACTCAACCAAATATTAAATTCATTTTTTTAGATAGCATTGATACACACTTAAATACTCAACAAGACAGCTATCATTGCAAAGCAAGGAATCACTCCTTGGCTTACATGATTTATACTTCAGGCAGTACCGGAGTTCCTAAAGGCGTAAAAATAAGTCATCTCGCAGTAAACAATCATATGTTATGGATGCAGTATCAATTTCAGTTCGATAGCTCTGATAAAATACTTCTTAAAACTCCCCTTTCATTTGACCCTTCAGTTTGGGAAATTCTTGTTCCTCTTTATACGGGTGGACAATTAGTGATAGCACCCTCAGGAGCGCACATTGATCCTGAGCTATTGATTGACTTAGTTAATGAAAATCAAATAACAACAATTCAATTAGTTCCTTCCATCCTCAAGTTATTTTTAAATTCTAAACGGATCAGAACATGTCAGTCGTTAAAAAAAGTTTTTGTTGGCGGCGAATCACTACGACCAGAAATTAAAGCGCTTTTTTTCAATCAGTTAGCTTGTCAATTGATTAACTTATATGGCCCAACAGAAGCAACCATTGACATTAGTTTTCATGTGGTTACCTCCCAAGATATTCAAACCAATAATATTGGAAAACCCATCGCCAATACTTCTCTTTATTTAATTAACGAACAAGGAAACCTTGCGGGCATTGGAGAATCAGGAGAGATTGCTATCGGCAGTCTTAGCTTATCTCAAGGTTATCACCATCGAGATTCATTAACTAAAGAGAATTTTATTGAAAATCCATTCGAGCCCAAACATCATAAGCTAATTTATAAAACAGGTGACCTAGCTCGTTGGCTACTTAATGGCGAGCTCGAATATTTAGGGCGAAATAACGATCAGGTAAAAATTAATGGGGTTCGTATCGAGCCTAAAGAGCTAGTGCTGACGATATTGCAGCATAAAGAGATCTCCGACTGTATTGTCATTAAAAAAACTGATTCGCATGGGCATGATTATTTAGCTTGCTATTTAACACATAAACCACATCAATCTTTAGATATCGTAACCATTAAAAAGCATCTTAAGGATAAATTCCCAGCCTTTATGTTGCCTAAAGTGTATATACCGATTAAGACAATCCCTTTATCTGTAAATGGGAAAGTCGACGTAAGCGCCTTACCGGAGCCTGATTTTAAAAAGACTGCACCGATTGATAGTATTGACCGCAATCTATTAGCCCATGAAAAAGAACTTATACGACTTTGGCAAGTTGTCCTCGAAGTAAATCAACTAGGCATTGATGATAATTTTTTTGATTCCGGTGGAAATTCGCTTCTTGCATTAAAATTACTCACTTTGATTCATGAGCATTTTAACGTACAAATAAGAATACGGGATATTTTTAAATACCCAACAGTAAAAGATCAGGCTGAATACATTATTAAGCTACAAGACAACCCGTCCAAAAAGGAAAGTAAAGCAATTCCAAACCCACTTCTTTGTTTGCAATCTCAAGGAATGAAAACTCCTCTTTTTTTAATCCATCCTATAGGGGGCACTGTCTTTTGGTTTTCTTCCTTAGCGAAATTGTTGGGAAACGCTCGACCAATCTATGGAATTCAAGATCCAAGTATTGATTTAGAAAAACCTGTCCTAAATAGCATAGAAGAGATGGCCTCTTTTTATTTATCTCATATTAAAACGATTCAGGATCAAGGCCCTTATTTAATCGGTGGGGCCTCTTTTGGAGCTACGGTTGCTGCTGAAATTTCTCGACAACTAAGCCAAAAGAATGAAACTGTATCCGCGATTATTGTATTAGATGGTTGGGGAGTGTACCCAAACACACTATTGGATGATAATTATTTTAGAAACTCAATGCTAAGACAACACAATGAACTCAGATTAGATTTCGAGCGCTATGGGTTGCCTTCTCCTGAGATCTTATTCGATATTCAATGGTATCGGTTACAATTACTATGGAAATATCAATTAGGATTAATTGAACATCCAATAGTATTATTTAAATCAAAAGAAATTATGCCGGCATTTGCTGAGATTGATGCCCCATTTAATCATTGGGAACAGTTCACTGATAAGCCAATTCAGCTCATCAACACTCCGGGAAATCACGAATCAATGTTTCAAGAGCCTCATGTCTATGAATTAGCGAGATATTTAAACCAATATTTTCAGGATAATAACTTATAATAATACGTAAAACATATCGCAGTAACTGAGAGAATCTGATGGATAAGGATATACGCCCCCAAAAAAATAAGCCTAATAAGCTGCCTTCTTCTCTAGCAAAAATGAAGACCGTCCAGGAGGTTCATGATTACTATCAAAAAATTATTTCTTGTATGCCAAACAATGTCTATTGGCTGGATAGAAATTGCATCACTCAGGGCTGTAATGAAAACGTACTTAAGTTTGTTGGATTAAAAAATTTAGATGATTTCATCGGAATAACCTATGAAGAGATGGGTAAAATTGCCGGCTGGCACGAGGGGCATGCGGCTATTTATAAACGGGATGACATGGAAGTCATGGCCACGGGTATTCCTAATTAAACATTGAAGATCCACCGCTTCATGATAACGATGGCAATCCAATTTATTATCTTTCTAGCCGTGTCCCTATTTTTGATGATGATAATAAAGTCATTGGAGTTGTTGGTATTTCAGTCGATATAACAAACCGCAAAAAAATTGAGGCAGAACTTAAGGAAGCTAAAAATGCAGCAGAAGCTGCAAATCAAGCAAAAACAGAATTTTTAGAAAATATGCGCCACGACATCCGAACCCCACTAACAGGGATTGTCGGTTTCTCTGAAATTATCAAATTAGAATTTGAGGATCCCAGAATTCAAGAATATGCAGATAACTTGATTGCTTCAAGTCACGCACTACTTCATCTATTGGATGAAGTATTAGAAGCCATTCGAGTAAGTTCCGGAGAAATTCCCAAATTAAGGAAAAAATTTGACCTTCATGAAACTCTGGAATATGTCATCGCACTGAATCGTGCGAAAGCAGCGGAAAAAAATTTAAACCTTAGTCTCGAAATCGATCCGATTATCCCCCGCTATCTCATTGGGGATAAAATCCGACTCCATCGAATTGCACTGGAATTGATAGCCAATGCACTAAATTTTACGGATTCAGGTTTTGTAAAACTATCTGCCCGACTAGCTAAGCGTAATAGTCGTGAATTAATTCTCAAATTAATAGTTCAAGACACTGGTATAGGCATACATAAAGATAGGCAACAAGACATTTACGTGCAATTCAAACGATTAACCCCCTCTTATCAAGGAATATACAAAGGAGCTGGATTAGGACTATCCGTCATTAAACAATTTATTGATGATTTAGGGGCTGAGATTTATCTTGAAAGCGAACCCAGAAAAGGTAGTATTTTCACTTGTTTAATTCCTCTACAAGAAGCGCTTCTAGATGATTCATCAGGAATTGATTATGCTTTAGACAAGATGCTCGAAAAACCTTATGAAACCACCTATCTTAACCCTACTCCAACAAAATCTCTAGGGCAACATCAAACACAAATATTAGTGGTTGAAGATAATGCCATTGCCCAAAAAGCAGCAAATTCCATACTCAATCGCTTAAGCTGTACCGCCGATATTGCCATTAACGGCCATAAAGCCATCGAGTTTTACAAGAATAAATCTTATGATTTAATACTAATGGATATCGGTTTACCCGATTTGGACGGTTATGAAGTTACTCGCAGGATTCGAGTTCATGAATTAGTAACAAATACACATACCCCCATTATTGCGCTCACTGCACATGCGGGTGATGAAAATAAAAAAAGATGCATCGAGGCAGGTATGAACGCAGTAATTACTAAACCACTGACAGCAAAAAGCTGTGTCGATATCCTTGATGCATTTATCCCGGGACACCATCAACCAGAAGCTCCTTCAGAGAAAGAGCGCTATCTATCTGAGTTACCTGAGGATAAAGACAATTTATTTAATCTTATAGAGTTTCCTATTTTAGATATCGAGGAAGGGATTAAAGCCACGGGCAATGAATCCGCTTTGGCCGACATGTTAAAGTTTATGATAACTGACTCACTTCCTAAAGATTTCGCCCTCATGAAAGAGGCTCATGAGGCTCATGACTGGGATAAAACACAACAGCTAGCTCATAAAATCAAAGGGGGTGCCGTATATGTAGGCACAATGAAAATAAAAATGGCTTGCCAATTTCTTGAGCGCTACTGGAAAACAGGGCAACGTGATTTGCTTGAACAGTTATACCGTCAAACCGTTAGTGTGATTGAAGAAAGTATGCTCGAAATTAGCCATTGGTTGGAAAGCCATTAATCATTTCCCCTCCTAATGATGTTTAAAGTCCATCTTCCCTATCAGTTTTGAATCGAGCAAAGTTAAAATTTAACTGGTATTCAAAACTGCACTTGTTTAAGTTCATTTGGATTAAGCAATTTAAGCCTTTCTTTCATCTCAGAGGGTGGCAATCGTTCACAACTATCCAACATGAAGCGACTAATTTAAGAGTAGATGATAATCCCCTATTGCGCGCTAGAATGATTTCAGCATACCGTTCTTTAAATTCCTCTTTAGGGTAATTGTGGTTTCTAGCTCCCAAAATAAATGCTGAACCTTAAAATACCGATAACGCTTTTTTCCCTTAATCATGTCGTTTAAGAAATTCTTTAAACCGCGGGTACCGTAGTAACAATGCCCCTTATCACCACCATAATGTTTAAAAAAGTTTCAAGAATCGAACGAGAGGACTCATTCTGCAAAAAGGTAACATGGCCAGAAAAAGGTCTTTAAAAGAACATAGCCAATAACATCAGGACGCGCCTTGAAAACATGTCGATGAGTGAATTGTGTTTCATTAACTTAAAACCGTAGAAGACAATGCTCGCTCGCCAAATCGCAATCACTAATCCAACAAGATAAATGGTGATGAGTAAATCCATTTTGGTTTGTAGTTAATTTTAAACACGAACTATACTCAGGAGAATTATAATAACATCCTCCCCACCCGACACTTTCAGCTAGGGAATTCATATCATAAAGTAACAACACTTTTATCTTCCAAAATTTCTATTTCATTTAAATTAAGCATAAAAAATCACTTGATTGAACATAATTTGTCACTTATATTTTATTTTTAACCCTCTTAATACCGTGTTAATACGGTAACAATTAGATGGTCTCGGCAATTTAATTAGTTAGCTACACGATTAATGGGACTTTTAATGGTTATCTAACTCTTTACAGTCTCCCTTCTGCAATATATTTTATGTCTTCTTCAAATGGCTTTATGATTAAGTTCGGGAATAGACCATCCTATTGATGGAATTAAGCATTTTCGGCCACTTTAATACAACCAGTATAGAACTAGATAAACAGCTAGCCTCTTTTAATTTCAGTAAGGTACAGAATCAATGCGGTCAAGGACTCTTAGTTCAATAAAATTTAAACCTGGTTATCTCTCGAGTAGGAGTTTTTTTTCAACGTCTTCTAGTAATTTCCCGAGATTTCACATGCAGCCAGATGCATCTAAAGTAAAAGATTTAATCGATTACAAAGAACAAAAGATGCAAGTCATGCGCACTAATTTTCCGAACGTGATGGAAGATTCCTTTAAGCCAGGTAGAATTGTTTACAGATTATGCGACCTTTCTCCCGAAGAAATGGTTAAAAATGGGGGATTTAAATCCGCCTCTTCACTCCACATAGCAACAACAGGATCTGGTGATAATACAGGGTCTATCTGTTTTTCATTGCTGCCTGAATGTGCCGCTATTTTTAATGACCATTTTCCGAAAGATAAAAAAAAATATATGTATGCTTGTTTATTAACTGGAACTTTTTTTGCTCCTGGGGGCAAATGGCGACAAGTAGTTATCCCAGGTTCATTTCCTATCCCTTCATTGTGGATAGCCAGAGAAGTGATAGATGTTACGCATAATAGAAAGATGATATTCGGCCCGATGATAGGTCATGTCCCCCCTCAGCAAGATATAATATGGGGAGACAGTTTTAAAGTGTTTACTAAATCTTCCTTAAACCTCCCAGATATAATCGATTATGGCCATGAAGATAAAGAGATCGAATTTGAAATAATTGATAGGCCAGACTCTAAAAAATTTCAGGAAAAAGTTATGTCGCATTACTCACAGGAATTTGTGGAGAGAGAAATAGCTGCTTCAAAATTCTCTTTATAAAAGGTAAGTTGCGAACATTCTCAATGTTCTTTTACTTTAAAAAGCCTATTTTTTATCTGTGCAGTATTCAGGACACCAATCATATTATTGACCGATGAACCTGACCTTTTAATGGAAAAGCTTTCTAAACCAACGCTATTATTGAGAGAAGAGACTCCAGCCATAACCACTAAGCCTAAATTGCTTGAAAGTCACACTGATGTTGGTCGAGAGGAGCCCTACTGTGACCGCTCCACTGCTAGCAAAAATGGTTGAACATTGAACAAAAATATTGTTTTCAGCGAAAAGCCATCCGGGCTTTCAAATAATCATACAAGATTGAATCTTCTAAAGCAGGTAACCTTTGAAAACCTTCAGTTGCATGCATTCGATAATTTCTAAGATCTGTATCAATAGACTATGTTAACCTCTTTGGGTAATAAATTGGTAACGGTTCGTCTGTCTCTTTGACTGTTGGTTCACTTTTTGGCGTAATTAATTTTAATGCGGTGGCGTTTCTTTTTTTAGCTTCATTGAGATCCTTTTCCAGGTTCTGATGGTGGCGTTTGAGTTCTTTGATCTCACTTTTAAGGTTACTAATGTTCTGAACATTTTCTGTTGATGCAGAATACGCGTCTCTGATTTGCCTGCTGAGCACAAGGCTTCTATCTTGAATACGCTGGGAAGAAAAAAAATTGTAAACCCAAAAAACTAATTGCTTAAACACATTCGCTTGCTTATTAATATCTTCAAGTCCCCATCGTTCAAGCCAAGTAAACGATTTTTCTAGAGAGAGCTTGTTGTCGTTTAACTCACCTTCTTTCTCTTTCAAACGACTTAAGTTTTCCTCATTTTCCTTAATTTTATTCACAAGCTCCTCACTTTTCTCAGTCAAGGAGTTGATGCAATCTTGGGATTCTCTGAGAGAAACGGATAGATGCCTTTTTTTAACCTCAGCAATGAGTTTTAAAAAATCTCTTGTTGAACTCTTCGCAGGTATCTCTGGAAAAAACTCCGATTCTTCGACGCTACCCTCTAGGCCCGTCTTTTGGATATAAATTTCCAGTTTTCTAATTTCGGATTGTAAGGTTTCTTCACTACCCTCTCTTAGAGTTGCCTCTGCTTCATTACAGAGTGTCTTTTCTAAATTTGTGTAAGCTTGCGCTAATTCCTGCCATTTTTTTAAACTTTTTTCAGTTACTTGAGGTGGCATTTTTTCACAATATAACTCCCGTAAAATAATTAAACGGATTCGGTATTTAAGCGATATCGATGTATCATATTTGGATGGATCCGTTGACTCTGCCCTATCCTGCTTTTCATTAAAAATAGCTCTCTCTATTACTTGCACAGAAGCGCTAGCGTATTTTTCAGTCAATTCTTTTTTTTATGTTGAGTAAATAATGATACAAATCATTAAACATAACGATCCAAATCTATTTTGTATAATGCTAGTTTAGCCTCAATTTGTTAACAGAGCATTACCCGCAAGTTTACGCGCCAAAATGTTTAAAGCAAATTCAATATAACCATTAATGTCGCTGCACTGTTTACTAATGCATTATTGGGATTAAGCATTCTTCCGATCTTCAAAATCATTTGGCATAACAGACAAGTGAAATCCCAATGCATTCAGAATCTCATTTGTATTCCTTAAGTAAGGATTTCCTTTACCTGAAATTGTTTTATATAAACTGTTTCTACCCTTAGACGCTTTTTCTGATAACTTGGTCATGCCTCCATGTGCCTCTACAACATTGCGTAATGCTTCTAAAAAACCATCAATATCACCATCATCGAGCGTTGCATTTAAATACCCAGCAGCCTCAGAAGGTTCTTTTAAGGATTCAATTAAATAATCATGATAATTGATACTCTTAGCCATGATTCTCTCCTTCTAAATAATCATTCAAATATTCTTTTGCTAGTTTAATGTCTTTGCTTTGTGTTTTTTTATCTCCAGCACAGAGCAAAAGCACAATCACATCATCTCGCTCAGTATAATAAATGCGGTAACCTGAGCCGAATTTAAATTTTAATTCACTTATCCCATCACCTAGAACTTTATACTCGCCCTGAATTTCCAATAGCGACTCTAGCTAAACGAGATTGAATGCGATGACGAATTGCAGCATCCAATGATTCAAGCCATAAGATAAATGGACAATCTCCATTATCTTTTTGGTAAATCTTTATTGTTTTTCTTTTTATTTCTTTCATAAGTTAATTGTATCCCAAGGGATACAGAAATGCAATTTTGTGCTAAGCTATTGCACTTCGATTAGCCCGGCACTTACTAATCCTAAAATAGCTCGCCGAACTTGATCACGCGAAAAACTCTGGCTTTTTATGCCTTGATGCGGCTCAACATACAGTTGCTCAGAAATAGACTGATGACTGATGCGCCTTTTGATTCCGACTATTCCGGTTTTAACGTCCATATATGGTCGTATCCCTCTTAAATAAGTCAGCTGCTGAATATGGGGTAACCCACTCATTGCCATTAATCACAAAATCCATGTATCACAAAAGGTGATATTGCAATAGTTGATTTTCATTTTTTAGGGGTAAACTTGACTGAGTTAAATATCAAAAAGGAAATTGGCAAACGTATTCTTGAGGTACGGAAGGCTAAAGGTTTGACGTTAAAAGCTCTTGGCGAGCTTGCGGGTGGTTTGAAACAAACACGGCTAACTAATTGGGAGCAAGGTGTTCGTACTCCGGGGCCGGAAGAGATTAAATCGCTTGCCCAGGCGTTAGATGTTTCGCCTGCTTATTTGATGTGTTTGTCGGATGAAAAGCAGTTTGAAGTAAAAAGCCCTAGCCAACTAATTCTGCTTTTAGATCACTGTCAAGCATGTGATGCAAAGAAACATATAAACATGCATCCAAAACAACAAGAATCAGAGAATATTACTATTTCTGTAAGTTCGGCGTTGTTACCTGACTTAAGTATTGATGCATTTGCATTGAAGATTTTGGACGACAGTATGATGCCAGAGTTCAGATTAAATGACATATTGGTCATTGATCCTGCAGTATCTCCACAACCAAGTAAATATGTAGCAGTTAAAATTGGCAATAAGATGGAGGCAATCATTTGCCAATATAAAAAGTTATCTTACACCTCACCAGAGTTTGAGTTGCATTGCATACTTTAAACGATAATTGGCCGAATATTAAAGCAGAAGATGGTCTCGAAATAGAAATTATTGGAACAGTGATGCAAAACATTCGGACATGTTAATCTGAGTAATATTTGATATAAGTCATACTCCAGCAAGACACGATAATGATTGTACACATGGCTATTATCTCTTACTGAAGATTGATATTTCCTCAAAATTCCATTATTTTCTCTCATCTTCCATAAAACAAGAAAAATAAAATCAATGAAAGATGACATCATGCTAATCAAGGAATTAGCGGAATATTTAAAAATCAATGAAAAAACAGCCTACAAATATGCGGCTGAAGGGAAAATCCCTGCATTTAAGGTTGGCGGTGCATGGCGTTTTCGTCGCGACGAAATTGATAAATTTACCAAAGGCCAATATGTTGCCACCCCTAAAAGTAGCGTTGAAGATAAATAACTGCTTATTTAAATAAGCAGGGAATAGGAATACCAGAAGTTAAATGTTAACTAATGGATATTATAATTTGTACCATGGAAAAAATAACTTATGACTGAAAATCAATTCTTAAAAAGCCTTGAAGCCAAGCTCTGGACTGCTGCCAATAAATTACTACCTTCTTTGGATGCCGCTGTTTATAAACACGTAGTGCTTGGGATTATTTTTCTTAAGTATGTCTCAGATAGTTTTGAAACTCGGCGAGAAGAGCTGCGCGTAGCGTTTGCTAATCCAGAACATGATTATTATCTGGGAGATGATATTGAAGAGGACATCATCAAAGAAGAGTTGGAAAATAGAGACTACTACACAGAGAAAAACGTGTTTTGGGTTCCTCGTGCTGCTCGTTGGCATTATTTGCAAGACAATATCCGTTTATCACTGGGTACACCATTACCCTTAGGCGGTGAATTTAAAGGTGCAGGGATACTCATTGATGATGCGATGGCATTAATTGAAGCAGAAAATCCAAAGCTAAAAAAATCCTTAAAAAGGACTTCTCTCAGTTACAGATTGATCAGGCTAAACTGGCTGATTTACTGGATCTGATCGCCACCATTCCCTTTCATTACGATGGGATGAAGTCGAAAGACATACTTGGGCATGTATATGAGTATTTCCTCGGCCAGTTTGCCGCTGCTGAGGGAAAAAAAGGCGGCCAGTTTTATACGCCAAAATCCATTGTTAATTTGATGGTCGAAATGGTCGAACCCTTCAAAGGCCGTGTTTATGACCCAGCCATGGGATCGGGTGGTTTTTTTATTTCTTCTGAAAAATTCATTGAGGAACACAGTGGAAAAATAGGCGATATCTCTGTTTATGGGCAAGAATCCAACCCTACCACGTGGCGATTGGCCGCTATGAATATGGCGATTCGCGGCATTGATTTTAACTTCGGTAAAGAACCCGCTGATACCTTTACCAAAGATCAGCATCCAGATTTAAGGGCTGATTTTGTTTTGGCTAATCCGCCATTTAACATGAAGGAATGGTGGGATGGTTCACTGGATGGAGACAGTCGTTGGAAATATGGTAAGCCTTGTGAGGGCAATGCGAACTTTGCGTGGATGCAACATATGTTGCACCACACCAGCCCTAATGGTGTAGTAGGCTTAGTACTCTCTAACGGTTCGTTGAGCACCAATACTACTGGTGAAAAAGAAGTACGCGAAGCAATCATCAAAGCAGATTTGGTCGAAGCGATTGTGGCTTTGCCATCTCAATTATTCAGTAATACTCAAATTCCAGCTTGCATTTGGATATTAAACAAAAACAAAGCTCAAAAAGGCAAATCCTTATTTATTGATGCAAGACAAGTTGGATATATGCTTGACCGCAAGCAAAGAGCTTTCTCAGATAATGACATCCATGAATTGGCTAATGTATTTCATAAATGGCGTAAAAATAATGGTTATGAAAATGTTGCTGGAAAGTATTACGAGGCTTCTACAGAAGAAATTGCAAAACATGAATATATTTTGACCCCAGGGAGATATGTAGGGGCTGTTGATGTTAAAGATTATGGAGTGAGTTTTTCGGAGAAAATGCAAGGTTTAACCGCCTTATTAGCTGAGCAATTTGCGGAATCGGCCAAGCTTGAGAAGCAGATTAGAAATAATTTATCGGAGCTTGGTTATGACCTATAGTTTAATTAAACTCACCCTTGAAGAATGCGTGGAGCAATTGATTGATTACAGAGGTAAAACTCCTAAAAAAACAGATTCAGGTATTCCTTTGATTACGGCTAAAGTTATCAAAAATGGGAAAATTCTACCACCCACTGAGTTTATTGCTGAAAATGATTATGAAAGTTGGATGCGGAGAGGTATACCAAAGGAGGGAGATGTTGTTTTGACTGTTGAAGCTCCTTTAGGAGAAGTTGCTCAACTTGATTCAAGAAAAATTGCTTTAGCTCAAAGAGTTATTACATTGAGAGGAAAAAAAGATCTTTTAAATAATACATTCCTAAAATATCTTTTGATGTCGAATGAGTTTCAGAGTGCTCTGAATGGCAGATCCAGTGGAACCACCGTTTTAGGGATAAAACAATCAGAACTTAGAAAAATTCAGTTAACTTTCCCTTCTCTATCGATTCAAAAAAAAATAGCGCACATCTTATCTACCCTAGACAACAAAATCGAACTCAACAAAAAAATCAATCAAACCTTGGAATCCATAGCGCAAGCCATTTTTAAATCATGGTTTGTGGATTTTGATCCCATTCATGCCAAGGCCAATGCTCAAAGTGAGGATGAGTACAATGCAATTGCAAAAGAGCTTGGCATTTCCAGAGAGATTTTAGATTTATTTCCCAATGAATTTGAAGAAAGTGAGCTGGGCATGATTCCCGATGGGTGGAGAGTGACAAAACTGGGCTCGCAAGTGGAAATAAAACGAGACAGCTCTCCACGCCCCATACAAAATTTTATTGTTGACACCGGTTATCATTGGCTCAAGATAGCTGATGCAACTGCTGAGCCAAGTCCATTCATCCTTAAAACTAAAGAATATATAAAAGAATCAGGTTTAAAAAATACAGTCTATTTAAAATCAGGCTCTTTGATATTATCTAACAGCGCAACTCCCGGACTTCCAAAGTTTCTTGAGATAGATGCCTGTATACATGATGGGTGGTTATATTTCTCAAAAATTAATTTTTTTACAGAAATCTACTTGTATTTTTTATTCTTAGAGCTTCGCAATGACTTTATATCCAAAGGTAATGGTAGTATTTTCACAAATTTAAAAACAGATATTTTGAAGAACCAACAAGTTATACTTCCTTCTTCAATAATTGTTAAATTATTTACAGAGATAGTTTCAACTTTTTTCAATAAAATTAAAATAAACTGCAGAGAAATCAGCGAGTTAACTTGCATTAAAGAACTCATATTACCACCACTACTGTCTGGCCAAATAGATGTATCAAATCTAAACCTGGAACCAAAACATGATTAATGAAGATCAAGTTGAACAACTGGCTATCCAATGGTTCCAAGAACTAGGTTATGATTACTTATATGGTCCCGATATTGCGTATGATGGCATAAACCCATTAAGAGCAGATTATCAATCTGTCCTCATTGAAAGGCGATTAAGCTCAGCCTTGAGTAGGTTGAATCCCAATGCGCCGGCCTCTACTATTGAAGAAGCTATAGCGAAACTTAAGAATCCACAAAAAGCCAGTCTCATTCAAAATAATTTGTCCTTTCACCACATGCTAACGCAAGGAATCGGATTGGAAGTGAAAACGGAAGATGGTTGGCAAGGTGAGCGGATTAAATTAATTGATTTTCATCACCCAGAAAATAATGATTTTCTGATCGTGAACCAGTTTACGCTGAAAGGCAGTAAGATGAATCGCAGGCCAGATATTGTAGTTTTCATCAATGGTATCCCTATCTCTGTGATTGAGCTAAAAAACCCTGCGGATGAATCTGCTGATATTTTTAAGGCTTATAATGACTTGCAAACCTACAAACAGGAAATTGAAGATTTATTCATTTTCAATGAGGCTTGCATCATTAGTGATGGAATTAATGCTCGAATCGGTTCGCTAACTGCCTCAGAAGAACGTTACATGTATTGGAGAACCGTCAAGGATGAAGCAGATAGACCTTTATTGTCCTATGAATTGGAAATTTTAATTCGTGGTTTTTTTGATAAAGCTTTGCTGTTGGATTACTTACAGTATTTCATATTATTTGAAGATAATGGCAAGTCTATTATTAAAAAAATTGCTGGGTACCATCAGTTTCATGCAGTTAGAGAAGCTGTGAATTCGGTAATTGAAGCCGCTAAGAAAAAACACCGTAAAGGTGGTGTGGTCTGGCATACTCAAGGCTCTGGTAAATCAATTTCCATGGTGTGTTTTGCCAGCAAATTGACCAAGCAAGCAGAAATGAAAAACCCAACTTTGTTGGTGGTAACTGATCGCAATGATCTCGACGGTCAGCTGTACGGCACCTTTTGCAAATCAACACAACTGCTTGGCCAACAGCCGGTGCAAATGGATAGTATCGATGCCTTACGTGAGTATCTGAGCAACAAGCCTGCGGGTGGCATTATATTCACCACCATTCAAAAATTTTCTTTGAAAAAGGATGAAGAGCATTTCCCTTTGCTGTCAGATCGGGAAAATATTGTGGTGATTGCTGATGAAGCGCATCGCAGTCAATATGGTTTTGATGCCATGCTTGATGACGATGGTAGTTTTAAATATGGCTATGCTCAACATTTACGAGACGCTGTTCCCAATGCGACCTTTCTTGGATTTACCGGAACACCTATTGAAGGTACAGATCGCGATACACGAGCTGTGTTTGGTGATTACATTTCCATTTATGATATTGAAGACGCAGTTAAGGATGGCGCAACAGTTCCAATCTATTATGAAAGCCGTTTGGCCAAACTTGATTTAGATTCTGAAATCCTCAAAGAAATTGATGAGGATGTGAGTTGTTTGGTTGAAGATGAAGAGCTGGCGAATCGAGAACAATTCAAAAGCAAATGGACGGCATTGGAAAAATTGGTTGGTGCTGAACAGCGAATAAAACAAGTAGCACATGATCTAGTTTGCCATTTTGAAGAACGAACCGCAGCCATACGCGGTAAAGGGATGATTGTTGCGATGAGCCGACATATTGCCGTTCGCATGTATGATGTCATTATTGCTGAGCGCCCAGACTGGCATAGTGAGGATCCCCTCAAAGGTAAAATAAAAATTATCATGACAGGTACAAAAAGTGACGATACCATCATGCAACCACATTTGTATTCTAAAAAAATTAAAGAAGACATTGAAAAAAGGTTTAAGGATCCAGACGATGAGCTGCAACTAGTGATCGTTCGTGATATGTGGCTCACCGGTTTTGATGCCCCCTGCGCCCATACAATGTACATCGACAAACCCATGAAAGCGCACAATCTCATGCAAGCTATTACTCGAATCAACCGGGTATTCAAGGATAAAAAAGGTGGTGTAGTCGTTGACTATATTGGAATTGCCAGTGAACTTAAGTCAGCACTCAAAGATTATGCTAATTCAGGAGGCAAAGGACGAACCACTGTAGACGTAGCCGAAGCATTGGCTGAATTTTTAAAGCGTCTAGATATTGTTCGCAATATGTATCATAGCTTTGATTATTCTGCCTATCAAACTAATGCTCATCAACTTCTGGTTCCTGCTGCCAACCATATTCTTGGTTTGGATGATGGAAAAAAACGCTATTTAGATGAGGTTCTCGCTTTATCAAAAGCATTTAGCCTATGCGCCACAACAGACGAAGCCAGAATATGCCGCGAAGAGGTTGCATTTTTTCAAGCAATCAAGTCGGTTATCCAAAAAGCATCTCGCTCTAATCGAAAAGGCATTGATAAGCAGGCCGCTATCAAACAAATCATTGATAATGCAATTATCTCTGAAGGTGTAGAAGATATTTTCGAATTAGCAGGATTAGATAAACCGAATATTGGTATTTTGTCAGAGGAGTTTCTGGAAGATGTTGCACACATGCCCTATAAAAACCTGGCAGTTGAGTTATTAGAAAAACTCATCAATGACAATATCAAAGCCAAGACCCGATGCAACGTGATTCTGGAAAAGAAATTCAGTGAACGGCTACAAGCATCAATGAACAAGTATCACAACCGTGCAATCCAAACTGCACAGGTTATCGAAGAGTTGATTCAAATGGCTAAGGACATGGCTAAAGCAACACAGCATGGCCAAGATCTTGGGTTAAATGATGATGAACTCGCTTTCTATGATGCACTGGCTGAAAATGAAAGCGCTATCCGAGAGTTGGGTGATGAAACTTTAAAGAAAATTGCCCAAGAGTTAACACTAAAACTACGTAATAGTATAAGTGTAGATTGGCAAAAGAGAGATAGTGTCAGAGCAAAAATGCGCAACTTAATTCGCATTATATTACGGAGATATAAATATCCACCAGATAAGCAAGCTGATGCAATCAATTTGGTTATGGATCAAGCAGCTGCTTTGAGTGATCAGTGGAGCCAAAGATTATGAAATTTATTTTTTATCTGTGATTAAAATGGATTTCGTATCTTAAGCACTAAAATATCAAAAAAGATTGGCAGTAAGATCTGGTTTGATCTATTACTACTTTTAATTAAATTTGTTAAAGATGAAATATCTGAGAGTGGATCTCTAGAGCCAGAAAAAAGGAATTTTATATGAAAGATAGGTAGTGTTTAAATAACTGTGTCATCTCTTTTAACTTGTTATAATTTCAACACTTAAAAGAGGTGCCCATGAGTAAGAATAAAAAGATAGATTTATCCAATTTTGATTTCAATGATTTTAAGTCTGAAGCCTTAACGCAATTAAAGTCTGGCCAGTCCCTTACTGGTAAAGACGGTATCTTAACTCCTCTGATCAAAGAGCTTCTTGAAGCAGCCTTAGAAGGTGAAATGGAGGCTCACATTTCTGATTGTCATGATTCAGGCCTAACCAATCGTCGCAATGGCAAAACATCCAAGTTAATGAAATCTACAACTGGTATTTTTGAATTAGACACTCCACGGGACAGAGAAGGACTTTTTGAGCCTGAAATTGTTAAGAAGCGCCAAACAGTATTGAATGAGTCATTAGATAATAAAGTGCTGGCCTTATATGCCCTAGGTATGAGCTATGAAGCCATTAGTGAGCACCTGGCTGAAATGTATGGTCTAGACGTATCCTCAGCTAAAATAAGCCTCATCACGGATAAATTGTTGCCTATGATTACCGAATGGCGCAATAGGTCTTTAGAGTCTATATATCCTATTGCCTTTTTAGACGCGATGCATTTTAAAGTACGTGTTGAGGGCAAAGTCACAAGTAAGGCATTTTACACGGTCCTTGCCGTTACTCCTGAGGGCAAGAAAGATATTTTAGGGCTTTATTTGTCAGAAACTGAAGGCGCGCGGTTTTGGCTTGGTGTCTTAAATGACCTTAAAGCACGAGGGGTAGAAGATATTCTTATTGCGAGTATCGATGGACTTAAGGGTTTTCCCGAAGCTATTGCTGAAGTCTTTCCTAAAACAGAAATCCAACTATGTGTAGTTCACCAAATACGAAACTCCCTGAAGTATGTTGTTAGTAAAGACCAAAAGGCATTCATGGCTGATTTAAAGCTTGTGTATAAGGCCTCTAGCAAAGATTTAGCTGAGCATCATTTGCTTGAACTAGAGGAGAAATGGGGCAAGAAATACCCAGCAGTTATGAAGTCATGGAATAATAACTGGGAGGCTTTGTCTCAATACTTCAAATACCCCGAAGAGCTAAGACGTATCATTTACACCACGAACATCGTAGAGGGGTTCCATCGCCAAATTCGCAAGTACACCAAAAACAAAGGCGCTTTCACTAGTGAAAACGCACTGATAAAGCTTATTTATTGTGCCTGCCAAAAAGTACTGGAAAAATGGAGTCAGCCCATGCACAATTGGGCGCTTATCGCGTCTCAGCTTCATATTTATTTTGAAGACCGTATGAACCTGAGACTTAGATAATCAATGAGGTGACACAGTTAGATGAACACTCTCGAAAGATAATATCACTATGTCATACCTGACAGCCTTTTTATTTGTTTTATCTCTAATTTATTATCTTGGATATTTTTATGGTTTAGGAATTCCGCCCTCTTCTATTCCATTGACAGTTATAGATATAACAAATGGAATTTGTCTAATTTACCAATTGCGTTATCTGGAATATTGGTAGGCATTATATTAAAAATGTTGTTTAGTTTTTCTAGTGATTTAAATCAATATTCTAAAAATACTGAGGAAAAAGTTCAAATTCATACTTCTGATGTTGTTTACTCTATATTTTTATTTATTATTTTCTTTATACTTTTATCGACTATTGCATTTAAGGGATTCACTTTATTGATTTCCTTTCTTGCTTTTCTGTCCTTTTTGAGTTTTATAAAATCTTTACCAATTGTTCCTATAATATTAAAAATAATAATTAACCTAATGGTTATTGTATACTCTTTGGGATTTATGTCAGGATATTTCAAGTACTACTCAACTAAAAATCTTGAGCAGATAACTTTAACAAACATGCAAATTTATCAATCTAAAATATTAGCTAATCTTTCTACAGGAATACTAGTTAAAAATAATGACCATATAGTGTTCATAAATAATTCTTTGATTCAGTCTATTGAATACTCACCCGTGCGTTCCAATTTTGATGCAAACAAAAATAAAGGTAGCTAAATTGCAATTTTTCATCTTTTTTCCATCCAGCTTTTGGGCAGATATTGGGTACTTTTCTAAAATTTTTGGGCATATTTTGGGTGATTTTTGAGCCAACGAGAAACCACAAAAGACAACTTCAATTATGAAAAATTATGGTTTAACTCATTGATTTACAAGGGTTTATGATGGTCTTTAGTGGTCTTTGATGGTTTGAATAATTGGTGGAGGCGGCGGGAATTGAACCCGCGACAATTTTTCATAACCAATTGATTTTTATGGGCTTAACTTATTTCTTACTAATTTTGGGGCGTAAATGGGGCTTTTTTGACACTCCTTACCTTCACCTAAGATCACAATCTGTGATCTCAAGTTTAAACATCTTAATTTGAGATACATTCTTGATTTCATGCAATATACTCTCTAAACTTAACAAAAAGTGTTAAGTATATAAAGTGGATTGCATTGGGGTCATTGTGAACACAACGAATTATTTGAATCATTTAGCCGCCCAAGGCCAACACTGTTTTACAACAGACGACATGATGCATGCACTTAAAATGTCACAAACAGCGGTATGGGCTGCGATTACTCGTCTTGAAAAAAAGGGTGTTATTGCTACACCTCATCGGGGATTTCATATTATTGTCCCACCTGAATTTCAACGTCCGGGCTGCCTCCCACCCGACCAGTTTATTCCTGATTTAATGACTTATTTGCAAATACCTTATTATGTTGGTCTTTTAAGTGCTGCTCAATATTATGGCGCCTCACATCAGCAAGCTCAAACTTTTCAAGTGCTTGTTCCCAAAAACCGAAAAAAAATTCAATGCGGGCAAATACGAGTTGAGTTTATTGCTAGAAAAAATATCTATGACATTCCGACGAAAAATTTTAATACACCTAAAGGCTATGTAAAAATATCGAGTCCAGAAGCGACAGCATTGGATCTGGCTAACTATCCAATGTATTGCGGAGGGCTAAGTAATGTTTTGACTACACTGGAAGAACTTGCCGAGCAAATACAACCACAGGCGTTAGAGCGCTTAGCAAATCAATTACCTTCATCACCACAGTTGCAACGGCTTGGATTTATGTTTGAAGCTGGACAATTAGATGAACTTGCTATGGTCATAGAAACTATTTTGCGAAAACGAACTATTCGTGCTGTGGCATTGGTGCCCAAAATAACGAATCAGGATATGGATAAACCCATTAATAAACGATGGAAAGTAATTCAAAATGAAATGTTAGAGAGTGATTTATGATTCCCACACGATTTATAACACAATGGCAGGCCCATGCTCCGTGGGCTTTTGAACGTCAGATAGAACAAGATCTGATAATTTGTCGAGCCTTAGTTGAATTATTTAATGATCCGCTTATCGCTGAATCGATAGCATTTCGAGGCGGCACTGCTCTGTATAAATTATTTATAGATAAACCAGCGCGATACTCTGAGGATATTGATTTGGTTCAATTAAAATCAGAACCCGTCGGCCCTGTCTTAGATGCCATTCGCACCCATTTAGATCCTTGGTTAGGAAAGCCAAACAGTAAACGCTCTCAAGGTAGGGTCGCCTTGACCTATCGTTATGTGGCTGAGGGATTGCCAGCCATTCCTATGAAGTTAAAGATAGAAATCAATACCCAGGAACACTTTACAGTGCTGGCTCATCATCAAAAATTGTTTTCCATATCATCTGACTGGTTTAGTGGTGAAGCAAAAATTTTGACTTATCAGTTGGAAGAATTGCTTGGAACTAAACTGCGTGCGCTGTATCAAAGAAAAAAGGGAAGAGATTTATTTGACCTGTGGTATGTGGATAGCCAGATTGAATGTAATCATCAAGAAATTGTCCGAATTTTCCAGCATTATGTACAGCAACAAAACCTTACCATTAGCAAGGCTCAATTTGAAGAAAATATAGCGCAAAAAATGTCATCTGAACTTTTTATTCGTGATATGGAGCCGTTGTTGGTGTCTGGTTTAAACTGGGACATTAATGATGCAGCGAAGCATGTAAAAGAGAAGCTTCTTTCCTCTTTGCCAGGTGAGTCATGGAAAGGTGCTGAATGATAATGCTACTTGTTTGCCATGCTAGACAATGGTGAGACCCATTCATTCACTGTTGTATATCCTGCTATGGTTGATGTGTCAGGAATCCATCTACCATAATTTTTAATAATCATTTCTGTATCTTTATGTCCCATTTGCTTCGCAACCCATAAAGAATTTTCGCCAGCGGAAAGCATCATAGAAGCATAAGTATGGCGAGTCTGATATGGGTTGCGGTAGCGAACTCCTGCCTTTTTTAAAATATGAGCCCAGCAGGTTTTTCGAATTTGGCCGTCTGTTTCCCAAGCTGTGTTAGTGCGAGGGTTATAAAAAACACGTGTCCCTTCAAGGAAAGTAAATTTTTTTTGATTTTGCAGAGCTTCTAATGCTGGCGGAAGTAAAAGCACATCGCGTTGACCTGATTTTGTTTTAGTGCCTTTTTCTTTTTTAAGAACCACGGCCCTTGATACCCTTACAATCCCATTTAACCAATCAATATCGCCCCATTCTAAAGCAATAAGCTCAGAAGTACGTAAACCGCTATAAAAAGCAAATTGGAATAGATTCCTTGCTTGATCTTTAGCCTCCGAAAGAATGGCTTTAATTTCTTCCTGATTAAATGGATCTACCTCCCAATTACTGATGCGAGTTTTTTTATCAACTAACTTAGATAAAACCAATCTATCTAAAGGGTTTGATGTAATCATTCCATCATTTAATGCTTGATCTAAAGTATTTCTTAATGGGGTTAGAATATTTCGTATTGTTTTTAGCGTCAATTCGAGTTTTGTCACATAATTACGAATGATCATAGATGACAGATCTTTTATAGGAATATTGCCAAATGCTGGGTATAAATGTGCTTCACATGCTTTTCTATAGCCATTAAAAGTACTGGGCTCAAGTGTTTTTTCAGCAATTTCCATATATTCTTTGAGCAACTCACCCACAGTAGATTTCACTACTGAATAGCCAAACATTTTTGACCTTTGAGAATTTGGGAAATAATCCTGATAATTAAAAGTACCCAGACTAATGGCGTTTAGAATTTCACCTCTCAACCTTTCGGCATATTTAATATTTGCTTTGGTTGGTTCAATTTTTAAAGTTTCACGACATCTAACACCACGATACGTAAAATCAATTCTAATGCATTTACTGGAATCTAACCCTCGAACACTTATCCCACGCGCAACCGGATATTCGTTGCTTTGTTGCCGTTTTCCACCCATCGTTCAACCTCAACTAAATTAATCCATATGTTACCATCGGGCCCCACTTTACATTGTACACCATCTAACCACATACCTCGCTTTCGTTTGGCGTGAACTGCATTAGAAGTGTCCCCCGATATTTCGCAATATTTTTTTAGCTTTACCCAATTCATAATTAAACTCCGTTATATCCATCCTTGTTTATTCAGCATCTATATTGCTTTAGGTTTTAGCAGCAATATGAACTCGTACAGTTTTATTAATTTTAATTCTGAGGCAAAATTCGCAGGAAGAATTTCATCGCAATAAATAGAGTGAATATTTTTAATTGAGGTATCACATAAATCTGCAATATTTTTTAAAGTGTAGTTTGTTGATTCAAGTAAATACTGGATTATTCCTCTGTAAATGTGCAACTTAGAAGTGTTTTCCATTCAAAACCCCTATTTTCTCCAATCCTTAAGATTATCTCCCTGATTTTTAAAAAACTCTTATTTGTGGGAGTGATAATCCATGCTACTATTGAGCAAAATTATTCTTGTTTTGAACTAATTATTAGCTTTAAATGAATAATTTTATTCGTTATAAGGGTAATTTATACTTTTCCTATTAAGCTTGTCAATTTATTTTTGAATACTTTTATTCATATTGTGAATTAGTAATGACCATATCAACCCTAAGTAGTAATTTAAAACAATTAATGCGGACCCATGGGAATCTATCTGTTAGCGAGTTGGCAAGGTTAACTAATATCCCGCAGCCAACGATCCACCACATGTTATATGGGTCTACAAAAAACCCCAGGAAAAAAGCTTTAGAAGCCCTATCTAATTATTTTTCTGTCTCAATCGAACAGTTAATTGGAGAAGAGGAGTTGCCTCAAGTTATTCCTGAGAATATCAAAGAGGATTTACAGCTCAGAACTATCCCTATTATAGAGTGGGATACGCTAAAGCATTGGCCGAATGATAAAGACAAAATTAAATATTCAAAAGAAATATTGTTAGAGAAAAGAATAGCCCCAGATTCTTTTGCGGTAATTGTAAAAAATTCTTCCATGGAGCCTTTGTTTCCTTTAAATACCCTTTTAATTTTTGATGTGGGTAAGGTCCCACAAGATAGAGATTTTGTCATAGCGTATATCGAAGAAAATAATAATATTCTATTTAATAGACTATTTACTGAAAATAACGAACTCTATCTTAAACAGAATTTAGAAGATGGAAATTTTAAACTCATTAAGCTACGTAAGACTATTGATAAGATTATTGGAGTCCTTATTGAAGCGAGGATTCAATATTGACAGGCTGGGCAGCACAGTCATTGTTATCATCTAAATTAAGCATAAATGGATTAAAATTTGTGTGAATGTCGTAATGATCTATATGTTCAACTTTCTTCAGATACCTTACAAGTAACCAGGCTGGAAAAGCCATAATTAGTGCAGAACACATTTTCCAAAAATAACCACAAACCATCATCCATCCTAAGCTATGTTCTGCCATTTTTCCAAAATAATTCAAAATATCTACAATCACGGTGAGAAGTGCTTGGCCAAACGCTGTTGATAGTAAGCTTCTAAATACGAAAAATTTCCCTTTTAAAAAAATCTTCCATTTCGCAAGCAAATAGACGTTAGTTAATTCACCAACTAACAACCCTATCAAGCCTGACCCTACATATCGTATAGTAGGGTCGAACACAATTTGATAGGCTTCTGCATCATTAAAAAAATTTGGGGAGGATAAGTGGGAAACAGTTATAACTATAAAAGAGAAAATGAATTCCGCTAAAACACCTATCCAGATGAATAATCTTGGGTAAGCATAGCCATATACTTCTCCCACAATATCACATATGCAGAAAGTGATGGGGAAAACGAAAATACCTCCAGGAACTAGCATTGGCCCTATTTGGATTATTTTACCTGCCAAGCATACGGTAGATAATAAAAAAATTAGATATAATCCTAAGAAAAAATAAGGATATTTGTATTGCTTCCTACGTGATAAAGTCTCTAGTACTGCGTTACCCAAAAATAACTCCTAACTTTTTCTCTGTATGAGTTGATATTCTTTTGTTGTCTCTCGAACACCTGCCATATATCCAATTCTATTAGCTTCAACAGGATCGAATTTAGCAATAATATCTTTATCCCTCGACAATTCAGACGGTGATTTTTTAGTTGTTGTTCGGTTTTTTTTGGACTTTATTACTAGAAGATACTCGTCTACTTCCGGTGTCATTTGCTGTACTACAATAGAATAGTCCGGTTTTAAATTTTCAACGGTAGCCATAAATGTAAGGGTACGAACAGTTTTAGTATCTAATCCTTCAATAAGTTCATTATCAAGTACAATATCGCTGATATTTTTTTCTATTGTATGTCTCTCAGATAACTTTACTACTGCTTTTGTAAAACCCGTTTTTTTACATTCATAAATATCTACTATCTCATATTGAGACCTATTTGTGGTTTCTGCAACAAATTCCTTAAACATTAAGAATAACCAATTATACCAACTTATTTTTTGACTCATAATTTAATAGCTCCTATTGCACCAACACTTTCCTTACCCTCTTCTGGTAGTAGTAAATCTTCTGGGAATTGACCCTGTCTATTTATATAAGCGGAATGTTCTATATCGAAGCCTGTTCTAGATAAACTCCGCTCTAGCACTTCCTTTGTAATCCAGTGGACAAATTTAGGTAATGATGCAGCTCTACCACTACTTTCGTATTCTGCTGGATTGGTAATTTCACCAGGCCATTCTACACCGCTTTCGATTCTTCTATTTAATTCAGGAAGAAATCGTTGCCAGTTTTTTAAATAGGGAGTTTCACAGACAATGTATATTTTTCCACCTGGGGCTAATAATTTTGATAAAAGAAATAGCGATTCCTCTATCTTTGTACCCCTAAAAAAATGTAAAACACGGCAAATTAGAATTGCGTCAAAAAATCTTTCAGGTAAACCCATTAGCTCTTCAGGGAGTGCACCCGGGATAAGAACAAGCTTGTTGCTATCTCCAGTTATGGATTCGATTTGTCCTTCATTCATTTCTATGAAACGCCTTCGTACCACAGCTAAATTGGCTGGTTCTATATCATTACAAAAAACCGTTGCACCTTTTGCTATAGCTTCCAAAGTTGCAGCACCAAAAGCCGCTCCAATTTCAAGAACTTTACCTCCACATTTTGAAGCAATTGCTGCATGCTGAATAAATTGCTGAGAAACAGGATCACATGGTGTAGTAGTAAAACCACCAAAAGGGTTAAGTGTCTTAGTAAAAATGCCTGTAAATTCATTTTTTCCTGGTACTTCTATTCGAGAAATACTTTTAGGATCGATTATTACGCCATTCTCATTATCAACAGCAAAATCCTTCATTTCTTTAACAAGCCAGGGAAGATCATGTTTTGGCTGTGAAACAGTTGAAAATTCATCGAACAATTGTTTCGTTAAATCGATTTGGGATTTATATGACAAAAGAAAGGTAACTGTAGGTGTACCAAAATGCTGCTCCCACCTTTTAGCTTTAATAGCACTTAACGCTCGTTTTAAAATAAAATTATCAATGTCTAAATGGCGGTAATACCCCTCAAATAAAATGGAAGCGCTTGTCATCTTAAGCGATTCCTCCATTGAATCATTTATAAGAAGCCTCTCCAATTCGGTCAGAAAATAATAATTTTTTTGGTATTGTTCCGATGAGTTATCTACATTCTGCAGACTGTTAAAAACTTCTTTTATAGCTTTGCAAAATTCTGAGGCATCCATTCAATTTCTACATCCGAGGTATATGTGTTTAAAAACCTCAGAAAATATATAATGTGTCACACTAAATTTCAATAATTTTATTCAAATTGCATCTGCTGATATAAAAAATAAACCGATCAAAAAAAGCTGATTGAAACAAACCATATCCTTTAACTAATAACTAAAAAGAGTCATTAATCGCTTGAGGATAACAAATCCATTACTTACGACCGCAAACAGCACGCTAAAATCTTAAGTTTTAAGTTCTGCCTTCTCTTGAAAATCACTCCACCAATGATTGTCCAACTACTTAAGCCTATATTTGGAATATAGTCCCTGTTTCTTGATTATTTAAAAGGTTTCAGCAAATGACGATTGTAAACAATAAAGCAAGGTTCTCTTTCTTTCTGCTCGGTAATCCAATGAATTACTGCTTTTACAATAGAAGTGGTCATTGGTCTTATAATATACCAATTGATATTAAGCTCGATTGCTTTTAAAACATAAGACGGAATTTTATAAGAAGTTACTATTATGAACTGGGCTTTTGTGTTGATCGTATGATTTCTTATGGCAAGAATCACTTCAAATCCATCAAATCCATACTCAAGATCAGGATCTACAACAATGACATCGTACAAACTTTCACTAGCCTTTTGTAAGGCAATATTGCCATTTATGGCAATATCCACTTTAGCATCCTGATTTTCCAAAAGCATTTTCTCAACTTTTTGGATTATCCCGTTTGCTTGAACAAGTAGAATACGCAACTCCATTGCATTCATCCTTAGGCATTATTGTGTAAAGTTTAGCCTATGTTGTGTCTGAAAAAGAAATGCATTTTTTTACAAATAGTTACATTTTCTATCTATCAAAACAGAAATATAACTGAAATTGATGATAAAATTATCATCATAAAATAAAATTAACCAATAGGAATGGGATAATGTTGAACCATTTTATTAGTGCTTTTACTCTCGCCGTTAAGAATTATTCAAATAAACCAGCAATTTACTTTGGAAAGGAAGTACTTAGTTATAAAAAGGTAAATCACTTATCTGATAACATCGCCAATGAAATTTCCAAGCTTGGTTTACCTAAAGAAACGATTATTCCTTTAATCTTGGAAAGAACGCCTAACATGCTCATAACCATGGTCGGTATATTAAAATCAGGGTGCGCCTTTCTGCCAATAAGCACCTCATCTCCTTGTTCTCGTGTTGAGTATATTTTAGAAGAAACAAAATCAAAGCTGCTGTTTTGCGATGCAACTACTCAATTTAAGATCCCAGAAAGAGTTAAGAAAATTTCACCCGAAGAGCTTTATTCTGACACTAATAACGGTTTTCATATGGTCTATGATGGCAATGACCTTGCTTATGTCATGTATACGTCTGGCTCAACGGGAAAGCCAAAGGGCGTTTTAATTGAGCATCAATCAATGATGAACCTCTTTTTTTCATTAATTGAAACCTTGTCTTTATCAAATAATGATTTATTTCTTGCAATTACTGATTACACTTTCGATATTTCATTAATAGAATTATTAATGCCATTAACCCTTGGTGCTTCTATTGTTCTTACCGAACACGGCGTTGTTGCAGATGGAAAAAGGATAAAACAATACCTTAAGAACTTTGAGATCAGCTTTATGCAAGCGACACCATTGACTTGGGAAATATTATTGAAAAATGGTTGGACAAATAATGGGTTAACACGACTCTTAGTAGGCGGTGAAAAATTTAAAACTAGCCTTGCTTTAAAACTTCATTATGAAAAAGGAAATGTTTGGAATGTTTACGGACCAACCGAAACTAGCATGTGGTCAATGATTTATCATTTAAAACATCCAATAACCACAGAATCTGTGCCTTTAGGAAAACCTGTTGCAAACACTAGTCTTAAACTTGTGTACGAGGAGGATTCCGACCAGGCCGAAGCCGAACTTTATATTGGTGGACTGGGTGTCGCGAGAGGCTATTTGAATGATGAAGAACGGACTCATAGCAAATTTATTTTTGACGAAAATGACCGCTTTTATAAAACAGGTGATCTCGTTATCAAAACAGATAACGACACTATTTGCTATGTGGGGAGAAAAGACGATCAATTAAAATTTGGGGGTATTCGCATTGAAGCAGGCGAAATCGAATCAACCATTGAACAAGAAATTTTTGTGAAAAAAGCTGTTGTAAAAATTCACGAGCATAACGATTATTACAAAACATTAGCCGCTTATGTCGAAATTGATGAAGAGTCTTTTTTTTCTCACGATTCTCATATTGTCAGTGAAGACTCCTCTTTTTACATGGAAAAAATCTATGATGAAGCCTATACTAATGCAAAAAAATTTGAAAATAAGATTGTAAATACTTGCGGTTGGCAAAACTCTTTTACAGGGAAAGTGTTTGAACCAGAGGAACTTGCTGAATCCTATATTAATATTAAACGATATATTCACAATGCAGACTTAAGCGATGTGCTTGAAGTTGGGTGTGGTACTGGCAGTTTACTTTTAGACTATCTACCAAAAGCACAGCAAGTCACATTAGTTGAGATCTCCCAGAAAGCAATCGATTATGTCAAATCCATAGTTCCCAAAGCCCAATTAGCCAAAATTGGCTTTAAACTCGAATCCATTATTAATATTCATGAAATAAATCGATACAGCTGTATTATTGTTAATTCAGTAATTCAATATTTGCCCAGTATAAAATCACTGGTTGATTCACTAAAACAACTCATCAAAGCCACAAAACCAGGTGGTTCTGTACTGATTGGTGATGTGCGCTCACTCGAGTTGTTAGATGTGTTTCTTACAATTAAACATTTTTGTCATCATCCCGAAAACACTGAAATATGCCCGTCCCATTTATTTTACAAATCAAGAGATGCTGAAATTGTTCTATCCCCCCTATTCTTTTATGCATTAAAAGAACAAGTTAAGCGCATAAGTTGGGTTGATATTAATGTTAAACAGGGTACTTATCTAAATGAGCTTAATTATTTTCGCTATGATGTAATACTACACATTGAAAAAGAAGTGAAACAAGTTGAATACCAAATTAAAGGGTTCAATGAATTAAGTGATGAAAATGACTTAAGTAGTTTAATCAATCAGGAACCAAAACCGATAAAAATCCAAAACATCCCTTATGATTATCTTGATAATCTGTGCGAAAATTTATCCATTAATAGCCTACTAAAAAATTTCACTTTCCCCTTGGAGGATAAAAAGAAGGAACTTATCTCTTCACTATTGCACCATAGAATTGAAGGTTATGAAACCTTTATTCAATATCAAAGTAATGCACCACAGGGGTATTTACAAGCGCTATTCATTCCCCTCTCTGATAACCCATCATTAATACGCCCTCTTGAAAAAGAGAAAATTGACTCTTTTCACCCCTATTGCCGAGAACCTTTTAGCCCATGGGTTCAACAGTTCTATTTTGATCACATCAAGATGAATGTCAAAAAACATGTTATGGCCTGGGTAAATCCATCTATCTATATATGGGTTGAAAAATGGCCTCAAACGGTGAACGGTAAACTGGACAAAAAAAAATTATCTCTACCGAAAGCCTATACTTATAATCAAGATAAAGGTTCAGTGCTATCACAACTAAAGCAAATGTGGCTTAATATTACAGGTGACAATGCGTTGATTACAGAAGAATTTTGGACTCATGGAATATCCTCTTTATCCATGTATTATTTTTTGGCGACAATCAATGAGAAATTTCATCTTCACATGACTTATCATGAATTTCATCAGCATAATACCATGGAAAAAGTGGCATCCTATATCGAAACTTTACTCGCATCATCACTGGGTAATGAAAAAGTTAAGGATTTTTGATGGACAATCATGCACCAATTAATCAATCAGTGATAAAAAGCCTTGATAGCCTATTTTTTCTTTCTTCCCCTAAAGAGTCTGAAAAAATTGTTTTCTTTATCGATAAAAACCATATTATTCAAAAAGTTATTCTTAAAACCAACCAAGAAGCTCTTTTAAAACTCTCTTCTTACGATAAAAAATCTTTTACAGAAGCACTAGAGTTCTTACATCTTGATACAAATAGGGTATTGAATCTAATTCAACGGGCAACTGCATCTTTTTTTGAGCATTCAGAATTTAGCGACAAGGAGCTACACCGAGAATACATGCTATCGGCTTCCTATACAGGGACAATCTATGTGGTTATATTGACGCTCATAAATAGAACAAATGAAGCATTAAAAACCTACATCAATACCATCATAAACACCCTACCTGGCGCCATTTATTGGAAGGATACCGAAGGCCACTACATGGGATGTAACCAATTTGTGGCTCAAATGGCAGGTTTTGAGCGGCCTGAGCATATCATAGGGAAAACAGATTTTGATTTGTGCTGGAAAGAATTCGCTCAAGAGTGGCGCGACCTCGATTTAGAAGTGATGCGAGAGAATAAAACCTATAAGAGGGAAGAAACAGCAAAACTAGCAAACGGCTCGATCATTACCGAACTCACCATCAAAAGCCCTTTATATAATGAAAAAAATGAGATTGTTGGCATAATCGGTACCTCAATGGATATCACTGAGCAGAAAATATTAGAACATGATTTAGTGAACGCTCAAAAAAAAGCTGAAGCTGCAAGTCTTGCTAAAACTGAGTTTCTTGAAAACATGCGTCATGATATTCGCACCCCTCTTTCTGGAATTGTTGGCTTTGCTGAAATTCTTAAAAGCGAGTCAAAAGAGCAACACACGCAAGAATATGCTGACAATTTAATTGCATCCAGTCATGCTTTATTGGATTTAATGGACGATGTGTTAGAAGCAATTCGTGTAAGCTCTGGTGAAATCCCGATGCTTAGGCAAAAATTTGATTTAAAAGCTTTATTAAAGAATGTCATCGATCTTAATTTAGCAAAATCAAAAGCAAAAAAATTACAGCTTCATTTTCTTGTCGATGAAAATCTTCCACAATATGTCATTGGCGATAAAATCAGGATTCATCGAGTTATCCTAGAGTTAGTTGGAAACGCACTTAATTTTACAAATGCAGGTCATGTTACCCTAACGGCTGATTTAGCTAAAAAACATGACAGACAGTTAATCATCCGAATAAA
Source organism: Legionella micdadei (assembly GCF_000953635.1). Taxonomy (NCBI): domain Bacteria; kingdom Pseudomonadati; phylum Pseudomonadota; class Gammaproteobacteria; order Legionellales; family Legionellaceae; genus Legionella; species Legionella micdadei. The sequence continues at coordinate 3,073,921 of NZ_LN614830.1, forward strand.
GGTGAGTGATTCTGGAATTGGCATACCCCCAGAAAAACAACAGGATATTTACCTGCAATTTAAGCGACTTACTCCTTCCTATAAAGGCATTTATAAAGGAGCAGGCTTAGGTTTATACATAGTCCGGCAATTTATTGATGAATTAGAGGCTGAAATTTCAGTGAATAGTCAAGTTGGTGTAGGTACTTCTTTCACTTGCATTATTCCTTTGCAAGAGCCCTTATTAGCCGATGCAACCGATATTGATAACCATTTTCCTTCATATAAAGAACACAGTCTACCCTCTAACTCTAACTCCACTGAAGATAACAAAAATAAAGAAGGAACCAGTAAGAAAACGCAAGTTTTAGTCGTTGAAGACAATGTTATTGCTCAAAAAGTAGTGAAAACCATCCTCTCTTCAATGAACTGTGCAGTTGATTTGGCATCCAATGGAAAAGAAGCTTTAAATAAAGTTAATCTCAACCACTATGATTTAATCTTTATGGATATAGGGCTTGGTCAAGGAGCTGATGGTTATGAAGTAACCAGAGAAATTAGAAAAAGAGAGAAGGATTCAGATCATGTTCCAATTGTGGCTCTAACAGCACATGCAGCAGAGGAAAATAAGCAACGTTGTGTTGAGGCAGGTATGGATGCAGTTTTGTCAAAACCCATTACACAAAACCATGCATCCAATATTCTTAATGGATTTATTAGAAAAGAAAAAGCTGCAGTAGAGCCTCAAAATTTAGCCAAACTTGATTTACCCGATACCGAAGAAGAATTATTTGAGCTAGAGCAATATCCACTGCTTGAAATTGAACAAGCATTAAAAAATTTAGGATCTAAATCAATTCTTATTGATTTATTAGAAAACCTAGTCGACAAAGCAGTCCCCGAAGACTTTCTTAAAATGCAAACTGCCTTTGCTGCTCAGAATTATGAGCAAGTCGAAAAACTCGCGCACAAAATAAAAGGTGGCGCAGTGTATGTGGGTACAATTCGCATGAAATATGCCTGCCAATATTTAGAGCGCTACTGGAAATCAGGTCAACGAGAACTATTCGATAAACTCTATAAACAAGCCGTTTCAGTCATTGAGGAAACAGTAATCTATGTCAAAAACTGGCTTAAAACCGCAAGTAAATGAATCGTTGTTTATTGATAGCTAATTACAGTTCAATTTCACACCCAAAATTGATTAACATCAGGAAAATCTCGATTTTTTAGACTATGATTCACAACTTTATCTCCCACAAAATTGTGGATAATATTCTCAAAAGACTTAAGTCTCATTTTTAACTGTAAGAGAACTATGGATGATTTAATTTGCCTTTTTTGTAATAAATAAAAATTTAGAGTCACTTTTCTATAAAATATTTGTTTCCAATAGAATTAAATAATACTTTATAGTGTGAATCATTTTGTATTGCCTCAGCTCCGTATACTAATGCACCTAAAATGATTGCCTTGTTATATTCACCCATTCCCGATTTAACCACTAACCCACCTAACTCAATTTTACGCCTAGTATCAGCCCGTCTTTTTTTGAGTCTTTCCAGAGCGAGGTTTTTTTCACAACGCGCAATAGTTTGCTTTTGAGTTTTAATTTCATCAACTATGTCCATAAAGATGCTCCGCAGAAATTTTGGAAAAGAATAAGTCCAATTGCTGCATATCAAATTGATGAAGATTATATTTATAAGCAAGATCACCGATTGCAATCTTATGTTTTTGCTGAAGGGCTTCAAGTTTTTCTTGAGCTTTTTGAATTTTATCCATGAGTTCAGCTTCCATTTGCGATACTGTCTTCTTTGACATTTTTTTCTCCGCAAATTGAATAGTCTCAAAAACAGCATAACTCCTTCGATCTCCGAATTCAATATCAAAAAAATATATGAGCAAAGCGAATTCCATCTATCCCGAAGCGAAAGCTAAGGGCGCAATATACAAACTTCGTTTGTGTTGCTAAGATGAGCTATGGCTATCGCTTTCGCTCGTGTTTCCATACACTCGCGCTCTAAAGGACATAGCGCCGTAGCCGCAAGTGCTTATCGCACTGCATCCAAGCTATTTGATGAGAGAATAGGAACTAACTATGATTTTTCTAATCGTAGCGAGGTCGTGTTTTCTGAAATTTTGTTGCCACCTGGCACGTCGCAAAAATTTTTAAACCGTGAATTTTTGTGGAATGAGGTCGAGCGAGTTGAGAACCGCATTAACTCACAACTGTGCAAGGATGTGGTTTTAGCATTACCTAAAGAACTCAATCGCGTTCAGCACATCGAACTGGCTCGTCGTTTTGCACAATTGCATTTTGTTGAAAATGGTTTAGCTTGTGATGTGGCTATTCATGACGGTAATGATGGCAATCCACATGCCCATATTCTGGTAACGCTTCGCCGTATTGAAGGCAATCAATTCTCAAAATATAAAGCACGGGATTTAAATCCTCAGTTTGCTAAAGGGCTAATTGTCGAAGGAGATTATTGGCATGAACAATGGCGTGAATTTCAAAATGCTTACTTTCAGGAAAAAGACATTGATTTGGCAGTTGACCTAAATCACCTTATTAGCGAACGACATGCAGGCCGTATGCGTGAGGGAAGTAACCACTATCTTCACGAAGAAAACGAATTAATTCGAGAAGGGCGTAAAGAACTAGCCCTTCATGATTTAGATAACTTAATTAATCAAATCTCATTAACAAACAGTGTCTTCACGCGTCGCGACATTGAGCGGCTTTTGTTTAAAACTTTACAGTCAGAAATAAATAGCTCAGTTTATTTGGCCATAGTGGAGCGGTTACTCGCTCACAAAGACGTCATTCATTTAGGGGTTAATCATCAAGGTATTGATTCTTACACCACGCGGTATCAATACCTTGCAGAAGCTAAGCTATTAACTAATGTAGAACAATTACAAGCGCGTCGCTCATTTGTATTTAACAATGACATAGAACCATTCATTCAAAGTTATCGTTTAAACGAAGAGCAGAAGGAGGCATTTTCTTTTATCACCCAAGGTGAAAATATTAGTGTTTTGATTGGTCGTCCAGGTGTGGGGAAAAGCTATTTATTAAAGCCTCTAAAAGAGTACTATGAAACAAACCATTGTCGGGTTATTGGAGCCGCTTTATCAGGGAAGGTGGCCAAAGCGCTGCAAGCGGATACAGGTATAGAGTCCTCCACCATTGCTTCACTGACATATCGCCTAGATAAGCAAATGCTTAAATTTACCAGGCATGATGTTTTAGTCATAGATGAAGCCGGCATGGTTGATTTTGCCAATATGGCTTATTTACTAGATGAAGCCAATAAGGCCAAATGTAAGGTGATATTAGTCGGTGACCCTGACCAATTAAAGCCCATACAGAAAGGTGAAATTTTTCGTGGTATCGCCGAGCACACTGGTTATATCGAGCTAGATAATATTCGAAGGCAAAAGAATCCCGGAGATAAACAAGCAAGTCTTGATTTAGCCAAAGGCAAAGTTGATGCTGCTCTTGCCCATTATATCAAACAAGGCGCAGTGCATTTAGAAAAGGATGAAATAAATGCTAAACAGCATATCGTTTCGGACTGGATTCATAGCGTCAAAGAGTGTGGGCTTAGAAATCATGTAATGCTTGCTTTTACGCGTAAAGCAGTCTCTGCATTAAATGACAAAGCAAGAATTGCTTTGCAAGAAGCTGGTCAGCTTGGTACTAGTGAATATAGTTATTACAAAGACAATAGCGAACGTGAAATCAAATTAGTAGTTGGCGAGCGCATACTTTTGCGCCAGAATGATAAAAATTTAGGTGTAAGGAATGGTGATTTAGCCACCATTTGTACGATTAATGACAAAGAATTTACCGCCATTTTAGATAGTGGTGAACAGGTAACTATTCCTAAAAGCTACAAATACATTGATTACGGTTATGCGCTAACAGTGCATAAATCCCAAGGAATGACAGTTGATAAAGCTAGTGTGCTTATTGATAGTAAGTACTGGGATAGAAACTTAAGTTTTGTCGCAATGACTCGTCATCGAGAAAAACTCGCACTTTATGCTGATAAAAATAATCATCCTGATTTAAAGGCCCTTTCTGAAACGCTTTCTCGCACAAAAACAAAAGATAATGTCATTGATTGGCCATTGGACTATGCGATCCGCGTAGGCTTTGACCCTGATAAATTAATTGGGCGAGTGATTAATCGTATTACTGATATCGGCCAAAAAGTAAAACAAAGCTGGAATTATCTTATTAACTATGAAACTTATTTGAAAGCCCAAGAAAAAATGCAAAACCAAGCTGAACGAGAGAAAGCGCGGGCTATGGCAAACGAGCTAGCTACATATTTAGATAATAAAGCAGTGCTTAAAGAGGAAATATCGATTTTCGAAAAAGAAGGTTTTAAAGGCACTGATAAAACCAAATCGCCTATTTTTGACTCACTTTATAATCGAATAACTGAGATGAACAAAAAAGCTTATGAATTATTTATGAAGGTAAAAGAGCAGCCTCATCTATCGCCATCGATAAAAGATAAACTTCAGCAAGGAAGCGACCGTTATGAACGGTATATGGCCATTAAAACGATTGTTGAATTACCCTCTCACATAAAACCTAATAAAGAATCGGTAGCGAAAGCACTTTCAATTGATGTAAAAAAAGATTACATCCATATAGCGAGACTATGTAGCCAAAATAATAAAAACCCAACAGAGGTAGTGCAACAAATTGAAAATCTACAAAAAAAACACCAACAACAGATTTTTAACCAGCTTAAAGTAACTTACCCTGTCTTAGCTGATTTTGAGCACTTACACTCAGTAAGAAAAAAAGTCACAGGTTTTAAAGCCGAGCAATTAGCCACAATTTTGGAAATTAAAAGCAAGGAGATAACTAGTAATAAAGAACTTTTTATCCAACTTCAGGAGAAATTGCCGCATTTTATCAATAAGTTAAAAATTGCATCTCAACAAATACATACACGTAGTAAGGAATAAATTAAATGAGTATTCAATAGAAAGCAGTCGATTCTCTTTCACTACTAAAGCACACCGTTTCCAACAAGCTCATAACTTCCTCTATACCGCTAGGCATATCAATACATGCTTTAATTGACTTCTCGAATAACCTCTCATAGTTTGAGACAATACTGAGTGCTCGATCAAGTAAAATTTTTATTTCTTCTAGGGACATGGTTATAGGCGTATTTGTTTCCGGGTCAATTAAAATCGGACCCAGAACATTTCTTCTATCAATATGGAATTGTTTTTTATCACGTATTGTCTTGAGCTTTTTTATAAGCCGTTGCAGATCAATGTACTCGAGTGCCTTGAAATCTGCATCGATACAATCTAAATATGTTTCCATGGAAAGCGAAATTTCCTCTTTAATTCTTCTTAAGAAGCCAAATAACCCAAGAGCATCCCTCTGCTGATCATATAATTTTATTAAACATTGGACACTGTAGTTAAAATTTGATTCATGCATGTCCATGATAAAATGGGTCTTAGGTATAGAAAAATGCTGATTTTTTTGTAACATCTCAAAGAAAGTTACAGAATAATTAAAATGAATAAATGACTTAGCCACATGATGCAGTATTACATCAAAAATTCTTTGAAGCTCAGGAGACATTTTTTACCGCCTTTCAAATTTTTAAATTAATACTCATTTCTTTTCTAAAAACAAGAGAATTAATGGAGTTTAGTTCTTAACTATTTCTATTATTTTCGGATTTTTTCTGACGATAAATCTCTTCCCTATCCACATGAATAGCTTTAGGCACACTAATCCCAAAGGAAATTTCTCCATGTTAGGCTCCTTGTTGGGAAACAATAGTAACAATCTGGGCCTTTAATTTGAAAAATTAATTTTTCTTCAAAAGTAATGCTCACGATATCCATGTATGACTCTTCAATTAAGTTCCAATTGGCCTGCTTTAGGACAGAGGATAATACAAAGCTATTTAATAAGTGTCATCCACAAAGCCTTATCAGTAAGTATCTAACTGATAAAAACAATTAAAACGTTTCACTTATTGAGTAGCTCTCAGTATTTTTAACGAAGATATTTTTCTTAATCTCTTGTTTAGGGACGTCAATAGAGTGCGCAACGAGGTTTTTCATCTTTTCACATTGATACCAAACATATTGCTTTGCCTGAATAGGCGCAAAGCCTGAGCGCATGATAATGGAAATATCTTTGGGCAACTTCATCACCTCATCAGCTCGCAAAAGTGGGATCGCCTGATAGCTTATATTTCTGCTTCTACTTGTACCCTGGGTTTGATGAGATGTTGCCCAAGTAACAATACGTTTAGTTTGAGTCCCTAGCATCTTGCTAATAAACTCGGCATCATTAATATCCTCAGTTGCAAAAGCAATCTTTGTTTTAATGTTGGTAAACGCACGCGCCTCATCATGGCTGTATTTCTCATAAGTCTGGGCAATATATTGAAACAACAAAATGCAACGCACTCGGTATTCCCGCAGCAACTTTAAGGAACGACGTAAACGTTCAATGCGTCCTAAGGATGAAAATTCATCAATTAAACAAAGTAATGGATAAGGTTCTTTTTGCGGATCAGGGATTTCTCTAATCATTACTGAAATTAATTGTTGCCAAAACAAAGTAAGTATTGGTGCTAATCGTTCCATATCCTCATCGGTAAAACCGATATAAATAGTCATTTTCTTACGACGTAAATCACTTAAATCAAAATCAGATTCACTGGTGGCTGCATCAATGATAGGGTCATCAAATAACTCAAAATAACCAGAAAAGGTTTCTAAAATGGAGCTTCGCGTTTTTTCATGGTTATTGATGTAGGAATAACCATTGCGATAAAACTCTGGATCGAGATGGTCAGTATTATCCAGTAGCTCTTGCAACCAATAATCAAATTGCTGTTGTTTTACCAGCCGATTAATTTCCCCTAGAGTTGTTGGATGTTCCGATGAATCTAGCAAATACAGTAGTAATGTTTTAAATAGCTTCCGACTTGCTTGTGTCCAAATGGGATCTGATTTTGGATTATCAGGTATCAAAATATGAGCGATGCGCTGAATATCAGTAATGCGATGGTTTTTATCCTTCGAAATTAGCGAAAGGGGATTATAGCGGTGCGTTTTCCCGTCTTTATTAGCAGGTGCAAAACAGTAGCAAGTATGTCCTAATACCTTTTGCCGGTAGCCTGATGTGGTCTCAAATAAGGTTAACTTAACGTCATTACACACGACTGAATAAGGGTAATGAAATAAATTAGGTATAGCGATAGAGCGTGTTTTACCGCTACCTGATGGGGCAAATACTAAGACATGCTCAAAGCCATTCGAATAAAGCGGTGCGCCGTATTTCAAGCCGATAATTAAACTCTCTTGTTCTTTTTTAAAGAATCCGCCTTGCTGGATTTCAAACGCATTGGCAAAATGCGCGTCACCGAGTACGGTATCGGAAGGCCTTAGCTTTCCTAAGAAGTAACAAATAGGTAATAAGACTATCAGTAGGAAAGAAGCAAACTGAACCATCCAAAAGCCATTTAAATCCGATGAGTCCGAGCCTAAGCTAGCGAATAGCGTAATGATTGAGAAATTGTTTATTGAATCATCAAAAATTAAGGCAAATAGGCCCTTACTAATAAAAAAACTTAAGATAGATAGAAAAAACAGTGCAAAAAGTAAGAAGCTTAAAAAACGAAAAAAACCTCTTTTAAAATACGCGATAAGCGATATGGTAATAAATAAAACAATAAAACTACCGACCATCACCTCTAAATAATACCCATGAGACAAAATAGTCAATACTGACCACGGATAAGGGGTATTCTTAACATTTAAGAAATAAAGCGACAAAGCGCTTATTGCTTCACTGATAATCAGTAAAGCAATAATTCCAATGAGCCCATATCGTTTTTTATCAGAATTTACGCACTGCACGCACATGCCCCAAGGTGTTTGATTTGTCACTTTGTACTAAATCGCCTGTACTGAAATTTTGTAGCCAAGCATTGCTCACATCGGCTTCAGTCGAACTCCAGTAATACTCTGGTGCAAAGTGGGCAACACCTCGGGGTTGTAAATTGGCTTTGAGTAAGCTCAATTCATAAATCGAAGGCAGGTACCAATCGCCATAACAGGTTTCGTAAGGACTTGCAGGTATAGAGCATGGCGTAACGCCGTCTTCTAGTACACTGTAGCGTGCAGCAATTAATGCAGCAAAATTCCCCTTTTGATTATCAATGGTTTGTTGAGCGATAATGAGTCGAGTATTACTTTCCCCAGCTCCTATCCCATCAGCACGTGCATTAGTGACTTTATTACCGCTTGCCCCATTACGCCATTGGGTGCCCTTGTAGTTATTTAAGTCATTAAGACTTGCAATAAGGCCATGCTGGCGCGTTTCATCTAACCAAAAAATAATCCCCCCCTGGTAAATATCACCTAACTCATGAGTTTTTGTAATAGCACTAATAACATCACCTTCAATTTTAATGCCCTCTCCTGCGATGTAATAACCAGGAGGACCCTCTGGGCCTTGAGGGCCTTGCGGACCTTGTGGTCCCGGCACACCCTGAGGGCCTTCAGGACCAGGGAGGCCTTGGGAGCCTTGACCAATGGAAGCTATTTGTTGGCTGAGTATAATGACTTGCTCCTGTAGCCAGCCAATGCGCTGCCAGATTTCTTGGTCATCCGCATGGGCAAGCGGCACGCTTGCTAAGAAAGAGGAAAAGTAAAGGATTAGTTTTTTCATGTTTTACCTCATTGTGTTGCAGTATTTTTATTGGAAGCAAGCTTGAAGTAGACCCAAGTGACCGCCCTTCCAGCAGGCGTTTTCTTCAATTGAACAATGATGTCAATGACTTCATTAAGTTCGCGTAAAATGTCTTCATCACGCATCGAAGGGACATTATTGAGTTTGTAAAGTTGGGTCATGCGCATAAAAGCGACTTGTGGATTAGAAGCGTGAATGCTGGTCATCGAGCCTTCATGCCCGGTGGCACAGGCATTAATGAAGTCTAAAATTTCACGACCGCGAATTTCACCCATAATAAGTCGTTCGGGTCTTAGCCTTAATGAGCATTGCACTAAATCTTGCATGGTAACTGTTGCAGCCCCTTCACGAAGTTTTGGGGCTAGAAGGCTCACTTTGTTTAAATGAGGTAAATTAATTTCAAAGGTGTCTTCAAGCGTGATAAGGCGTTCATGTTTGGGGATATGATGGCAGCAGGCATTTAAAAAAGTAGTTTTCCCGGAAGAGGTTTCACCTGAAATGACAATGGTTTTTTTAGCAAGAATGGCAAGTACGATAAATTCACCCCATTGTTGCTGATGATAAAGCTTGAGTAATTGGTGGTCATTTTCCGATAATAAATCATTCACTTTACTTAACGAAAAAGGCTTTGCCTTACTAAAAAAAGAAGCCGCTTCATAATCAGCGAGACTGTGGCTCGCAATCGATTGACGCCTAATGGATAACGTCATTTCTTTTGCGGCCGGAGGAATCACCAATTGAACGCGAGAGCCATCCCTTAAGTTTCCTGATAAAAGAGGCCATGATTCGTTAATAACCTGACTATTTTCATTGGCAATAAGGGTGAATAAGCGTTTTAAATGTAGGCTATCTAAAACTGGCAATTCAAAGCGATGCATTTCACCTAAGCGTTCAATAAAGACTTCACCTGGTTGATTAATTAAAATCTCTGAGACTTGCTTGTCAGTTAACCAAGGTTCTAAAGGTTTGAGTAAACCTTGAGAGCCGGGTGCAAAAAAGGCTTTGTTTTCTGTCATGATTTACCCCCAATACGTGAAGCGATGGAGTAAAAATCCAAATCGTGAGCAACAAAGACATTAATTTGTGTGCCCTGATTAATTTGCAAGGTAGGTTTGATGTTGTAGCGTTCTTGAAGTGCTTGGTTTGAGGCTTGTTGAAAGCTTGAGGCAATGGCCATGCGATATTGTGAACGGGAATTAAATTCATCTTGACCATTAACACTATTATTTGCAGCATAGGCACCTAGGACTGACAGCAAGGCACTGGTGCTAAACCGTTCAAAAAAGTGTCTGTCGATGTAATCAGCGCCAATGCCAGCTCGTCCAATGCGATCAGTACTTGGACTATTTAAACTAATGATAACGCCATTGGCCAATTGCACGCGATTCCAGACAACTAGAATCCGACTTTGCCCTTCGACCACGGATGAATTAAATTGCCCTACTAAAACAGAGCCACGCGGAATTAAGCAGTTTTGACCTTCAAGGGAAAAAATATCACGCGTGGTAATCGCTCTTACCATACCCGGTAATTCGGAATGAATAGCGGTTTCTAGCGTGGCTGAAATCATTTCACCAGCAGGGACGGTGTGATAAGGATGGGCAAGTGTTGTAGCACTAACGGAAGTAATCTCATTTTGCTGATTTAAAAATTGCACATCGGGGTTATCACCAGAAATTAACGACGCAGTGGTTTGCGAGGTTTCTCTAAGGCTTTGTGAGTGCTTTGCTTCCGATGAAACAAAGAAAGTGGTGGGTGCATTCATTCTCGCTAATAGCTCTTTGCTTAATTTGGTATGAACGGGACTAGCTTTATTAGGCTTTTCGATAGGAGTGAAAATAGTTTGTAGGGGTTTTTCTTTTTCCTTAGCTTGATGCTTCATTTGTTCGATCAAATCGAGATTTTGTGAAAGGGTTAATTCTTTTTGTTCATTCATTGGCTCGCTAACTTCTTCTGCTTTCGTTTCAAAGGTTGGAAAAAAGAAAAAAGTAACTACTCCTAGACCCAATAACATAATTAGAGATAGTTGCTTTAGGTTCAAGGGCTTGGATGTATTTTTATTGGGAGTCACTTGCGAAAGAGAGATAAAGGGGTTCTCCTCGTTATCATGTAAGACTTCGTCATTCATTGTTATCTTCCTTGTTTGATTCGGGCAATTTCATTGCTATTAAACACTGAAGCGATGAGGCTTCCATTTCTTAAAGTAAATTGCGGTGCTAAGCGATGGATAATAAGGGTATCGCCTTGACGGCGCGTATTAACAATCGCTTCTTTGCCTTGTGAATCCTCAACAGCGAAAATAGCGGGAACAGGCTGATTTTTATTGAGTTCGAAATAGGTAAATTGCCCATCGTCATACACGTGCACAGGTCTAATTTGACTGTTACCACTGAAGCGATAATTCCAATTGAATTGCTTTTTGTCTTTGTTCTTTTTAAGGCTTTCTTTTTGCAAAAGGGCTTCTTTTCGTTGCGTTTCTTTTTGAGCTTGCTCATCTTTTGGGTAATTAAATTTAATCGCATAAACAGGAGGGCTAGGTTTTCCCATTAGACGAGTATTGCTCGATACGTTAAAGTAATAATTGTGCTTATTGGTGACGACAGTCATGTTGGTGTTTGAATTGAGCGTGGTAGGCTTTACAAAAATCATATTGGGCAAATGCTCATGATAGGTCACCATCCAGCTGCTAGTATCCCCACCTTCCACAGCAAGGATAGATTCTTTTTCACTAAATAAAATTTGAGTAGCGGCAAAAGTAGAGGCTTTAAGCTTAACCACGTTATTGTCTTGGTAGTTCACATACTTAATCCGCGCATCTTCCTTATACGCTAACGGGGTTTGTTCCCCATAGTTTATGAGGGGAATTAAGGTAATGACGCTTGTCAAAAGTAATTTATTCATGGCGGCGGCCTCAGACATTACGAAGTTGTTTGCTATAGCGAGTTACTTGAAACCCATCCCAATTTTTCCAACGCACATCGGGTGCATCCGAAGGTTTGGTATAGCGCCAGGAAATAAGCGCGTTGTAGTGGGTAATACTCTGTTTACCAGTGGCTTTATCGGTATCGGTTAAAGTGAACACGACTTCGGCGAGATTTTGGTGATTTTTAGGCAAATCCTTTTCATTAAAAATGAGGTTATCTAAGAAGTTGATGCTATAGACATGCACTGTTCGATAAGCGGCTGCCCCTAAGCGATTGATAGGCGCTTCTTCGGAAGTTTTGGCTTGTTCGCGTAAATAATCGTTATTGACCTCATAATTAGAAAGTAAGCTGACTAACTCAAATTGCGCGCGGTAGGAGCTTAAATCATAGCTTTCCCGATTCGTAATATAACGAACGAGATCACTTTCTACTTGCGTGCGATTAATTGGAGCGTTGCTTTGGGTGAGAGGCTCTACAGTAGTTACCCCACTTTCGTAATGGTGCACCATCATGGGCACTAACGTTTGCAAGTTAGCTAAAATGGCAATGGTAATTATCGAGCAGACATTTAGCACCATAGCCAGCATGAAAGCCATTTGATAACGCTGACGCGACAATTCAATACGCGCGAAATTATCATCAGCCCAAGTTTTGGCTTGCTTAAAATAATGGTTGAGGGTGTTTTTGCTTGAACTTAATCGCTTCATGAATGACCTCGCATTTGATTTCGAATGCTTGACATGGTTTGCGTTGCTTTGGTGCTGGGGAAGCCTAGGCTTGCAAGACCATAAGAGCCGGCTTTCTTAGCTAGATTAATTGCTTTTTGGCTTATATTTTTTCCTTGGGTTGAGGCACCCAATGCACCACCGATAAAGCCACCAACCATGGCCGAACCCGTGCTAGTAGAACAGGCACCACCAATGCTTTTAGCAATCCCTGTGATTTCAAGAAGCCCCATGACACACAAACAAGCTACAACAAAGATAGGGATCCAATCGGTTGCGCTAATGTTGACTGCATGCGTGGCGTAATGACCGCCAATTGTCCAGTGAATTAAATGCATGCATAAACCTACCACCGAAGAGACAAAAACAAGGATTAAGGAAAAGCCGACTAAAACACCTAGCCAACGGTCAAAAAACGTTTTTGTTTGTTCAAACAAAGTAAAACAAAAAAATAAAGGGGCCGAACTTAGGCAAATGGAGAGCATGAGTTTAGCAATTATGATTTCAAAAAGGGCAAGCCCTACAACCGCAAGCCCTGATAAATAAATCATGAGCCCAGTTAACACCGGTGCAACATGTTTTAGAGACGCTTTACCGATAGTCCATGAACCCACGCGGATGACTTCAGTGAACACGGCTTGTAATCCTGCATTAATACCACCACCACTCATGGGTAATTTAAAAGGGATAATTTGCATTAATGAAGCCCCTATCTCGCCAGCACAATCGACAAAGAGTTTGACAAAGTATTGTGAGAAGAAGCTCCAGTTCATGGCGAAAAGGTAGACAAGGCCGATGCGAAAGCAGCTTTTAGTGAGTTCCTGCAAGGGCGATTGCGTAAGGCCTCGTAATACCCTATACCCCATAACAATAATGAAAATAGTACAAAGCCCAGCTAAAGGTTTAGCCAAGAGACTTGCTAAAGTGCTATAGCCATTAAAAACAAACGTTTTGGTCAGCACATCGATTTGATTGGTGAGCTCGACAATGATGTTGGCGTAAGTGGGATTAGCCATCATTCTTCATCCGTTTGATTAAAAAAAGCCATTTGATAATCAAGTGCAATCGCAGTAAAAAGCGATGGGTCGGTAATGTCGGTTAATTGGGCTTTTTTAAATTCTGTAGACGCATTAAGGTAGTGAGCCATCGCGTTAAAAAAAGATTGGCAATCAATATTCCCTTCGTTACTTCCCATGCAACTTAAGTAATAGCCCCCACCGGGTGGCGTAAAAAGCCCCAATTGCTTTTCGGTTGATTTTGACGCCTTAAGTAAATGTGTAATTTGCTTTTCTTTAGGGACTCCTTTGAATGAACCTTGATGACAGGCACTTAGAAGGCAGAAGCTGCTTAACAACAAGACCTTTAATTTTCTTTTCATGGCAATTTTTCCTCATAAACGAGTGAATCCGTGTTAATGGCTGTTTGTGAACAGTGCTTGCCATAATCAGGACAAGGGGCCATTAAATCTGGCGGTTGAGCGCAACCGGTTAACATCAAAATGAGCATGACTAGTCTTAAACGCATAACCTTCTCCGTGTTATTCATCAGGCAATCGATTAAATTTGGCCGTTTCACTATCCAATACGATATCGTTGGCATTATTAGCACTTGCTTGTTGGCTTAATAACGTTTGTAATTTCAGGTTTTCGGTTTGAATGTAAGCAAGCTCTGCGATAAGCCGTGAATTTAAATCAATGGCTGATTTCGTATTCGCTGTCTTTTCAATATTGGCCGATAAGGCATGAATGGCTTTAAGATGCGTGTTAATTTCGTTATACGCATAGGTTGCTTGCACACTGATGACCTGGTTAACTGCTTTATTTTGTTGGTATTGTGTAAGACGCTCATTGGAAGCCCCTTTAAGAAAAGATTGGTCATCGAGTGTGGGGTGATTTTTTTGATAGGCTTTAATGAGTTCTTGATAACGAATAGGGTTTCCGCCTGAAATATTTTGTAGGGCTTCATCCCATGTGTTGGGAGACCATTGGCGGTTTTTTAAGTCTTCGATGGAGTTAGCTAAATTACCAAAGCCATAATGACCGGTGTTTAAATCTTTAAGTTTTTTAAGTTCTGAGAGTTGCGTTTTAGCATTGTCATAGGTTTCAGCCAGTAATTGATACTCTTTTTTAAGCTGACTTATTTCTTCAGCCACTTTCGCAAGTAGGGCTGCATCAGAAACACCCAACACGTCTGCCTGCACTTCTGATGCGAAAAACAAACTCATGAGAAGAAAATAAGGGACTTGCTTTCTCATAAGGCACTCCGCTGTAAAAAGAGAGGTAACCAGTCGTTTGGATTTGTGCCTACTTCTTCAATAAGAGCATCTAATAAGCTCACACTCCTTTGATTTGCTGACAGAACGCGTATTTCCTCGGCCAAATCTTTCAAATCGAGTTTGCAAAGGATACTTTTCTTGTCTTGTTTATAGAGAAATAAGCGTGATTCGGGTGTGAGCTTTTTGATGGTTTGGTATTCCACTTCCGATAAACCTAACTTTTCTTTAAACACGTTCTCGTTGGCTGTAGGGTTAGGAAAGTAAATAGTGGTTGCCACATTAGTAATGATTTCGGAGGCGATGGGAGAATTAATCACTGACTCAGGTGATTGGGTCATGAAAATGAAGTGGCCGTTTTTCTTTCTGATGGTGGCAGCCCAACTTTTTAAGTGCTTAAGCCAGAAAGGGGAGGCAAACACTTGCCAGGCTTCGTCAATGATAAATGAGGTTAACCTGCCATCTAAGCATTGGCGCATGCGGTGTAATAAATACAAATACACTGGCGTTGAAATTAACGGGGAAACCTCATCGATAAGGTAGGTAATATCGAAACCGACCTTATCGAAATGAAAATTTAAGCCATCTACATCATTATCAAAAATCCAAGCATACTCCCCTTTTTCGAATTGCTCGCTAGCACGAAGCCAGCGGCGAAGTTCAGGCCAGCGAGGAAAATCTTTCGGTAGGCAACGGGCGATATTGGATAAATTACGATAGCGTTTTTCTAACTGTTCGAAAGAATAATTGACACACTCGTTAATTGTCTCACGGATTTGACTGGGTAAATCAGCTTCATTAGGGTGCTTAATCAATTCAGCAAACCACTCTTTAATGAAGGTACGATTTTTAGGGCTATCGGGTAACTGCAAAGGATTCATTTGAATTTTATTGACAAATTCAGGTGAGATAACCGTATAACTACTGTTTTCAGCACTGAGCACATAAATTTTTGAGGCTTCGTCTCTGTCTAGGAAAAAGCTGCGATTGTTATAACGTCCCATTTGCGTATCTAAAAATGCAACCAGTGTGTTTTTCCCTGCGTTTGTTGCCCCGAATATGGCGGTATGGCCTTTGGCAGGATTTGTTTTTGACGATTTGGAATGGTAGTTAAAATACACCGGGGTCTTAGAAGGCGTTTCTAATAAGGTAACGGCTTGGCCTAGATGATTTTCATCATAAAAGCCTGCCTCAAAGTTATGCAGTGAACATAAATCGGTTAAATTATGAGAGGTGACAGGGGTAGCCCTAGTAATAAAATGATGGTTTGTCGGGATTTGTGCCCAGAAAGCAGGCTCAGCACCAATGGTTTCTTTAATGACTGCAGTTCCTGATAGCTGGTAGGCTTTAACCGCTTGGCGAATCGCTTTTTCTAATTCTTCTTTAGTGGAAGCTAATAGCATGAGGCTATGATGATGGTAGCCTAACAGGCTTAAGCTGCTGGCGATACTGTCTTCAAGCTTTTCTAAATCATCTATTTGACTGCGGCCTAAATCGTTTGCACTGAGCATTTTACTGCGTTTTTTCTTAATGATATCGAGCGCTACTTCTTTGGGTATGGGCGCAAAGGAGTGAGTCAGTACATACTCGCAATCAAGCTCAAGCAGTGGGTCAAAGATAACGCTTCCTGTTTCTTCGCAGTATTGTTTAATCGATAGCATAGCGGCAAAACGGGTATCGTCTTTGTTAGCGCCTTGGAATTGAATGGCTTCGCCAAAGAAAATTTGGTGTTTAGAAAGATAATGGCCGATATGCCCATGAGGATAAATCAATTCTGGTAATAAAGCCTTGGCCATGTGTTTTGAAGAAGGCGGGCAAGTGATAGGCTTTTTAAATTGAATCTTTTCTCCGCCGTTAATCACTATGGAAAGAAATTCTAAAAGCTCGCTATATCCTTTGATTCCGTCTTTCTCACCCAGTTGATAAGGGGTAAATGCTGAAAGCGATGTTTTTAATTGTTCTACTTTGGTATTTAAAGCAGTTAAATTGTCTTCACGTCGTTTTGCTTTTTCTTCCTTAAACTTCGATTCTTTAAGTTTTTCTAAAAAGGAGAGGGATTTTGCAATTTTGCTTGAGGTATCCCCTTTAAGGACAGTCGTTAAATAAATGTCATTGCGATAAAGGTTTTTTCCTTTAAATCGCGCATGATATTTATCGTTAACCCTTTTTGCAAAGCTTGATTTAAATTCCCCACCTAAATTCGTTTCTTCTTTTCGCCGATGGACAGTAACGTATTGGATAAATCGTTCATCAAGCGTTAGTAGGGCTTGGTGTAAGCGGTAGGTCATTTGATTTAAATAGTCTTCATCCGCTAGGAGGAATGGGATTCCTTCAATTTTTAATATTGAACCTAAATAGCCATGTTGAGACTCAAAAATAGTGGGCGAATTTAAATGCGTGATGGGAAACATGGTGCTGATTCTTGTTTCTTGGCGTGCTGTCTTTAAGGGGTTAATAAGGCTCATAAGCGCGTACTCCCCAAAGACGTTGATTAGGAATAACAGGAAGGTTTATCCGTTTGAAAAGAATGCTAAAAAAGGCCGCGTCTTTGCGGCAAACTAACCAGCCAAAGCAGTGAAGTGGAATAAAAAGCCCTAGATAAACTAAATTGCCTAAGGCAATAAAAGAACATACTGAAACCATGAGGTTAAGCGCATGGTATTCAAAGGTGACACCCGCTGTCATCGCGGGTCTTGTCAGTGCCCCATAGACAAGATGAGTTTCGATTGAATTTCGTTCAGTCATTAGCTCACCTTACTAATTGGGTGTAAATCATTGAGGAACCAAAAATAAGCCCCAATCCAATTAAAAGGGCTGTGAAATATTCTTTAGGGAATTGGTGTTTCCAGATACACAAATAGCCACCGATGATAATTGCACCTACTCCAACTGCTCGAGCTAGGGAACCTTGTAAAAAATTGACAGCATTATTAATGACCCCTTCAAGCGTTGCCGCAAAAGCAGGTACTGGCAAAACCAGTAGCAAGAGGTACAAAGGATTTATCTTGGCAAGTTTTTGTAATTTCTTATTCATTTGTATTTTCCTCATTAGCGGCTTTTTGCTGAAATTTAGCTGTAGCTAGTTTGCGCAAAAAAATTTCTTCTCGATCCACATCAACATGAATTGGCGCATTAATGCCGATAGCGATAACGCCATTTTTCTTGCCTAAAATTTTGATTTTGATTTGACCCTTATCAATTAAGACCTGCTCACCGACCCGTCTTGTTAATACAAGCATGTTTACTCCTAGTGGTTATGATTTGATATTTAATATTTTTTTCATTTGAGAAAGATTAAATTCGGCTATCGCAGGTGTTTTTGGTTTAGTCGAAGGTGTTACTTTAAAAACAGCATTTTTCTTCTCAATTGACTTACAGATTTCGATAAACTGCGGCAACGTTGGCGGAAGTTCCTTATTGGCCATACAAACTTTAATTGCAGATTCAAGTACAGTATCTTTGATATCAATAAGCGCTTGACTCCACTCTTCTTTCATAAAACTGATGAATTGCTCATGTTTTAATTGGCTTCTCCAAGCATGCCCATAACAGGCAGCAAACTTTAGAAATAAGCTGTCCATCCGATTACGACTTACTTCCCCATTTTGGGAAGAAGATGACGTTGGCGTTGCTCCTTTCACTGCCTTTTGAGCCTGGTGAGCATGAATCCCAGAGGAGGTCTGTAGCTTGTTGTTTTGGATAATTTGTTTGATTGGTTGCATGTTTTTCCTCCTGTGGCAATTCCATGGTTAATTCGTCTTTCCAGCATTGTTGCGACAACCAGTTGGCTGGGTTTTTCCAATTGGGTACCCACTGATCTCTAGCTTGTTTTTTTTGAATGAAAGTAATTTGGCTTTTTAGCGCTGCTAGAATTTGTTTAACTAAATCTTCTGAAGGATTAAGCTGCTGAAAAATTTCCCAAGCTTTCTGTTGTGATCTTTTTATCGGATAAAGTTCCCAAAATTTTTCGAATTGCTTAAATAAAAAAATATAATAATTATCATTATGAGGTATGGCGGCTTTTTGGGGTTCAGCTATGTCGGCATTTGTGTGCTCAACCTCCGATATCCCTTTATTTACAAAGCTTTTATCGTGCGGGTTTGTGGTGGCTTTCTGTGGCGGGTTTATGGCGGCTTTATTTTGAACAGAAAAATCCCTGGAAGCTAATGGACATTTTAAAATGAGCTGCATGCCGTCAGATTGAACTTCAATCATGCCTGCACGTTCCAAACCTGAAACTGCACGACGTACTTGATCACGAGAAAAGCTTTGGCTTTTAATTCCCTGATGTGGCTCGATATAAAGCTGTTCAGAGATCGACTGATAACTGATTCGGCGCTTGATGCCCGTTATTCCTGTATTAACATCCATATACGGTCTGATTCCTCTTAGATAAGCCAATTGCTGGATATGAGGTAAACCACTCATTGCTGCCAGCTCATCACCATTAATGACAAAATCCATCATTGGTACTTATCCCTGTTAATCCTCGTTTTTATTTTCATAATGTGATATCTTTATAAAAACCAAATATATATATCACATACTGTGAAGAATAGACTTCACTATATATCACAAAATGTGATATATCAATGGATAATTCATTTTTCTTTGAGGTGAACTTGGCTGAGTTGAATATTAAAAAAGAAATTGGCAGGCGAATTCTCGAAGCGCGGAAAGCAAAGGGATTAACGCTAAAAGAACTCGGTGAACTTGCAGGTAATCTGAAACAAACCCGCCTAACCAATTGGGAACAAGGTACACGTGCTCCTGGGCCAGAAGAAATCAAGCAACTGGCACAGGCACTGGACGTTTCGCCTGCTTTTTTGATGTGTTTGTCGGATGAGAAGCAAATTATAAAAGCAAAGGCTCCAAGCCAGCTAATTCCTCTCTTGGATCATCGTCAAGCAGGTAACTCAAAGTTATATATCGATACGATTCGTGAACAAGAGCTGTCTGGTGGTATGATTTTTATTTCTGTGAGTACTGAGCTGCTACCAGAATTAAGTGCACAGACATTTGCACTAAAAATGGTAGATGACAGCATGACCCCTGAAATTAGAGTGAATGATGTTCTTATCATCGATCCTGCTATACCACCAAAACCTGGCAACTATGTTGCGGTCAAGATTGATGGTAAATCGGAAGTAATTATTTGCCAGTATAAGAAATTATCTTATACCTCATCTGAGTTTGAGCTACTGACATTAAATGATCATTGGCCGAACATTAAAGTTGCTGATGATGTTAACGTTAAAATTATTGGCATAGTAGTACAAAAGACTAGAAACTACTAATTGCCATCAAGGTAAATAAAGCGGTAATAACTAAGTTCTATCCAACGGCCTATCCGGCAGCTCCGCCACGATACTCTTGTGCGCTAATGACAGTTTCATACAAACCAATGCTTTCATTCTCGTGTCGGCTAATACCAGTATATGTTAGGCTTACGTCCTCGTATCGTTTGCGGGGTTGGGATAAACAAATTAAAGGTTTTTTCGGCCTATATTTTTGGGGCGCTATTGGGGCATTAAATTAAAATTTGGGGCTTTTTTGGGACATTTTGTAGACAATGATAGGCCATGAAATACAACATAAAAGTTATTAAAAACCCGCGGAATGTATTGATTTTATGGGGTTTATGATGGTCTTTGGTGGTCAGGAATGGTTTTGATAATTGGTGGAGGCGGCGGGAATTGAACCCGCGTCCGCAAATCCTCTGCCATCAGTTCTACATGCTTAGCCTTGTCTATTAAGTTAACCGTAGCCCCTCCGACAGGCAGGATGGTTTACGGCGATTCCCTGGATTTAACAACTTGATGCGGGACTAACCAAGTTGCGAGCTTATCTCTTATGACCGTTGATTCGATACCGGTAAGCGAGCTCGGTCAACGGGGCGCTGGTTTTTGGCAGCGCACGATTGGGGAAAAGTTTCTATCAATGCTTACGCAGCGATAGCGCCTTCTCCACCAGCAAAGTTTTCATCGTTTGCATTTATATTTAGTGAGTCTTATTTACGAGAGATCTCATTCTCGGCATGCACCTCAGGTTTCGCAACCCACGTCGAAGCCAGGTCGCCCCCTTTGTGTACATTTTTATTATAACACATCTTTATAGCGAACAAAATTTCGGGGTCTGCGCTTTGAAAACCAATTACCGCGGTCTACAATAAACCGCGGTTATTCTTAAACGCTAGTGAATACCATTGTGTCTTAACAATGCATCCACCGTTGCAGGCCGTCCTCTGAATTGTAGGTAAGCATCGGCCGCTTTCTTTGAACCGCCTACTTCTAAAATTAAATGTAAGAAATCTCGGCCTGTTTTAGGGTTCAAAATTCCCTCTTCTTCAAAGCGGGAAAAAGCATCACTGGAAAGGACCTCTGCCCATTTATAGCTGTAATAACCTGCTGCATAGCCACCTGAAAAAATATGAGTAAAACTATGTTGGAAACGATTGTAGGGCGCAACCGGAACAACGGTCGTTTCCTTTCTCACTTCATTTAAGATTTTTGCCACGAGGCCTGAGCTTCCTGGCTTAAACTCTTGATGAATGCGAAAATCAAATAAAGCAAATTCCAACTGGCGCATCATCGCCATCGCTGACTGGAAATTTTTAGCAGCAACCAATTTGTTAAATAATTCATCGGGTAACTTTTCCCCGCTATCAACATGCTGAGTCAATAGCTGGATGGCACTGTGCTCCCAGCACCAATTTTCAAAAAACTGGCTTGGGAGTTCAACAGCATCCCATTCCACGCCATTAATTCCTGAAGCATTTAAATAATCGACCTTTGTCAAAACGTGATGTAAGCAGTGGCCAAACTCATGGAATAACGTTAACACTTCATCATGCGATAAAGCAGCAGGCTTCTTCGCGGAGGGTTTTGCAAAGTTACAGGTTAATGTCGCAATAGGGAGTTGGATATCGCCATCGGCTAATTTGCGCCGGCTTTGCAAAGAGTCCATCCAAGCGCCTCCTCGCTTATGTTGACGCGCAAATAAATCGACGTAGATATATCCTCTTAGTTGCATGTCTTCATCGAGAACACGATAACATTTTACATCTGGATGCCATGTATCAACGCCTGTGATTTCCTCCATATTCATACCATAGAGCTTATTCACTACCGTGAATAACCCTTCCATCACTTTATTCAGCGAAAAATAGGGGCGGAGTTCTTCTTGGGATATCGCGTATTCCTTTTGGCTTTTTTTCTCAGAGAGAAAAGCCAGATCCCAAGGAGCGATTTTATCGATGCCATACTCTCTCTGGGCAAACTCTTGCAAGGATTGGAATTCCGTTTCAGCTTGATGATGGCTACGTCCTGATAAATCATGCAAAAAATCGAGAACTTGTTTTGTAGAATCAGCCATTTTTGTAGCCAATGATAATTCGGCATAATTGGCAAAACCGAGTAACTCGGCTTTTTCTTGTCGTAAATCCAGCATTTCATCAATCAACGTGGTGTTGTCAAATTTGCCCGCACTTGGACCTTGATCGGAAGCACGGGTCGCAAAAGCGTAATACATCTCTTCCCGTAAAGCCCGA
This sequence comes from Legionella micdadei, assembly GCF_000953635.1. Lineage (NCBI taxonomy): Bacteria > Pseudomonadati > Pseudomonadota > Gammaproteobacteria > Legionellales > Legionellaceae > Legionella > Legionella micdadei. Next base: position 3,096,140 of record NZ_LN614830.1, read on the forward strand.
TCTTCTGCATAAGTCACAACTGCAAGGTAGCAAGGAAACTCCAAATTTAGCATCCAGCCTGATACCCCTTTTTCTCCAGCTAATTCGTAAGCAGTATTTACAGCGTGCTCAGGCAAACCAGCTAAGCGCTTTTCATCAGTAATGTGTAAACTAAAGGCCTGAGTGGCATCTAATACGTTATTCTCAAACTGATTTGATAACTGCGACAAACGGGTTTGAATTTCCTCAAAGCGTTGTTTCTTTTGCGTGGGCAAAGCGACACCGGATAATTCAAAATCACGGATACCATCTTCCACAATCTTACATTGAGTTTCATTCAGCACTGTCTTGTCTAGCGATTTAATTGCACTATAGAGCTCATGGTTATGCCCTATTGCAGCTTCATACGCAGATAATTTAGGCAAACAAGCTTGATAACAATCGCGCAATTTCTTTGAATTCACCACCGCATGCAAATGGGATAAAGGCGCCCAAAAGCGTTCAAGTGCATCATCCATATCTTCTAGAGGCTTCATGAGATTATTCCAGGTAAACTGGGTATTTTCCCTTAACATCACTTCGATTTGTTCCAAATTAGTCTGCAAAAGCTTATCTAGATGTTCGACAAAGTGTTCTGTGTTAAAGGAAGTGAATTGGGGTAGGCTAACTGCTGACATAGAACCTCGCAAAATTCCAAATTGCTAAGAATAGCATTGAATTCGAGGTTGCTCTATGCCAATCAAACAAGTGGCGTATCAAATTCAAGTTCACGCTCGCCCAAAGGCCCTTCATCGCTCGAATTGCGGGACGAGGGTTCCATCGGACGCCCTTCTGTTGGAATTACTGGCTGAAACATCACATAACGATTCCCGAATAAAGATTGTCCTTGCTCACTAATTTTCTCGATGTTACTTGAGGGGGAGTGGCTATCAATCCATCGGTTAGCAAGAAAATTTGCCAATGTTACTGTGACAACTAATATTGCACCAATAAGCGGGATTATGGGGTTTGCAGCAAAAATGGGTAAAGCACAAGCCATTCCTAAAAATAATGCACTGGTATTGATTATCCCAAGGATCACTCGCTTTCGTTCGAAACTGAAACGTTCTTCCAAATGCTTTTGGTATTCTTCTATCTCATCAAGCTCTTCCTTGCTCGCCCCATTACTGCGTTTGAATGCTGCGACGACCTGATATTCCTCACGTATTTTTTGGATTCGTTTCATCTCAACCACAGCACGGATACTTGCATTAATGACATCAAAGAAAAAGATTGAGACAGTCACATACCAGCCCGTTGGCGCTAGGGCGCCAACAAACAAGAAACAGCCCAAAACGCCTCCAGTAAACCAGGCAGTATCATTGCCTAATTGGAACCAGCGGCGCTGTAGTTGGGTTTCAAGGCGTACCAGCCAATCTAGCTGCTTTTCCTTCTCTGCCATTCCCGTCCATTTATTGGGGAAAAGATGCTTGAACAATAAAACCAAATTAACCGTTAGTCTAGGAATAAAGAATAGCCACGCCACGTAGGTCAATGTGGGACCAAGAAACCGGTCAACCCCATTGATCACTTTAGAAAAAGTTTGCCAATTTTGTAGATACGGTAACAAAGTTATAAATAATCGCCTTATGCGGATGGTAAACAACCGATGCCAGTTATACCTGACTGTGGTTCCTCTAATGGCTTGTGAAAGCGAATAAGTGGGCTCATCATCAAGTTTCGCCGTGTTGTTGAACTCATAGCCACGCATCCTGAGCAATTTGCGATAGTATTTTTGTTCAGCCTGCAACCGCAATACTTCCCGTGGCACGTTAAGATAATAGTGATAGATATGTGCCAAAAGCTCAGCCATCGCCAAAGCAGCTACCAGCTCTTTGGTAAGCATTTCCTGTTCTTTTACGCTCAGGTTCCGCTTTTGCGATTTCTCTGTTTTGCGGGCAAAACTATGGACAAGATGAGTGCAGTGCACACTGTATTCGAATTCCAATAGCAGGTGGATTCTGACAAGGGGTTGAAAAAAGTCGACTCCTTTTTCTTCCAAATTATCACGGAATACCCAAAAATTTCCTGTCCCTATTTGTTGATGCGTTATGGGTGTATCATCTGTAAGAGACTGCAATCGCTGCAAAAGTGCTGACATACAACCCCAAGTTATGTTGAAGCTGGTCAATAATCCCAAAAAATAGACAAAAAGTAAATTTTAAAGGATAATTTAAGTAAAAATTTTTTATTAAATTTTTTTTTGCTCATTATTGCTACAATTATTGAAACCCAACTTGCTGATTAGAGGCTTCTGAGCGACAATAGTGCCCCTGATGACTGCAGAAGAGAACCCATGAGTCTTTCCAATGATTTAGCCAACGCTATTCGCTTTTTAAGTATTGATGCCGTTGAGCAGGCACAATCCGGACATCCAGGCATGCCGCTGGGTATGGCGGATATCGCGACAGTGCTTTGGAAAAAATTTTTAAAACATAGCCCTAAGAACCCCAACTGGTTTAACCGTGACCGCTTTGTTTTATCGAATGGCCATGGCTCAATGCTACTTTATTCATTGTTACATTTGACTGGTTATAATTTAAGCCTCGATGAATTAAAACATTTTCGCCAACTTCACTCGAAAACACCAGGCCATCCCGAATATGGGGATACACCAGGCGTTGAAACAACAACAGGTCCTCTAGGGCAAGGACTGGCTAATGCAGTAGGGATGGCTATTGCAGAAAAATTGTTAGCCGCCCAATTTAATCGGTCTGACATTGAATTGGTTAATCATTACACTTATGCCTTCGTTGGTGATGGCTGCCTCATGGAAGGCATTTCTCATGAAGTGAGTTCTTTAGCAGGTACCCTTGGCCTTGGAAAACTCATTGTTTTTTATGACGATAATGGCATTTCAATCGACGGTAACGTGGAATCTTGGTTTACAGATGACACCACCATGCGGTTTAAAGCCTATCATTGGCAAGTCATTGGCCCCATTGATGGCCATGATCAACAAGGTGTCGAAAAAGCCATCCACCAAGCCCGCCAAGAAACGTCCAAACCCAGCTTAATCATTTGCAAAACGGTCATTGGTTATGGCTCTCCTGTTGCAGGTAGCGAAAAATCCCATGGTGCACCACTCGGCGCCGAAGGCGTAATGAAAGTCCGGGAATCCTTTGATTGGCCCTATGAGCCGTTTATAATCCCCGAAGCCATTTATGCGGAATGGAACCATGTGCAACAAGGCCAGGAAGATGAGGATCGATGGCTTAGACTTTGCCACGATTATCAACAGCGATATCAAAGCGATTATCATGAATTTCTACGTCGCATTAACGGCGATCTGCCCGATAATTGGAGCACTTTCGCCAATGAGTTTGTGGAGCGATGCCGCCTCAATGATAAAGCAATAGCTACCCGCAAAAGTTCTCAGCTATGTATCGAACAGTTCGCCAAGTCTTTACCGGAAATGTTAGGCGGTTCCGCTGATTTAACGGGGTCTAACAACACCGATTGGTCAGGTTCTAAAGCAATCAAATCCAATGATTTTTCAGGCAACTACCTTTACTATGGAGTTCGCGAATTTGGCATGGCAGCGATCATGAATGGTTTAGCACTGCACGGTGGTTTCATTCCTTATGGCGGCACTTTCTTAGTTTTTGCTGATTACGCAAGAAACGCCATACGCTTAAGTGCACTCATGAAAAAACGAGTTATTTATGTCTTTACGCATGACTCGATCGGTTTAGGCGAAGATGGTCCCACTCATCAACCTATTGAACACGCGGCAATGCTCCGCATGACGCCCAATATGCAAGTATGGCGGCCAGCCGATTTATTCGAAACGGCTATTGCCTGGCAGCAAGCCCTTGAACACCATACAGGCCCTTCTTCCCTATTATTATCAAGGCAAAATTTACCCGCACTAAACCATAGTGCCGGTACCGCGGATAATGTTAAAAAAGGCGGCTACATCCTGAGTGATTGCCAGGGACAGCCCGATGCTATTCTGTTAGCAACCGGTTCTGAGGTGCATCTAGTTTTAGCTGCAGCAAGTAAATTGCAAGCTTCCGGAAGAAAGATCCGCGTTGTTTCCTTGCCTTGTTGTGAACGCTTTCTCGCTCAAGATAGCGCTTACCAAGAGCATGTCTTACCTAAAGCAGTCCGAAAACGCCTAGCTGTTGAGGCAGGAGCGACAGCTTACTGGTACCGTTTTGTTGGCTTAGACGGGGCAGTAATCGGCCTCGACCGGTTCGGTGTTTCTGCACCTGCTGCACAAGCTTATGATTATCTAGGTATTACTGTTGAAAATATTGTTACGACGCTAGAGCGCATCTTGAATTGCTAAAAGATAAACTCTTAGGCCTAAAACGCAGTTATTTTTAGGTTAACAGCTCATTTTAAAAACTGACTCAAAAAGAAGAGTCCCCTGTAATTCGGAGAAGTATATGACGATACGAGTCGCAATAAATGGTTATGGTCGTATTGGCCGTTGCATTTTACGATCCATTTACGAATATAAGCGCCAAAATCAATTTAATGTAGTCGCAATCAATGATGTGTCTGGCATAGAAACCACTGCTCATTTAACACGTTACGATTCAACTCATGGTCGTTTTGGTAGTGAAGTGCGTATTGACAACGACAACTTGGTTGTCGATGGCCATCCTATCCGCGTTATTTCTGAACGCGATCCGTCCCTGCTACCTTGGAGCAGTTTGGATGTAGATATTGTGTTTGAATGCACCGGACGTTTCACAAGTCGCGAAGGGGCTATGAAACACATTCATGCAGGTGCCAAAAAAGTATTAATTTCAGCGCCCGGTAAAGATGCGGATGCAACAATCGTTTACGGCGTTAATCACCATACTTTGCAGGCAACTGACATTATCGTGTCTAATGCTTCTTGTACTACCAACTGCTTAGCGCCTGTAGTAAAACCCCTCCATGAGGCTCTGGGGATCTCTTACGGCTTGTTAAATACTGTCCATGCCTATACGAAAGATCAAATGCTATTGGATGCAAGCCACAGCGATCTTCGCCGGGCGCGTTCAGCAACCCAATCCATTATCCCAACTAAAACAGGGGCCGCACAAGCCGTTGGTTTAGTTCTCCCTGAATTGGCAGGCAGGCTTGATGGATTTGCTATGCGTGTACCCACCCTGAATGTTTCTGTAATCGACTTGACCTTTACCGCCCAACGTGAAACCACTGCCGCGGAAGTCAATGACATCATGCGTAATGCAAAAAGTGAAATCTTGCATATTAATGAAGAACCATTAGTCTCTTGTGACTTTAACCATTATCCAGCCTCAGCCGTTTTCGATACTGCCCAAACTAAGGTGTTGGGTAACTTAGTGAAAGTAGTTGCTTGGTATGACAATGAGTGGGGTTTTTCTAACCGTATGTTAGACACTGCAAACTGCATGATGAATCGTTAAGGACAGCATGATGAATCTGATTAAAATGAGCGAGCTCAGTCTTCGTGATAAACGGGTATTGATTCGTGAGGATTTAAATGTTCCTATAAAAGACGGGATTATCACCAGCGATCAACGTTTACAAGCTGCTTTGCCAACTATTAAAACTGCCTTGGATGAGGGTGCAGCCGTCATGGTGTTATCCCATTTAGGAAGACCAGAAGAAGGTAAATTTGAAAAACGCTTTTCTCTTAAACCTATTGCAGATTATTTGGCAAATCATCTTGAATATCCCGTTCGTTTTGTCAGTGATTATTTAGAAGGGATTGACGTTCATCCAGGTGAATTAGTTATTTGTGAAAACGTAAGGTTCAACTCGGGTGAGAAAGCTAACGATGATGTTCTCGCAAAAAAACTTGCAAACTTATGCGACATTTTCGTGATGGATGCGTTTGGAACCGCTCATCGGGCTCAAGCATCAACCCATGGTGTGGCTAAATATGCACCCATTGCTGCAGCTGGCCCCCTTTTAATACGCGAATTAGATGCTTTACAACATGTTCTCAAGGATCCAGCTAAACCTATTGTTGCCATTGTGGGCGGAGCAAAAGTATCTTCTAAACTGACTTTACTCACTCAACTAGTAAGCAGGGTGGATTACTTGATTCCTGGTGGTGGTATTGCCAATACCTTTCTTAAAGCACAGGGTTATGAGATTGGCGTATCTCTTCATGAAGATGATTTGTTGGATGCAGCGCGAGAAATCTTGGATTTGGCTAAAAAGAGCGGTTGTCAAATCCCCCTTCCTTCCGATGTCGTTGTCGGGAAAACATTCTCAGACAGTTGTCCGGCTTTCAATAAAACGCTAGCCAGTATTGCCAGCGATGACATGATCATGGATATCGGACCAGAAACGGTAGGCCGGTATGTCGAGATCATCGATAAAGCAAATACGATTATCTGGAATGGTCCGGTAGGCGTCTTTGAATTTCCACAGTTTGCCTATGGAACAAGAGCATTAGCGATAGCCATTGCCGACAGCGAAGCTTTTTCTATTGCTGGCGGCGGCGATACGCTGGCTGCAGTTGATCAGTATGATCTCACCCAGCAAATCTCTTATATCTCCACAGGAGGAGGAGCTTTCCTTGAATTTCTTGAAGGCAAAACATTACCTGCTGTCGCGATTTTAGTAGAGCGCGCCAATGCAGCAGCGCCGCACTAAAATTGTTGCAACCCTTGGTCCTGCTTGTAGTGAGCCAGCAACGCTCCGTGCTATGCTGGCTGCAGGCGTGGATGTTCTGCGGGTCAACTTCTCTCATATCAACGAGGACACGCTCCAACTTATTGGCAAGGCAAGAGGGATAGCAACTGAACTTGATCGGCCGCTTGCCATTATAGCGGATCTGCAAGGACCTAAACTTCGAATTGGACATTTTAAAGGGAATTCGACAAAGTTAGTTGATGGCCAATCTTTTATACTCGATTGTGGCTCCAAAGAACTTGGTAATAACCAATTTGTGTCAATTGATTACACGAATTTATGTTATGAATTAAACCCTGGCGATCACCTACTTTTAGATGACGGCCTCATTGAGTTAGAAGTTAAGTCGATTACCCCTCCGCAAATACATTGTTTAGTTATCGAAGGAGGATTGTTAGCCAATAATAAAGGGTTAAACCGCAAGGGCGGCGGACTAGCAGCAAGAGCCCTGACTAAAAAGGATAAAAAGGATATCGAAACGGCGGTTGCCTTGGAATTCGATTACCTTACTCTTTCTTTTGTCAAAGAAGCTAATGATATTTTAGAAGCTCGACAATTATTGCAGCAATGCGGTGCTCAGGATATGCCAATCATTACCAAGATTGAGCGTGTAGAAGCTTTGGAAAACCTTACAGAAATCATTCATGCAACAGACGCTGTGATGGTAGCCCGTGGTGATTTGGGAGTTGAAATTGGCGCAGCCGAAGTGCCTGCCATTCAGAAACGGATTATTGAGAAAAGTCGACAACTCGATAAAATTGTGATTACCGCTACACAGATGATGGAGTCAATGATCAATCATCCACAACCCACGCGTGCTGAAGTATCTGATGTAGCTAATGCGATTCTTGACGGTACTGATGCTGTGATGTTGTCTGCGGAAACAGCAACTGGCCATTTTCCTGTGAAAGTAGTGAGTATGGTCGATAGAATTTGCCGCAGTGTTGAAAAGCATACTAGCTTTTTCTACAAAACTGATGATGAGAGTTGCCACTATCAACGTGCTGACCAAGCTATTGCTATGGCAGCCATGCATACCGCAAATCATTTTCCTATCAAAGGGATTATCGCCCTAACAGAGTCGGGGGCTAGCGCGGTTTGGATGTCTCGACACCACGGTATAGTGCCCATTTTTGCCGTCACTGCAAATCCTCATACTGTGCGCAAATTAAGTTTGGTGAATAATGTTTTCCCCATTTTGCTCAATTACCATGGGAACAAGCCAAATAAAGTGAATGAAGTAGTTATTACTTATCTTTTAGAGCTTAGTTTGATTGAGAAAAATAGTTTTGTCTTATTAACAAGGGGACATAGGATAGGCCATCCGGGAGGGACTAGCTGTATGGAAATCATTCGCGTGTAACCTTTGTACTAAATATATAAGGCTTCCCTGCTTTATTAGTGGAAGGATTTGCTTACAGACTCCTCCTCATTTATTTTCTCGTCCAGCACTTCATTTGTTTTATCTCTTTCAGCCATGAGCGATTCTTTGAGTTGACGTTGTTTATCTAACCCGTTAGAAGAACCTTTAACCTCAGTTTGAGGGATCATCAGATGTTTATGGATAACTTTAGCAATACTCGCTATAGGACTCTTTAATATGTCTCTTAAAACGAGGGTGAAAGGGGTAAGCGACTCAATAAACGAACTAGACTTTTCTGGCGGTTGATAACTTTTCAATTCTTGGTGCTGGGGCATTTTATCCTCTACTGCTTCTGTAATACCCGCTTGCTCTTTTAATAATTTAATACAACCGGGATGCTCAGCCTTTTTTAGTGCTTTTGACGAATTTATCAGCCCTGGTATATCAATATTCTGGTTGTGTTCTTTAATCAAGGAAATCACCTGATTGATACACTCTGGATTGCCCGATTTAGCAGCCAATTCCAGATAGCTCTGTTGAATATATTTCCTTTGAAGACTCTCAACAACGTAATTTCTAACTGCTGGGTCATCTAAAAGCCGTCTAAACGCTTCTATCCTTCCTTCTTCAATAGCATTTTTACATGCCCTAGCGTAAGTTTCTGTTTGATCACCATATTCCCCTTTTATGTGATCGCGATACTGAGGTTCTAACAAAAGCGATATTGCATCAACGCGATTATGTTGTGCAGCTGTTTTTAAAGCCATGTCGGTATAATCAACACCCAAATCAAGTAATATTTTCATCATGGCTGTATCATTTTGGATAGCAGCAAGCGTTAACTGATCGTAAGTTGATCTATCAATTTCTTTGGTTCGCCCTAAATATTCTGGATCCTGGGAAATAAGTTCTTCCACCAATTCCTTTTTGTTCGGAAATTGAAAATCTATTTTCTTGTCAGGATGGGCCACGACATTGATTGTTATTTGCATTTGGTCCAATGGTGGTATATCGTTCCTTAGCCGAAAACATTTTTTAGCTAAATGATCGGCAAGTTCTTTTCCATCCTTACAAACGATAATTTTCCTCTCATTAGGATCATAAACATGAAATTGGTTATCTTTTACAGAGACTGCAACAGTATGCGTAAGTGATGCCAAAGTCCAGGAAGTTCCATTTGCTTTCATTTTTTCGAATATATTTGCCCAGGAATCGGTTTTAGCAATCAGACCAAGATTGTAAATTTTTTGCATTGGCTTCGGGATTTGTACTTCAACCACTTGGCCAGAGGGATCGGTTTTTTTAAAGGGAGTTGAAACCGATATTAAGCCTAGGCTGTCATCTTGGGAATAACGTTTGTCAAAGACTTCGGGTAAAAATGTAAAAATTACCTCGCCAATGAACTTATTAATCTGACTATCACTGATATCAGTAGGCTCATCAAATTGCATTTTTACTTCGGCTATTTTTTGGGTTATTTCAGCCTTTTGAGTGGCTGTTTCAGCCAATTTAATGTCTGTTTCAGCCCTTTTTATTGTTGCAAGGGCTGCTCCCTTTTTAATAATCGCTTGTATAATTTGAATAAAGTCCGTTTGTCTACCTTCTGTTGCATATTTGCAAAATGCGACAGCTAAACCATTACACGTACCCTCATCATTAACTTTAATCTCTAATTTTTGATTTTCTAAATAGAGCATTATCAGTTTGTTTAGATTGTACTGATCCATTCCAATAATATCGCTATATCCAAGTTCGGTATTATCAGTTCCAGGAGGAGGGCTCATTTATACTTACAGTCAACCACATTTGACTTAATTATAGTCAAAGTTAGTATTTTTCACCCAATAAGGTACTTTGAAATCACATGATAACAGCGGGAATATCGAGGATAGCGGAGGAGTATTAGCCGAATACTCAAAGTCGTTAATTCACTGTCACTCCATCGGGAATGCCGGGGTTTTCTAAACTTAAGATTCCTGTATTAAAGTCATAGGCAAAAATTTCGGCATAGCGTCCCCAATCGATCATGGTGCGTAAAACGCGTTCAGCTTCTTTCTCACTGAGGTAATCCTCAAGCTTGGATAAAAACCGCTCTTCCGAAACGCGATGGCCAATTTTTTCATCCAACACCCGACGGATATAGCGTGCTAAAGGTACTTTTTCCAAGAGGCGTTTCGCGAACAACTGCTTGCGTGCCTGTAAATCGGCTTCAGAAAATTGTTTGCCCAATTCACTAAGCTGAATATCACCATCTGAAACTTTAGCAAAACCTAGAATTTCTAACGTTTCCAATATGGGGAATAAATCATCGATGTTCATCATTAATTCATCAGCCAGCTCGGGTAAATCAATTTGATCTTTAAATGACTTCATGGTCTCAATTAAACCAGATAACTCCGAAGGTTCTACATCGGGTAACCGATAACCCAAGCCAATTTGTCGCTCACGCTGCGCTCCCCTTGCCTTTTCTTTAGGTCCAGTCGTCATTAAGGTGTAGATCTTATCAACTAGATCCCTGAACTCTTCGGTTTCTGGATTGCGAGGTTGATCTAAGCTGACTTGTAATTCAGCACGGATATAACCTGGATCGCTGCCAAAAATAATAATGCGGTCCGCAAGTGTCGCCGCTTCTTCGATGTTATGGGTAACCAATAAGATGCCATTCGTATTCGTTTTCTTTTCCTGCCATAATTTAAGCAGGTCTGACTTCAAGTTTTCGGCGGTAAGCACATCGAGTGCAGAAAAAGGCTCATCCATTAACAATACATCAGGATTAATCACCAAAGCACGGGCAAAACCAACTCGTTGACGCATTCCACCAGATAGTTCTTTGGGAAAAGCAGATTCAAAGCCATCAAGACCAATAGTATCAATAGCTTCAATTGCCCGATGACGCCTCTCTTCTCGACCAACACCTTGAGCCTCTAACCCTAATTCCACATTTTCAAGCACAGTTAACCAGGGCATCAACGCAAAGGATTGAAATACCATGGCAATACCTGGGACTGGACCTGTCACTGGTTTACCACGATAGGTGACAGTGCCTGATGAAGGGGGGACAAGTCCCGCAATGATGCGCAACAGAGTCGATTTTCCCGATCCTGATTTGCCGAGCAAAGCGACAATCTCGCCTTCATGCAATTTAAAATTGACGTCTTCGAGGACTAAAAGTTCTTGTGTGGATGCCTTTTTAAATGATTTGCGGCAATTCTCAATAGCAATAATGGTCTCTGACATAGCATCCTCAACTGAAATTGAAGCGTTCTTCCGCCAATCGATAAAGTGGGCGCCAGATTAGGTGATTAAATGCCAATACGTAAGTGCACATCATCGCGGTACCTAAAGCTATTTTTGGAAAATCTCCTGCTATTGTACTTGCATGAATGTATTCACCCAAACCGGTAGCCTCCAAGGTTGTGTTTCCCCAGCTCACCCATTCCGCGACGATACTCGCGTTCCACGCGCCTCCGGCGGCGGTTATAGCCCCTGTAATGTAAAAAGGAAAAATCCCTGGCAAAGCCAAGCGTTTCCACCACTGCCATCCTTTTACACCAAAATTATCTGCCGCCAAATAAAGCTCACGCGGAATTGTTGACGCACCCGCAATCACATTAAATAAAATATACCACTGTGTACCTAAAATCATCAGTGGAGTTACCCAAATTTCGACGCTCAGGTTAAATTGTACAATGGCTATTACAAACAAAGGATAGAACAGATTAGCTGGAAAAGCGGCAACAAATTGGATAATCGGCTGGATTTTCTGTGCCAACCGAGGTCTTAAACCGATCCAAACACCGACAGGAATCCAAATTAATGAGCTAATAATAATGAGTACAATAACTCGGGTTCCCGTCGCTGCACCAAGGAGAAAAACATGCAAAACTTCTCTTAATTTCAGCTCAGCTAAAATAAAATTCATAAGTAACCAGCCGCCACAAAAGATAGCAATCAGTACGAATGTATTCCATATCCAATCAAGATGCTTTTGCCGACGTATATCCATTTCTTTAGCTACTTTTGTCTTCCGCCGAGATAACCAATTCGTATTGACTAAATTGTCCTTAACAACTCTCATTATGCTGCCAAAACGCTTCATTAACCGGCTACCGCGAATTAAATCAATTAACCAAGATTGATACTCTTCCTCTTCAGGAGAGAGTTCCACTTTAAATTTTTCTGACCAGGCGATAAGCGGTCTAAACAAGATTTGATCGTAAAGGAATATGACGATGACCATGGTCAAAATCGCATAGCCTACAGCATGTAAGTCTCGCTGCTCAATCGCCAGCGCAATATATGAACCAACTCCAGGTAAGCGAATATCCTGATGTGCCACTGCGATAGACTCTGATAAGACCACAAAAAACCAACTAGCAGACATGGACATCATCAGATTCCACAGTAAACTAGACATTGAAAAAGGAACTTCAACCTTCCAAAACCGTTGCCAAGGCGATAATTGAAACATTGCCGCAGCTTCTTTTAAATCGTGCGGTAATGTCTTTAAAGATTGATAAAAACCAAAAGTAATATTCCAGACCTGTGCAGTAAAAATAGCAAAAATGGAGGCGCACTCGGGCCCTAATAAACTCCCAGGAAATAAATGGATAAAGCCAGTTACAGTAATCGATAAAAAACTTAACACAGGCACTGATTGGAGGATATCAATCGCAGGGATAATTATTTGCTCCGCGCGACGGTTTTTTGCAGCCAATGCACCTACAGCAAAAGTAAATAGTATCGATAAAGCCAAAGCGATAAACATTCTTAATACAGTTCGGGAAGCGTAGAAAGGCAGTTTGATTGGGTCTAATGAAATGGGTAATGGCTCGCCTAACTGATAAGGGCTCGCCATCTGTTTACCGGCCCAACCTAGGAAAAAAAGGACGAAAAAAACAAGAATGAGTAATAAAATATCCCAACGATTAATAAAACGACTAACGTTTTCCCGGTTGGCAAAGTAAAAACGGCTGTTACGCACAATGCCCCCTATTTAATCTGGTTATGCTGATGGAATATTTGAACGAACTTACTTGATTTGGATTTGCGAAAATCCAAGACCGCCTAAAATAACATAAATACTCGGATCTGTCGCCAACCTAGCCAGCGTTTTCATTTATTGACTGCAAAAAAATTAGTTTGCAATTGCAGCCTTAGCATTGAAACAAACTACAATTAGAAATATATTTTCGCTGTCATGATCTTGAGGATAGTCCCAATGCATAAATTCAAACTCTGTGCTGTTTTCGCTCTATTTGCTTTGTCGCTATCAGTCAAGGCAGCTCCTCTTGACAATGTTCAACTTGCAGTTTGGGCGAATGAGGCCATTGTTGCGACTTATACTTATGATTATAAAAATTTTTTGCAGCGCCAAAAAGAAATTGCCAAATATTTTACAGCAGATGGATGGACAGCTTATAGTGCAGCAGTTACTGCATCTAAACTTCCCGAGACCATCCAAGCAAATTCCTATAATGTCAGCGCCGTTGCCACCCTGCCCCCAACAATTAATACTTTAGGGTCTAATCAATGGGAGGCTAAGATGCCTTTACTTGTGGTTTATAAGAATCCACAGTACCAACAAAAACAAACCTTAGAGGTCACTATCCGTTTCACCCAAGCACCAGGGGGCCAGGGCGTTCGGGGGTTTGCCATCACAAGTTTACAAGCGAAGGTTAGTGAGCCGCCTTGCCAATGTCAACCTAACGAGAATAGCAATTCGTCTACAACAAACGCACAATAATTACCACCAGATGCAAAATAATTAGCATAATTAGCAACACGAGGATTAGGTTTAATTTTTTTGGCATTGTGACATCAAGTACCGCTTGTTCAGGATTATTGGGATTGTAAAATACATCGATTTCAGCATTTCTTTCATAAGCCATTGCTGCTTTATAAGCCACTTTGCGGGCATATTTACTGTTGGGATTATTATGAGCTGTATCAAGAAATAAATACTCACCAACAAAATCTTGATCAAAAACCTGATAACTGTATTTAATCCTTGGCCATAATCTAGGGCCTTCCCGCGTCCATTCAAAGGAAGTAATACGTCCTTTAGTGATTAACCAAGAACGAGTTTGAACAAGTGCCTTCCTGTCGCGCCAAAAGTACCTTAGCAAAAAGATGAGAAATAAGAGCCACACCAAATCCAGCAAACTTTGCCAAGATAATAACCGACTTAGCACTCGCTATCCTTATTAAAGTGAATAACATCAGTATGCGCATAACCCCAATGCCGTCAAGTTAAGGCACCCCCGGTATGTCCCGCGGCTTATCCGCGGAACCCCTTTTCGACCAACGCCTTTTACCAATTATAATAGTAACAGCAAGGACGATAGTAAGGACGATAATAGTAGGTACGGTAGTAATAGGGACGATAATAGTAAGTACGATAGTACACGGGGCTTACATAACCCGGCCCTATATAAACACCACCGCCACGATAAAAACCTCCATATCCCCAACCAGGCCCCCAACCCCAATGAGCATCACTAGGAACAGAAACGAATAAGCATAGGCCAAAAAGTAATGCGCCGAGGAGCTTATGGCCTCTGACATTGATATTCATAGGAATCTCCTTTCCCGACGATTTGACCATACTATAAGTATAGACCCTCCAAATAGCCGAGCCAGAGATTCGCGCGCCAAATAAGGCTGTCCAGATAGGGGCATAGGCCCCTACTTAATTTTTCAATGGCGCATTAGCATGAATTTTATTACTGCTTCTTAGATTCCCAGAATGCAATGTGAGCCCCTGTAGGATCAACAATAACCATGAAGCGGCCCATTTCGCCTACTGGAGTAACCGGTACTTTAACTGTTGCACCTAGGCTTTTTGCTTTTTCTAGTGTTCGCTCAATATCGTCTACCAAAATATATCCCATCCAATGAGGAGGAATTTGGTCTTTTTGTTCTGTAGGAATTTGCCAAATACCACCAAACTCATGCTCACCGTTAGTAATCATTGTGTAAGTCATATCACCAGCATTCTCCTCGGTGAATTTCCAACCAAGTAACTTGCCGTAAAAATCTTTGGCAGCTTGAACATTAGAAGTGGCTAACTCATTCCAACAAAATTCTCCCGCTTTTGATCTCTGCATGATTCTATTCCTTCAATCCAGCTGAATCTTTTTTAGAAAGAAATCTACTCTCTTTCCCCTTATGAAATGTCAAGACTACAGTAATTCAAAATATTGTGGAAGGTTGCAGTCCAAAAAACAAAACATCTTCCTATCATTATTAATGATTTTGCTAGAAGCAATTTTTAGACAAAACACATTTGGACAGACTGAAGGTAAAAGATATGTTTTATCTCTTGTCGTAATGCCTCATCTCGGTATAATCATCTGCACCAACGCGCGAAAAAAGGGAGTCGCAATGATCGCAAAAACACCACTCCATGCTAGCCACGTGGCATTGGGTGCCAAAATGGTAGATTTTCATGGCTGGGAAATGCCTCTGCACTATGGCTCACAGTTGGAGGAGCATCACAGTGTTCGCCAACATGCTGGAATGTTCGATGTCTCGCACATGACTATCGTTGATGTCCTTGGCGCAGGCGGCAGGCAATTTTTACGTAAATTATTAACTAATGATGTTGATTTGCTTGAGCACACCGGACGCGCGCTTTATAGCTGCATGTGCAATGAACACGGTGGAATCATCGACGATTTAATCGCTTACCAACGTGCCTCGGACAATTATCGTATCGTTTTAAATTCCGCTACACGCGCACGTGACCTAGCCTGGATTCGCAGCAAAAGCGAGGGATTTGCAGTTGGATTACAAGAGCGCAATGAGCTTGCCATGCTGGCGGTACAAGGACCTGAAGCAATAGCAAAAACAATGAGTCTTCTTACTCCTGCTCAAACTGATGCAGTCTCGACACTCACTAATTTTGAGTGCGTGGATATTGACAGCTGGTTTTTTGCTCGTACTGGCTATACCGGCGAAGATGGGCTAGAAATTATCCTCCCTAAAGAAGAAATTACTCGATTATGGTCCTCCTTATTGGAGGCAGGAGTAAAACCATGTGGCTTAGCGGCCCGGGATACCCTTCGTTTGGAAGCAGGTATGCTGTTGTATGGGCAAGACATGGATGAATCAACCACCCCCTTGGAATCCGGGTTAGAATGGACCGTAAAATGGCAACCAGAAGAAAGGGACTTTATTGGCATGGGCGCCCTCCTGTCTCAAAAACAGCAAGGTGTAAAACGTAAGTTTGTAGGCCTAATTTTACAAGACAAAGGTGTTATGCGCAGCGGACAACGTGTGATTGTTGAAGGCCATGCAGATGGGGTCATAACCAGCGGAACCTATTCCCCCACTCTCGCTAAATCAATCGCGTTAGCACGGGTACCTGCTAAAACAGGAGAACAGGTAATGGTGGATATTCGCGGAAAACTCATTCCGGCTAAAGTGGTTAAACCTAGGTTTGTTAAGCGCGGACAAATTTTATAAGAATCCCTAAGTCCTTCTTTCTTCCCTTCCCCCCAGAAAACGGGAGAAGGCCTCGAAAGGCAAAAAACTTAGCAAATTGCTGATTTGTACTGATTATAATTAATAAAGAGGACAATACCATGGCAGAGTTAAAATTCACACGGACCCATGAATGGTTAGAACACAATCCTGACGGGGTAATGACTATCGGCATTACAGAGCATGCACAGCAATTACTCGGCGACATGGTATTTGTTGAATTACCCGAAGAAGGTGACGAAGTAACTGCCGGAGAAGAATTTGGCGTTGTTGAATCCGTGAAAGCTGCTTCCGATGTTTATGCACCTGTCAGTGGGGTGATTGTTGCTGTCAACCAACGTGTGAGTGAGAATCCCGCGCTTGTTAACAGTGATCCTTATGGTGCAGGTTGGTTAGTTAAAATTAAAGCGAGCGATCCATCTGAATTAGATAACCTATTAAATGCTGATGAATATCAAAACGAGATAGCTGAGGATCATTAATATGCCTTATATTCCACATACTGCTGAAGATATTGAAGCCATGTTGGCGAATATTGGTGCCAGCAAACTCCAAGATTTGTTTGACGAGATCCCTTCATCATTGCTTTACGGCGAGCTCAAAAACATACCCACGGGTATGAATGAGATGTCGATGCTCAAAGAAGCCCGTCATTTAGCAGATAAAAATCAAAATGGACTTTGCTTCGTTGGTGCAGGCTGCTACGAGCACCATATTCCTGCTGCAGTATGGGATATTGCATCTCGTGGTGAATTCCTAACGGCTTACACACCTTACCAAGCAGAGGCAAGCCAAGGCACATTGCAGTTGCTCTATGAATACCAAACGATGATTGCCGAATTGACGGGGATGGATGTAGCCAATGCCTCAATGTACGACGGTGCAACAGCACTGGCTGAGGCGGTTCTCATGGCTGTGCGAATTAATAAGCGAAGTAAAACTAATCGTGTGCTGATTGCTGGAACGGTACATCCTTTCTATCGGGAAACTTTAGAAACTATCGTTCGTAATCAACATATCGAAGTCCTTACCTTGCCATTTGATGAAAAGCAAGGCATTACACCGCTTTCAGCGTTAGAGAAATATCGTGGTGAAGACATTACCGCCATAGTTATCGCCCAGCCTAATTTTTTTGGATGTTTAGAACTTGTTGATGAACTGACCAATTGGGCACGCACTAACCACACAATCAGTATTGCCTGTGTCAATCCTATTTCACTGGCTCTGTTAAAACCGCCAGGCCAATGGGGTGAACACGGAGTTGACATTGTATGCGGTGAAGGACAACCCTTAGGCTCGCCAATGGCTTCAGGCGGCCCTTATTTTGGCTTTTTCAGTTCTCGCATGGAGTATGTGCGCCAAATGCCCGGTCGTTTAATTGGGCGCACTTTGGATAAAGACGGTAAAACAGGCTATAGCTTGACTTTGCAGGCTCGGGAACAGCACATTAGACGCGGCAAGGCTACTTCAAACATCTGCACAAACCAGGGATTATTAGTTACTGCTGCAACCATCCACATGAGCTTGCTGGGGGCTGAGGGCATGCAACAGGTTGCTCGCCACTGCCATCATAATACACGTGCGTTAGTGACCGCATTGACACAAATCGATGGAGTGGAAACGGTTTTCTCAGCACCTTGTTTTCATGAAACACTTATACGTCTCAATCAACCTGTCGACGAGATACTAACCCGCTTACGCGACTATGGCATAATCGGTGGTTATTCAGCAGAATCACATTATCCTCAATTGGCCAATACCTTACTGGTTTGTGCCACAGAAATGCGGACAAGTGAAGACATCGCACACTATGCCAATTCCCTTAAACAAATTCTGGCTCAATGAGGTGACTGATGTTTATTATATTGCTTACATATAAAACACCGATTAGTGAAGTAGATAAGTATTTACAAGCACATCGCGAATATCTTGATTACCACTACAAACAAGGATTGCTGCTTGCATCAGGCCCTATGAAACCTCGTACTGGCGGTATCATCATTGCAGCTACTAACGATAAAGCCTATTTAGAAGAAGTGATTAAACGAGACCCTTATTACTTAGCTGAAATCGCTGATTATCAATTAATCGAGTTTACACCAGTCAAACATTGCAATGAACTTAAAGATCTTATCCAAAAAACGGAGGGCAAATTATGTTAATTTTTGAACGCTCAAAAGCCACCCGTCAAGCGACAGCACAAGCTCCTCATCCAATTGCAGAACCATTAGCAATCCCTGATCAGTTCTTGCGCTCTACCCCTCCGCGTTTGCCCGCTTGCTCCGAACTCCAAGTGGTTCGGCATTATACAAAGCTCTCGCAAAAGAACTTCGGCATTGATACCAATTTCTACCCATTAGGCTCATGCACCATGAAATATAATCCTCGAGGGGTGCACAAAGCCGCTATGATGCCGCAATTCAGTAATCGCCATCCTTTGGCTCCGGAGAAAGCAAGCCAAGGCTTTCTGCAAATCCTTTTTGAACTACAAAATTACCTCGCTGAAATTACTGGCATGCAGGGTGTTTCACTCACGCCTATGGCGGGTTCTCAAGGTGAATTTGCCGGAGTGGCAATGATTAAGGCTTACCATCAGTCACGCGGTGACACAGCACGTGATGAAATTCTTATCCCTGATGCCGCGCATGGCACAAACCCTGCCTCTGCGGTAATGTGTGGATTTAAAGTCATTGAACTTGCAACAGCAGAGGATGGTGATATTGATCTCGAGGAACTTCGCAGTAAAGTTGGTCCTAAAACAGCTGGAATTATGCTAACCAACCCCTCAACCTTAGGGTTGTTTATGCGTCAAATCAAGGAAGTAGCGCAAATCGTACACCAAGCAGGCGGGCTACTTTATTATGACGGCGCTAACTTAAATGCCATTTTGGGCCGAGTTAGACCAGGCGATATGGGTTTTGATGTCATGCATTTAAATCTGCATAAAACTTTTGCAACACCGCATGGCGGTGGCGGCCCCGGGGCTGGTCCTGTTGCAGTAGGGAAACGCTTGTTACCTTATTTGCCGTTACCGACTGTAGTGAAAGAAAATGATCACTACCGTTGGGCTACGAATAATGACATACCTCAAAGTATTGGGCGCTTGTCTTGTTTTATGGGTAACGCGGGTATTTTACTTCGCGCCTATTTCTATATTCGTGTTTTAGGCAGAGAGGGATTACTTCGCGTTTCAGATTTTGCCACACTAAATGCCAATTACCTGCTTGCCCAATTGGAGAAAGCTGGATTTAAACCTGCTTACCCGGGACGTCGGGCGACCCACGAATTTATTTTATCCTTAAGTCAAGAGAAAAAAGCTAATGGCATAACCGCAATGGATTTAGCAAAACGCTTACTTGATTATGGTTTCCATGCGCCGACAACTTATTTCCCGCTGCTCGTGCCTGAATGTCTACTTATCGAACCTACTGAAACAGAAAGCAAGGAAGAACTAGACGGCTTTATTAGTGCGATGCAAGCAATACGGCATGAAGCTGAAACAAACCCTAATCTCTTAAGAGACGCACCCCATACTCTACCAGTGAAACGTTTGGATGATGTCAAAGCAGCGAGAGAGTTAGACTTGAATTATTTTCATCATCAAGAGTAATTTCTTACAACTCGAGCAAGAAAGTTACTTGAGGTTCGTCATTAAAACTCATTTTAGCTCTAAGCACAGACTTAGAGCTCATTCCTATTGATAAAAGATGAGGCCCCACTGCCTAATTTCATAGGCTTGAGTATACTAAAAGTACTACTCCTTAATATAAAGCAAGTGATGTCTACGTTAATCGCAAGACAAGCCATATATGATGCCCAAAGCACTGTTTGTGCCTATGAAATTCTCTATCGCACCGGGGACCTTAATTACGCAAATATTGACACTTCTGATGAAAAATCTGGATACGATGCAACTGCTTCCGTACTTTACAATCTTTTTACGCACTTAAATATTAATACGATTATCGGCTCACACCCTGCTTACATTAACTTCACTCGTACTCATCTATTGCAACAAATACCTGCTAGGCTCCCTAAGGATAGAGTTGTTATTGAATTATTAGAAAATCTTTGGGTTGATGATCTTTTATTAAAAAATGTAATCATGCTTTCTGAGCAAGGCTATAAAATAGCACTCGATGATTTTGTTTTTCGAGAAGAATTAATCCCGCTCATTAATATTGTGGATATAATAAAAATTGAAGTTTTAGGCTTAAGTAAGCAAGAAATTAAAAAACAGCTGGCAGTACTTAAGGCAATGGGATTTAAGGGTAAACTGTTGGCAGAAAAAATCGACAGCCGCGATCAGTTGATTCTATGTCGAAACTTAGGCTTTGATATGTTTCAAGGCTTTTTCCTGGACCATCCCAATCTCATCCAACATGAGCCCCTTCCAGAAAATAAGCTCTCAATATTGAAATTATTCACTGAACTATACAACCCAGAAACCGAAATTGGCCAAATTGAAGAGATAATTTTAAAACTACCGCAACTCAACGATCGCATACTCAAACTTGCTAACTCAGCCTCGATGTATCAAGGTAAAAAAATCGACTGCTTGATCACTGCAATCCAACAATTGGGCTTAGCGAAAATACGCAACTGGGTGATTTTTCTTTTAGTTTCAGCATTGGATCATGTGGCTTGTGATTTGCTAGAAAGAACACTGATCAGAGCAAAAATGTGTCAACTCCTGGCAATCCGTTCCCGTTTAGCCAATGCTGATGATGCATACACTGTAGGGATGCTTTCCACATTGGATGCGATGTTAAATGAACCTATGTCCTGCTTATTAAACAGGATTCAGCTAAAGGATGAAGTAACCGCAGCCCTACTGACACGCAGAGGTGCACTTGGTTATTTGTTAGACATGGTCCAAGCTTACGAACATGCCAATTTTAGTAAATTAGAACATTCAAAATTCAGTACAGAGGATTACTCGAAAGCGTATTTACAAAGCATTGCCTATACCAACACTTTAAAGTCAATCATTCATTAACTGATTCCATCGATAACTGTTTGTTTTTAAAAATAATAGAAAAATACTTTGCTCCGGAAAAAAAATAAGTTATAACAGATATACCCAAGACACTTGGGTATATACCTGTATCAAGGACAGCCAGGTATGGGTTCAAGTTCTAATTCTAATTAGGTTAAAACCAAATGCTGAGCTATTGCAAAAAGTATGTTTTTTATACAAATTGCACAGATGACACAAGCAAACTTTGAGTCTTTAACCTCAAAATAGTGTTGGATTATTGGACTAACAATGGGAATAGATTCAGTTCCTAAATCTGTGGCTTAAAATCCACCGGAGGTATTAAAAATTAGGGTCTGCTATTACCTAATGAGGTGTCGGCTTGAGCCGGCAAATTTTTTTCATGGAGTGAAAAATGAACAGTAAAGTATTTTCACAACGATTTAATCGAGAATTGTCTTTATTAGGTTTTCCCGAGGATCTGTCGGAGAAAATTAAAGCGGTTGCCAAAGTCTTTGGTGTTACTCGTCACTTAGCAAATGCAATGATTTTCGGCCACATGCTGCCATCCTCCGAGCAACTTGATAAGATAGCGAAGGTGTTAGAAGTATGTCCTCAGTGGCTCAGCGGGGCTTCTGATAGAAAAAAAGCTTATCCTGGCCAAGAAACCGCCGATAGCGCTTAAGACCCTCCGCCCTTGGATTGCACTATGGCACATCTTGCGAAAAAACACTGGCCCATCCAAACAGCACGATGCTGTGAGCGCTTTTCGCCATGTTTTCTCGCAACTGTGCTCAATTTAGACCATGCGAGTACATTTTAAAAGTTTGAGGCCCGATCTATACCGCGTGTAGTTAAATTCCAATTAGGTTATAATCGCCCTCATTGAATAGCTCATAATACTCACTAACGCATTATTATGGGATGTAATACATGCAAGGATCATAGACATCATGGAATGCTTAAGTTACTGCATTGCCAACTCAATTGATTTATCGCGCCTTGATACCTATTTTAAAACCAGCTTACCGGGTTATAGTTCACTTAGAACCCGGGATGTTTTGAAAATAAATCGCGCTGATACCAGTAATACACTTATCTTCGTGTTTAAAAATGGTACTGTTGTTTCTTGGGGAGTTAAACGTCATCAAGTTAAGAATTATCTTAACATCATCAATCAATTCGCTGATAGGCCGGTATCTTTTTTAGTAAGAGACGAATTCAGTTATAAAATTGGTGAAAAGACAGCCATAGAACCACATGGCTTTTTTGATGTTGATTGCTTAACCATGGATGATGATAGCGATGAATTAAAACTGAGTTTTTCTTATGGGTTTTCGCAATCAGTAAAATTACAATATTTTGAGACTATTATTGAAGCGCTAATTGAAAAATATAACCCTATGATGCAAAGCCTCTCGAGTAAAGGCCACATGCCCATTAGCCGCAATAAAATTCGACAAATTATAGGTGAAATTTTAGGGGCGAAAAGCGAGATGAATCTTATCAGTAATTTTCTCTACCATCCAAAATATTTCTGGCAACACCCAACACTAGAAGAATACTACACTATGCTCGAACGCTACTTACATATTCAACGTCGAGTTAATGCGATAAATCACCGATTGGATACACTGAGTGAAATCTTTGATATGTTTAACGGCTATCTGGAAACGCGTCACTCCCATAGCTTAGAAATCATTATTATTGTATTAATTGCAATAGAAATTGTTTTTGATGTGCTTAACTTCCTTTTTTAATTACATCATGAACAATCCTAAATCCGTCTTCGTTGGCTACTCTTCAATCAAGACAGAAATTGTCGCTGGTATCACTTCTTTTTTAACTATGGCCTATATTGCCTTTGTCAATCCAACCATTTTGCACGAAGCAGGTATGGATCAAGGCGCAGTTTTCACAGCAACCTGCTTGGTGACCGCTTTTGCCTGTGCATTTACAGGTCTTTTAGCCAATACACCTATTGGGATAGCTCCCGCGATGGCGCTTAATATTTATTTTTCTTATTCCGTTGTGCTAGGTATGGGCATTGATTGGCAACATGCACTTGCAATGGTCTTTATTTCGGGGTTGTTATTCCTCTTCGTTAGTTTAACTAGGTTAAGACGATTATTAATTGAAGCGATTCCTCATAATTTACAAATCGCCATTCTAATAGGGATTAGCCTATTTATTGCCTTGATTGCCTTACAATCCAATCAATTGATTGTTAGCGATAACCACACCATGATGCGCTTAGGGGACCTCTATCGTCCGCAAACTGGCTTATTTGTTTTAGGATTTTTATTGATCTTAGTGCTTGACTATTATCTTGTGCCTGCGGCCATTATTATAGGAATTCTGATTATCAGCTTAGTAGGGTTATTAGTGGGATTAACCACTTGGAAAGGTTTGGTCGCCTTGCCCCCCTCTATACAGCCAAGTTTTTTTAAACTCGATTTTACTGGTCTTTCGAGTATACCTTCATTAAAGGCAATTTTTACTTTTTTCTTAATTACCGTTTTCGATGCTACTGGCACTCTTATAGGATTACTTAATCCATCACTTTTTAGACAACAATCTAACTATCAGCAGCGTTTGAGTCGAAGCTTAACAGCCGATGCAGTTGCTTCGACTCTAGCAGGTCTTTTAGGCTCAGCAAGTACTTCTCCTTATATTGAATCAGCAGCAGGAATTCAAGCCGGTGGGCGCACTGGCTTAACTGCATTAGTTATCGGGGCGGGGTTCATTTTGATGCTTTTCTTCTTTCCTCTAGCGCAAATGATTCCCAGCTATGCTGTGGGTCCTGCTTTGCTCTATGTTGCTTGCTGTATGATGAAGCATTTAGGTGAGTTACAGCTAGAAGACATCAGTGAAACAGCTCCTTGTATGGTCACCATCATACTCATTCCTTTTACTTCTTCTATTGCTGACGGGATAGGCAGCGGGATTCTTCTTTATAGTTTACTTAAATTATTAACTCGCCAACGAATTAACTCGCTGCTAATCATACTAAGCCTAGTATTCGTTTTGTTTTTCCTAATCCGGTAAAAAATTTAAGAAAATTTTCAGGAAATTGCTAACAACCAACTGAAAAATAAATTACAATTTTTTTAAAAATAATCAGTATTTATAGAAAATTGATAATATTAATGCTGGATCAAAGGGAGTGAATTGATCACATAAATTTGCTTTTTTCAAACAGCAATATGTTTATTCATTGATCTCAATTAACTATCATTATTCACAAAAAATTTCCACTATTGTTAGCTAAAAATTTCAACTAATTTTTCTCCTAATTCTTACTATAATAATGATGATGTACAGGGAATTGTGGAGTAAATTGTTTATGAATGGTAAAGATCATGAAAATGAAAGCATTGGCATCATTGCGGTTATTATTATTATCGTTTTAGCAGCAATTGGCCTTTATTTCTTTTTTTCATCCCATCGCCCCCCTACTGCTTTCAACACAGACAATAGTGTGAGTGTGCCTCTGGAAGCACCATCCCCAGTGCATGAAGAGGCTGGGAAAGGATGATTAAACAAATAAGAAGGAGCAATAAAAAAATGGGCTATTGTAAACTTTGCTAATCACTAAATGATACAATGTGCGATAATGCTTTATTTTGACAAGAAGATTATGTTCATATACAACAATCAGTTAAACCAAGAACAATTGCATGCTGTTAACCAGCTCGCTTCTTTATGTAGAGAAGTCGATAGGAGCATACCTCCGCTATACCCGCACATCCTTGAACAAAAGAGACTGAATGACAGTAATGTACTTTACTTTCAAGACGGCACTCTTTTGGGCTTTTTAAGTGTTTATTTCTTTTATGCCGATGCCTGCGAGGTCAGTGTTCTAGTAGAACCGTCTCATCGCCGTCAGGGTATAGCCAAGCAGTTATTGCAAACCGTCATGCCGTTGCTCATAGCAAAACAAATGAATACTTTGATTTTTTCCACACCGGAAGCAGTCAATGATGGATGGCTCTCAGAACTAGGTTTTAAGTATCACCATAGCGAATATCAAATGCAGCGCCAGAGCTACGAACCTATTTTGATAACCAAGCAAACACTCATTGTTCGCAAAGCTACAGAAAAAGATATCCCTGCCCTGTGCCATATCGACGAGCACTGTTTTCCTGAAGAAGATGAGGATATGCCAGCGCGATTTAATATTCTACTTAATGAGAATAACTACACTATCCTTCTTGCTTCCCACCAAGGAAAAGGTGTTGCCAAAGCACATATCCGTTGGCAGGCTGATGGCAGTGCCATCTTGTCGGATATTGCCGTGCTCCCAAATCATCAGCGACAAGGATTAGGGAGTGAATTATTATCTTATTGCATTAATCATGCTTTATCATTAGGTACAACAAAGCTCATACTGGATGTCGAAACGACAAATGAAAATGCGCTTAACCTTTATACACGTCACGGGTTTAAGACGATCAATGCGACAGATTTTTGGTCTATTCCCACTGAAAATATGCGTACATTTCTAGGCGTTTCAAAACGAATAAACAAATAGGCTCGAAATAATGAACTAGACTTCCTTGAGTCTATCTGTCTTCTCTACAATCAGGTATCATAAGCGCCTTGTTTAATAACACCACAAAATGAGATGATCATACTCTCAAATTCGTATACCCTTTTGTATAATAGTGTGCTCAAACAGGATAATATACTCTTTTGTAAACAAATTATTTTTCAACAATAAAGAATTCAACTTGACAGCTTTTCTACCGCACATTTAGTATTGCGTTTTACGCGGAAGGATGGCGCTAAGAGGATAAGGAATGAAGAAACGGGTTGTAATAACTGGGATGGAAATAGTTTCCTCCATCGGCAACGGGCTTGAGTCTTTCTGGCAAGCAGCTATAAACGGGCAATGCGGTATCAAACGTGTTGAAAGTTACGACGCAACACCCTATCCTACTCAAATTGGCGGGGAGATTACTAATTTATCACTTGCCCATCTTCCTGAGTTTGATAAAAGTAAACGCTATCCTCGAGTTGCGCAATACGCGCTTTACTGCGCGCATCACGCCATTGAACGCGCTGGCTTAACTGCTACCGAATTGGCTAATACCGCCACATACATAGGGACAAGTTTAGGAGGAACACCTGAACTCGAATCCGCTTATGAATCTTTCTTTAAAGAAAGCTGGAAGAAAATCCCTGCTTTAAGCGTCATTCGCGGCATGCCTAATTCCGTTGCAAATCATATTGCTATTGCTTTTGGTTTAGGAGGCCCTAATTCCACCATTTCGAACGCTTGCGTATCCTCAGCTGAAGCAATAGGTAATGCCTATCATCAAATCGCTTACGGCAAACTAACAACCGCTTTATGTGGCGGGACCGAATCACTGCTTTGGGAAACCTTGATGGCTGCTTGGTGCAAGCTGCGTGTGATGTCTACCCAAAATGAGAATCCTCAAATGGCCTGCCGGCCGTTCGATAAAAACCGCGACGGCATGGTCATGGCCGATGGAGCAGGTATTTTGATCCTTGAAGAGCTGCAACAAGCCAAAGCCAGAGGCGCTAAAATTTATGCTGAAATCATTGGCTATGGCGCTAGTTGCGATGCATATCATGTTACTGCACCTACGGTTCAAGGTCAGGTACGTGCTATCCATGCTGCTTTAGACGATGCTAAACTCGCTGTTAGCGACGTCCAGTACATAAACGCCCATGGTACAGGTACCCAATTAAACGACATCACTGAAACTGAAACAATCAAAACCATCTTTGGCAAACGCGCCTATGAAATACCCATTACAGCACAAAAGGCCATGACCGGACATGCCATTGGGGCTGCTGGCGCTATGGAAATTATTGCCACCACATTATGTCTGCAAAACGACATGTTATTGCCCACCATCAATTTGTATGATCCAGACCCCGCGTGCGACCTGGATTACGTAGCGAACCATGCCCGACCACAGCAGGTCGACATCGCATTATCAAACCATTTTGCGTTTGGCGGTGCAAATGCAGCACTACTATTGCGCCGAATGTAGCTGCCCTTTTTTAGTCCTAGGAAAAACACTTTGCCTGCATTCTGCGGCCGTATCCGCAGGGTGTGGCCACGCAAGTATAAGTCAAGGATGGGGCTGCGACCGCAAGGGAGCAGATAAGAAGCAAGCCACCTGTTATCCCTTGCTCACGCGACAGTCTCGGATTAACAGAAATAATTTTTTGAAAATATTGAATAAAAAATGTTCTGATCGGCTTAACTTAATACCTATGGGCTTTCAAAGGCTCTAACCATAGGATGATAGGTGATATCTTATAAATCTTATTGCTCTATAAATTGACATTTATATTTAAGGGTAGATTTCGTGTTAGCACTTGTTTCTCCAGCGGTAGTTAAATTTCTGCAATCTTTTAAAACTTAATTCGCAACTAAAGCTACATCGCGCTATAATCGCCCTATTTTGCATGATTTTATAAGGTTAATGATGAATGCTTCGCTGTTTGAAATAGCTAATTTAGTGCAAGGGTTGGTTGTGGGCGATGAGAAGATCGTTATTTCAGCGCTTTCCCCCATTGATAATATTGTTGCTGGCGCTTTGGTGTTTGCCGATGGCAGCGAGAATTTGCAGTTAGCAGAGCGCTCTCAAGCTGCGGCCATTTTAGTCTGTACAAATATAAACAGCGACATCAAGCCAGTCATCCAAGTTGCAAACCCTTTTAAAGCATTTATTCAATTGCTCAATCATTTTTTCCCCAGTAAAAAACCGGTTCCAGGTGTACACCCCACAGCTACTATTGCTGATGATGTTATTCTAGGAAAAAATGTTTCGATCGGTCCTTATGTCGTCATTGAATCCGGCAGCCAAATTGGGGATAACTGCGTGATTAAGAGCCATGTAAGCATCGGCGCTGAAGTCAATATCGGCCCGAATACCACATTGCATCCTCATGTGACAATTTACGAACGGACTCAAATCGGAGCAAGAGTTTGTATTCATGCCTCATCAGTTATCGGCTCTGATGGCTTCGGCTATACTCTAGTGGATGACCAGCATATGAAAGTCCCTCATGTTGGAAATGTAATTATTGAGGACGATGTAGAAATAGGCGCAAACACAACGATTGATAGAGCCACCCTAGGTGCAACAGTCATCGGTGCAGGTACCAAAATTGACAACTTAGTACAAATTGCTCATTCGGTAAAATTAGGTAAACACAATATTCTCTGTGCTTTTACAGGTATCGCAGGCAGCACCACCAGTGGTGACCATGTTATTTTTGCAGCCAATGTAGGAGTAAGTGACCACGTGCGTATTGACGATGGGGTGATATTAGGGGCACGAACTGGCGTCCCCCCAAAAAAACACCTAAAACAAGGGAATATTTATTTGGGTAGCCCAGCTCGTCCCAAAGAAAAAGCGATTGAGCAAGAGTTATCAGTAACAAGAATTCCTATTATGCGCAAAAATTTAAAAGCATTGAGCGAAAAAGTCGATGAGTTAAGCAAACATTTAGCGCAATGCGAGGCCGAAAAATAATGTCTTGCCCTTTGATTCTGATTGATGGTTCTTCTTATTTTTTTCGTGCTTTTCATGCACTCCCTCCATTAACCAACTCTAAAGGACAGCCTACCGGGGCTGTCTATGGAGTGGCCAATATGGTTAAAAAAATAATTAAGGATTATAAACCAGAACAAATCGCGGTGGTCTTTGACAGCAAAGGCAAAACCTTCAGAGACGAATGGTATCCTGAATACAAAGCCCATCGCCCGCCCATGCCAAACGATCTCCAAAGTCAATTTAAGCCTTTGCTCGACTTGCTCGAAGCGATGGGGTTGCCAATACTTATCGTTGAAGGGGTAGAAGCGGATGATGTTATTGGGACACTGGCACATTCCGCAACAGAACAAAAGCAGACAGTATTAATTTCTACTAGCGACAAAGACATGGCTCAACTTGTTAATGAGCATGTAACCCTGATCAATACGATGACTAATCAAACCCTCGATACGGTGGGGGTTACAGAAAAATTCGGCGTTCATCCTTCACAAATAGTCGATTATTTAGCTTTAATCGGTGACAGTATTGATAATGTGCCTGGGGTACCTAAATGTGGGCCCAAAACAGCGATGAAATGGCTGCAAGAATATCAATCTTTAGACAATTTAATCGTAAATTCCCATGCAATAACAGGTAAAATCGGCGACTATTTGCGCGCAAGTATCCCACATTTACCTTTATCAAAAAAATTGGTCACAATCAAAACAGATGTTGAATTACCATTGACTTTAGCCGACCTAAAACCAAAAGAACCTAACCGTGAAATGTTACTTGCATTACTACGTGAATTGGAATTCAGAAACTGGTTAAAAGAATTGCTAGAGCAGCAGTCTTCCCAAGAGGAAACAACTCCCAGCAATATGATTGAAAAGATCGACTTCACGGTGATTAACACTGAAACTCAGCTCACCGATTGGATAGGGAAACTAAAATCAAGCCCTATGTTTTGTATTAATGTCGAAACGACAAGTAATAATGTCATGGAGGCTGAAATTGTTGGTATCGCCTTAGCAATCGAGGAAGGTAAACCTGCTTATCTGCCTCTGGCCCACAAAGACGGTAGTGAACAATTATCCCGAGATAAGACTTTATTTAGCTTAAAACCCCTTCTTGAAAACGAAAAAATTGGCAAAATTGGTCAGAATATAAAATACGATTACAATGTATTTAAGCGTTATGGCATTCATGTTAAAGGCATTCTGTCTGATCCGATGCTGGAATCTTATGTCTTGAATTCAAATGCAAGCCGCCACGACATGGACTCCCTGTCATTAAAGTACCTGGGACATAAGCCTCTTAGTAATGAAGACATTCTTGGAAAGGGGACAAAACAATTGTCTTTTGATGCAGTTCCAGTTATGAAAGCTGCACTCTATGCCGCCGAATTTGTCGATCTTGCTTTAAAATTACACCATAAACTTTATTCGATGCTTGACGACAGGTTAAGGACGGTACTGAATTCGATTGAAATCCCTTTACTTACTGTGTTAGCCGATATGGAGTATGATGGAGTACTCGTTGATCAGGCGACTTTAGCGAAGCATGGGGAACGATTAAAAGAGCGCATGGCTGCGCTCGAAGAAGAAGCGTTGTGTTTAGCTGGTAAGCCTTTTAACCTTAATTCACCTAAACAACTTCAGGAAATTTTGTTTGACACATTAAAAATTCCTGTCTTAACAAAAACACCTACAGGACAACCCTCAACCGCAGAGGCAGTGCTACAGGAACTCGCTTTTGACTTCCGCTTACCTGCAGTGATTCTTGAGTATCGGGGTCTCAGTAAGCTGATATCCACCTATATTGACGCTTTACCTAAAACCATTAATCCCCAAACTCAACGCGTGCATACCTCCTACAATCAGGCCGTTGCTGCTACGGGGCGATTATCTTCAAGTGATCCTAATTTACAAAATATTCCTATTCGTAGTGAAGAAGGCCGGCTTATTCGTAAAGCCTTTGTTGCCCCAGCAGATCATTTTTTATTGGCCGCCGATTATTCACAGATTGAATTGCGCATTATGGCGCATCTCTCTCAAGATGCAAATCTGTTGCAGGCCTTTATCAACAACTGGGATATTCATGCGGCCACAGCCAGTGAAATCTTCCAAGTCCCTTTAATGGAAGTAACCGGTGAACAACGTCGTCGCGCCAAGGCGGTCAATTTTGGTTTAATTTATGGTATGTCTTCCTTTGGGTTGGCAAAACGACTTGGTATAGAACGCCAAGATGCCCAGTATTACATGGATCGTTATTTCCAACGTTACCCAGGTGTCCTTGATTACATGGAGCGCACGCGCAAACAAGCTCATCAGCAAGGCTATGTTGAAACGCTTTTTGGTCGCCGCCTTTATCTTCCTGAAATAAATACGCAAAATTTAATGCGACAAAAAGCAGCAGAGCGTGCCGCAATCAATGCACCCATGCAAGGTACCGCCGCTGATATTATTAAGAAAGCAATGATAGCGTTAGCCCAATGGCAATCCACACAAGAAAAACCTCTTGTAAAAATGATTATGCAGGTTCATGATGAATTAATCTTCGAAGTACATGAAACTGCAGTAGACGCAGCAAAAGAGACAATACGTAATTTAATGGAGCACACCGTACAATTGTCTGTACCTTTATCAGTATCCATCGGCGTTGGGCGTGATTGGGACGAAGCACATTAAGAGGCCATTTTATGCGATATATTCTTGCTACTTTTACAGCGATTTTAAGCTTTTCTTCCTTAGCAGTGAATGTACCAATTACCAATGATGGAAATAACAATAATCCAGTGGAAGCCCTGCATTTAGATTGGCTCGACACCTCTGCCTCACCAACAACTGATTTTTTTGCCTATGCCAATGGTACCTGGCAAAAGAAAAACCCCATTCCACCTGAATACGCAACCTGGGGCAGTTTTAATATTTTGCAGGAAAAAGTGCAAGATAGGATTCACCAAATGCTTATTGCAGCAGCCAATAATAAAAATGCAGCGCCAGGGAGTATCGAGCAAAAAGTAGGTGATTTTTATTTTAGCGGCATGGATGAAGAATCCATTAATAAACTTGGCATCGAACCCTTATTATCTGAATTTCAGCGCATTGCGGCAATCAACAATTTAGCTGATTTGCAACAGGTTATTACTCATCTACAACTCATTGGCGTTGACGCACTTTTTAGTTTCGGCAGCATGCAGGATTTTAAAAATAGCCAAGAAATGATTGGCGCTGCTGGGCAAGGCGGACTAGGTTTGCCTGATCGTGATTATTACCTCAAAGAAGATAAGAAGTTCCAACAAATTCGTGCGGCTTATGTTCAGCATATTGGCAAGATGTTTGAATTGCTTGGCGATAAGCCAGACCAAGCAACAAAAGAAGCCGCAACAGTCATGAATATAGAAACCATTTTAGCTAAAGCGTCCATGTCACAAATAGAGCAACGTGACCCAAACGCTGTCTATCATATGATGGATTTACAACAACTTGAACAAGTGACTCCCAACTTTTCTTGGTCTCAATACCTCAGCGCTCTCGGCCAACCGTCAATTAAGCACATCAATTTAACAACGCCTGAGTTTTTTAAAGTAATGAATACACAGTTACAAGCAATTCCTCTTGCGGACTGGAAAACTTACTTACGTTGGCATTTGATTGACGCATTCGCCTCCTATTTATCCAAACCTTTTGTCGACCAGAATTTTAAAATGGTTTCTGCCCTAACCGGTACTAAGAAATTATTGCCACGATGGAAGCGAGTCGTTAACACTGAAAATGGTGCTCTTGGTTTTGCAATTGGTAAACTGTATGTCGAAAAATATTTCCCCCCTGCATCCAAACAAGCAGCCCTTGAGATACTGCACGATATCCGACAAGCGCTAAAACAAGATCTGCAAACACTTAGCTGGATGACGCCGGAAACAAGGCAAGCAGCCTTGAAAAAATTAGCACTGATGGAGGATCGTGTTGGCTATCCTGATAAGTGGTGGGATTACTCAACATTAAAAGTTGATCGAGGCCCCTATGTACTTAACGTCATTCGTGCAAATGAATTTTTAAACAAGCGTGATCTCAATAAAATTGGCAAGCCTGTTGATCGCAGCGAATGGGCAATGCCACCACAAACCATCAATGCCTATTACGATCCTTCCATGAACAATCTCAATATTCCAGCAGGCATATTGCAACCCCCCTTTTTCGATCCCAGCGCACCTGCCGCAGTCAATTATGGTGCCATCGGTTTTGTAATGGGGCATGAAATGACGCATGGCTTTGATGACCAAGGCGCAAAATTTGACGGTCATGGGAACTTAAAAAATTGGTGGACTGAGGCTGATTTGAAAAAATTCCAAGCTGCAACCAATTGCATTGTAGAACAATTTTCTAAATATAAAGTAGACGGCGATTTACCCGTGCAAGGAAAATTAGTTGTCGGAGAAGCAACAGCAGATTTAGGCGGCTTAACTCTAGCCTACCATGCGTTTCACAATTCTAAATACTATAAAGAAGCAAAAACAATTAATTCCATTACGCCAGATCAGCAATTTTTCTTAGGCACGGCGCATGTCTGGGCATCCAATATTCGTCCGGAGCAAGTGCGCAATTTAGTGACCACTGATCCACACCCACCCATGATCTATCGAGTAAATGGTACTCTGTCCAATATGCCACAATTCCAAGCTGCCTTCTCAGTCCCAGATAAAAGCATAATGGTTAATGCAACCCGCTGTGTTATCTGGTAAGTAATGAATAAGGCCTATCAGGAAATAGCCATATCCTGCATCCTGCGCTAAAACATGGCTCTGATTCTATTACTCTAGTAATTGCGCCTAATGCAGCCCACGCTTACGCGTTAGGCTGCATTAGCTCATCAGCTTAGAAAAATAATCCAGGCTTCTCCTCTTTCCTTTGAGATTGGGGAAGCACCTCGGCAAACAATGAAGCAGTGTATTTTATTTCCTCATAGCTTTCACGGGCAGAACAGTCTTTAAAGCTGATTATCAAAATCTTTTGCATCGTGTGACTCATTCCTTTGCACTTTAATAGACTTATAAGCCTCACTCATTGGGATACCTTTCAGCATTAATTCTTCTGATTCATCCATATCATCAGATGAAACCAAAGCAATACCTTCCTCTCCACCCTTATAAGGCTTTGGATGCATGTATCCTTCTGGTAATTTCCAAAAATCAGGGACGCCGGCTCGTCTTAACAAATCAGCATGAGGACGCTATCCCTTCTTTGGTTATAGACTAAGGCGACAAAAAGTTCGTTGAAGTTATTTGGTGAACGATAACGTTTGAGGCTCCAGCAGCTAGCCACGGATACGGATGGACTTGAACGCTATATTTTGCTTCATGCTGAGCAACAGCAAGAGTTAAGGTATCTGCCTTAATGACGAATTCAATTCACACATTCTTCCTTACTATTCGCAAACAAGATGCAGAAGCCAGGAGAAGATGGGTAATCCATTACCCTGATAAGCTTTTTACATTAACAAACAAGTTTCCAGATCATTATTCGTTCCAAGATTTGAGGCTTTGCCATTAGGCCTTGGACGATGAAACCTATGTCGGTTATGCGCATGACTATTAGGAGGAGGAAGCCCCATCGCTTGCCCAACCATGTCAATAATCTCTGGACATTCCTTGACGAGTTGCCTTCCCAGCTCTCTACCAAATTGGTAGGGATCAGAAATTTCAGGTTGATGCCCGGCCATTAACTCATCCATTTTTTTAATTTCTTGTGGCCATTGCTCAATATTTTCTGCAGAAAATTTCACAAGACAAGGTTCCATAACAGATAACAACAAGTCAACATTATTGACAGAAGAAATATATTCAATCATTGAAGAGTACTTTTGGCCACCGATAATTAGAGAGTGGCCTAATTCTAACCCGCAAAACTCGATCAAAAAGGCTAGAAGCCTCCCATTATTTCTTGTTAATCCCTCAATAATAAGTGGTTCTTTATCGATTGTAAGATGAAATGGCTTAAGCTTTTGAGCTTCTGCAAATCGATCAGTTAAAAGTAATGTTTTAAGTCTTTCTTCACCTAATTTTCGAATTTTTTCCTCGAGTGTTTTGAGGTTATTTAGAACTGAAATATTCAGTCCTGACTTGCCCTCCAAGCTTAGAATAATTAGAGTACATTCATCATAACATTTTAACAAATCCTCAATATCCCTTGCCGTTATTTTAGGCCCTGCTGTGGCCAAGCGCTTATAAGCACTATTCAATTGATCAACTTGTCGGTTAAGCTCTGCTGCCATCCCTTTGCTTTTATGACGTTTTTTCTTAGCTTTACTAACGGTTGAAGTTTCAGAAACATTAGAATCAACCGCTTCTGGCATTGCCGCAGTTGGGGCTGCCTCAGTTGATTCTACGACAGAAGATGAGGGCAAGTTAGACGTTGTTGCCTTACTCAACTCTTCAGCCACTGTGACTTGGATTTTATTAATGATTTTTAATATGCCTTGATATTTGTTGCTCTTATCAAGAGGAATTAAGTCCTTTAATGTGCGCTCTACAACAGCTAATGCCTCTCCGTATTCGCTTCTTTTGGCGAGTTGGCTATGCAATTTTGCCGCTGCCATTTCTTGCTCAGTATAAAGCCTATCTAACTCTGCTACGCGGTCCTTTAATTTATCCCTCGCTACGGAAATAACAGGCAAGCATCTTTCTTTCGCAAGCTCTGCAAATTGATTTTCTAATCCAGGCAGGGAAATTTTTTCCCAACTTGAATCTTTTTCTACACAAAGTTCAGGTTTCCCAACTACTCTATCGCTGCTATCAAAATAAACATGCAACCTATACCTAATCTCGCTTTCATCAGCAAAAATCGCGGTGTAATGGTATTGATTAAGTTGCGCTGATGCTTCATTCATCCGCTCATAGATACTAATGTGGTGCTCTCTTAGAGACAAAGAAGAACTATGTTCTGAAGTTTTGACAAGTTTATCTGTCCAAGGGAGTTCAATCAAAAAATAAGAACTCCCTAGCTGGTCTTGTTTTAATGTGATTTTTTCCGGGTTCTGAGCAGTTGCTCCTGCCTCTTGTTCTTGCAGAATAAAATTAAAAAGCGTGTTTTTTTGCATTTTTACCCTCTCTTTAAATCAAATTTTTAATAAGACCCAGACAACTTTTAGCTCTCCATAATGAGTTGGGCAGGAATTTCCGAGCGAATTTCTCTTAGTCGATTCAATTCATCCACAAAAATAACCGTGGGTGTATGACTGGCACAGTGCTCTTCTAGAAGCTGGACGAAAGAAGCAATGATGATTATATCTCCAGGAGTGACCAAATGGGCTGCAGCGCCATTAATACACACATGAGACGAACCTTTCTCCCCAGTAATCGCGTAAGTTTCAAAACGCGTTCCCGCGGTAACATTCCATATATTTACTGCTTCATTGGGTAAAATGTTAGCTGCCTTAAGCAATTCGGGTGAAAGGGTGATGCTTCCTTCGTAATCTAAATCAGCATGTGTGACGCGAGCTCGATGAATTTTTGACTTTAACATTTTTCTGTACAACATGGATGGTTATCTCCAAGTAACCAAAGTCCGCAAGTCTAGCACACAAAATTCCATTTGGGATGGATAAATTACGTTTTACTCGAACAAATTAAACACTTTCCATCAATAAATAGCGCAATATAATCTGAATTTGCCATATCAGGCAAGTCCATTTTATTTCCTTGTAAGGGAAATATTTTGAACACCAATTGATTAGAAACACTGGTATATACGGGATCGGCTAAGGCAACTGCATAACTCGCAGAATGCCTGAGTTGGTCAATCGTGGTTAAACGGACAACTTCCATAAGCCCATTGGCTGGTTTTTTTTTAAATTCCCCTTGACTCCACTGCTTTAGAAAGAGGTTTAAATCCAGTTGACCACTAAATCGCGCTGGCCAATCAGCGAAATAAATCACTTTAGGATTTACATTTTTTAAAGTGAGAGAAAACCATTGCTGTTTTTTATCCGCTCTCTCAATTAAACCATCTTTAGATAATACAATGAAAAGAAAATGCTTTTCCGACCCAGATTCATTAGCTAGCGAGTTCGCAAGAATTGCAGGTGAAGCATTTAGTGCAAAAAAAACTAAAAAGAACAACAAACCTAATCCACGCGTTTTTGTCATATCAGACTCCTTGTAACCCGCGCCGCGCGTGTGAGTAAGCGGATGTACGAGCACTTATTCTTATCCGCTTCCTCACGGTCGCGGCTCGGATCAATAAGAAAAAGTATTTGCTATAATTTTATCCAGAATGAATTTTTATTCAGTGATGGATAGTTCATGAAGGACTCATAAAATGAAATTACTCTTTCTATTCATTATTCTCCTCTTTCCTTTTCAATTGCAAGCTTCTTGTAAATGCAACTGTGATCTTGCCGATCGAAGCTTATGTGAGCCTACCTATGATATTGAGAATCCATGTGGGGGCATTTGTCCGTCCTCAAATCCTACCGAACCTCCTGCAAGGACAGCTTGTCCAACACAGAAAGTCTATCTTCCTGAAAAAGGAACTTCGGTTTGGATATCGGTTTGTTTTGATTAATAAATGAGACACATCATGGCTTGGTATAACGCAGCGATGCCATTTCATCCATGCTTTTATCCACGCTCTTATCAATTTCTTCCATTGCCTTGCAAGAATCACGTACGTCCTGAAAAGTTTTTTTATACAAATCCATGACTTTACCTGCTACAGATTTTTGCTCATCAGGCCGCCTTAAAATTTCTTGCGATGCTCGACTATCTTTAATTGTGAGCAGCATTTTATTATAACGATTAAGCGTTAACTCCAAGTCGTGGCGGGTTTCGTAATAGTTTTTACCAGGTTTAATCTCCTGCTCAATCGATTGCTCAATTTTTTCATTTAACTGCTTTAATTGTTCAATTTTTTTATAAAGTACGGGTAACTTGAAGTGATTATCACCGTATTTGTTGCGTAATTCCTTGGCCACATCCTCTAATTTTTGTTGAAATTGTTGGCTGCATTTCAGTAGCGTTTCGCATTTCGTTTTAAATAACTGAGTGAATTCTTGAAAATGCTCAGGCGTATGGGCCTTGCGCATATAATGCACGTTTATGTTTTCATAAGGAGTAAATTTATGCTGTTGGGGAGAAAAATCTTCTATCCAGTTTGTACGTGTTTCTATATTCCCTGTAGCATAATAATTTTTTGTCCACTCTTTATAACGAGAGGCAGGATAGATTTGATTAGCCCAAGGATCAGCAATAAATGCATTTTCGCCCCAGGTATCGGGATTATTGGGGTCACTATTTTCTGTGCGGCCAATCACTAAAAGGGCATGATCACCTCCAGAAAGCCCATAAACTTCGGCATTAATCCCAAGTGGAGCATTGTCAATAACATAATCCAGAGCTACAAAAGCAAGTTCTTCACAGTTCCCTAAAGAATACTTTTTAGCGAATGCAACCTTATTGTAAAACTCCTTAACACAAGCATCATGCTCTAATCTTGACTCAGTGAAAATACTATCCTGTATATGACGCACATCTTGTACGGCATGAAATAATGCCTTCTTTTTTTCGTCAGAATACTCATTATTGGCCAATTGGGTATATCCTTCCCTAATAAACTGGCGAGCATACAAGACGGCCTGTCGGGCAACATATTCATTCCAGGCAAATACTTCGGGTGAATATTTGGAGTCTTCTGCAGGCATAAATTGCTCAAATTTAATGCAAAGAAAAGCAATACATTTTAATCAATTATAGATCAATATGGTTTTTACCTGAGCTTTAATGGCCAACAGAAAAGTTGTTCGTAATAATCCTTAACGGTATTCCTTATTTTGGCTGTGCTATACTTCCAACAATCTGCGCAAAGAGAGCAAAGGATATGTCAACCTCATTCCGCACTGAAAAAGACAGTTTGGGTGAAGTCCAAGTACCTAACGACAAATTATGGGGCGCACAAACCCAGCGTTCTTTACTTCATTTCAGTATCGGTGATGATCTTATTCCTAAGGAAATGGTTACTGCCTACGCTATTTTGAAAAAAGCAGCAGCCCTTGCCAACCATGAAGACGGACGCTTATCCCAAGAGAAAAGTGAATTAATCGTAAAGGTTTGCGACGAAATTCTTTCCGGGAAGCATCATGACATGTTTCCATTGCATGTGTGGATGACCGGTAGTGGTACACAATTTAACATGAATATGAATGAGGTGATTGCTAACCGGTGTTCCCAATTATCTGGATTTCCTCTGGGAAGTAAAAAACCCGTTCACCCTAATGATGACGTGAATATGTCACAATCGTCTAACGACTCTTTCCCCTCCGCCATGTATATGGCAACCGCAATCGGCGTGACCCATCAATTGTCCCCTGCAATCAGTCAATTACGGGATAGCCTTAATACAAAAAGTAAAGCGTGGATGGATGTGGTTAAAATTGGCCGCACTCATTTGCAAGATGCGACACCGTTGACGGTTGGCCAGGAATTTTCTGGATACGTTGGTATGTTGGATGACGATTTAATTCGAATTAACGATGCATTGAAAAGCGTCTATTGCTTAGCCTTAGGCGGGACAGCTGTAGGCACAGGGATCAACGCAGCCGCTGGTTTTGCCCAAGCCGTAGCTAAGCAGATTGCCAAATTAACGCAATTACCTTTTGTCTCTGCACCTAATAAATTTACTGTACAAGGTTCGCATGATGCGTTGGTGCAATTATCTGGAACCTTAAAAACCTTAGCAGTCTCCCTCTACAAAATAGCTAATGACATTCGTTTACTGTCTTGCGGCCCAAGGGCAGGCTTTTATGAACTTCTTATTCCGGCAAACGAACCCGGCTCTTCCATCATGCCTGGCAAAGTAAATCCCACCCAATGTGAAGCCATGACGATGGCTGCGGTACAAGTCATGGCCAATGACATGGCCGTCACATTTGGCGGAGCGGGAGGGTATTTGGAAATGAATGTCTATAAGCCGCTGATGATCTTTAATATTATGAAATCAATTCGTATTCTCACAGACACGATGAACAATTTTCGTGAATTTTTAGTAGAAGGCATGCAACTTAATGAAAAGAAAATTGCCAGTTATGTCGAACGCTCACTGATGCTAGTCACCGCCTTATCACCGGTCATTGGCTATGATAAAGCATCCCAAATAGCCCATTATGCTTTAGATCATGATCTTTCATTAAAAGAAGCGGCTTTAAAACTCAACTTTATTAGCAGTGAAGAATTTGACAAAGCCATGGATCCTAAAAAAATGATTCATCCCTTAAGATAGCTTTTATCTTTATAAGGCCTCTATCAAATCAGCAGGTTTTACTCCTACCAAAGTAACTAGCTCCCTCATTGCAATGAAAAACATAGAATAATCGACACTGCCACTACTATGGAGTTGCTCTAAAAGATTATTCCAGCGCTTCAATGCCCTTTGATTACGATTGATCCATTCCTGAATAAGTTTCTGAACGTCTTTTTCTTTTGAACCAGTTTTCAAAATAGCTACAGTAAGCGCCCGCTGTGAAAAATCCAATTGATCACGAATAGTCAACCGAGATAAAGAATTCCAATGCCCTTCACGGGTATCGCGGGAAAGTTGATCACGGAACCACAGCAGACTGAATTGTTCCCCTACCGCAAAATACACTTCGGCTGTCCTGATTAAATCAAATTTATTTTGCGTTGCAACTTCAATGATATTAAGTCCAGAGTAGATTGCCCGATAAGTCGCAATTCGCCTGGCTGTTTCTTCAGGAAGTCCTGATGCCGTAAATTGCTGGGTCAGGGACTCAAGATATTGTTTTGTAACTCCACCCATTAGGATCGGTGTCACTTTTTCAAGGACCTTGATCTGTTTAGAGAAATAATTAATCAATGTACTTAGGTCTTCTTGAATGTATTTACTGTTTAAGAACCATCGCGTAGCCAAATTAAGAAAATTGCGAATATTGAAGAGCATGTTGTATTGCTCATTCATATGGATTTTAAAATCCAAGGACAGAACAAGATTTTGGACCTCATGCGTTGCAAAAACACGCGACGCAATCACATAAGCACGGACAATTTCATCCACTGTTGCACTGTTTTCCATTTGCAATCGGTAAACAAAAGTGATCCCCATTTCATTGACAACCTGATTACTCAATTGAGTTGCAATAATTTCTCGATATAACCGATGCTCACTCATCTCCGATTTATATTTTTTCACAATGGTTTGAGGGAAGGCCGTTTCAGCAATTTGCTTTAAAACAGGATCTTCTGGTAATTTGGAATTTAAGATTTCATTTTTAATATAGATTTTAGTATAAGCCACTAAAACAGCTAATTCAGGACGTGTTAATCCTTCACCGACCGATTTACGCTCAATCAATTTTTTATCATCGGGTAAAAACTCAACTTTTCGATCTAAAACACCTAAGGCTTCTAATTTTTTAATATAGTTGGTATGCAAGCTAATATTATTCTTTGCCCGATGGGCTGAATAACTCATTAGCACAGCTTGTTCATAGTTATCCTGTAAAACAAGTTCAGCAACTTCATCAGTAACATCCGCGAGTAATTTATCACGTCTTTTTTCGGATAATTTTCCAGCATGAACTTGAGGTTCTAACAAGATTTTTAAATTAACCTCATGATCCGAGCAATCAACACCCGCTGAATTATCGATGAAATCGGTATTTATGAGCCCCCCTGTTAACGCGTATTCAACCCGTCCCAATTGCGTGAAACCTAAATTGCCCCCCTCCCCTACGACTTTACAACGCAAATCTTCTCCATTTACTCGACAATAGTCATTACTGCGATCCCCCACTTCAACATGGCTTTCAGTACTGGCCTTAACATATGTCCCTATCCCGCCATTAAATAAAAGCTGGACTGGCGCCCTAAGAATCGCGCAGATTAGTTCATTGGGGGTAAGTGCACTTGCTTCTATATCGAGCGCTTTCTTGATACGCGCATTGATTGGGATTGATTTTAATTGGCGGCTAAAAACACCCCCTCCCTGAGAAATTAATTTCTCATTGTAATCAGCCCATGAGGAATGAGGTAAATTAAAAAGCCGTACTCGTTCATAGTAAGAAGTTTCAGGGTTAGGATCGGGATCGATAAAAATATGGCGATGATCAAAAGCAGCAATTAACTTTATATGCGTTGAGTACATCATGGCGTTGCCAAAAACATCACCACTCATATCGCCAATACCAACAACGGTGATATCCGTATTCATTGGATTAATATCTAGCTCGCGGAAATGGCGTTTCACTGACTCCCAAGCGCCACGTGCGGTAATACCGATTTTTTTGTGGTCATACCCCCTGATACCTCCAGAAGCAAACGCGTCGCCTAGCCAGAAATCATAACTTTTCGCAATTTCATTGGCGATATCAGAAAATGTAGCGGTGCCTTTATCCGCTGCAACAACTAAATAAGGATCAAAATCGTCATAACAAACAACGTTTTTAGGACGAACAAACTCATTTTCTTTAATGTTATCTGTTAAATCCAATAATCCCGAAATGAATAATTTATAACATCGAATCACTTCTGCCTGTAATGTCTCGCGACTAGGCTGAATGAGGTGTTTTTTAAGTACAAATCCGCCTTTTGCCCCTGATGGCACGATGACCGCATTTTTTACTTTTTGTGCTTTCATTAAGCCCAAAACTTCCGTACGGTAATCTTCGGGGCGCTCAGACCAACGAATACCACCACGTGCAACTTTAGTGTTGCGTAAATGAATTCCTTCAAACTCAGGTGAATAGACAAAAATTTCATATAAAGGAGTGGGTAATGGCAACCCCGGTATAATTCGCGAATTGAGTTTTAAAGATAAATATTTTTTAGACTCTTTATCTGGCGTTGGCTGATAATAATTAGTGCGTAAGGTTGCTTTAATTAATACCAAAATTTGTCGAATAATCAGATCTTCATCCAAGCTGGGGACCGATTCAAGCATTTGCAAAATCTCTTGCTCGATTTTTTCGCTTGGATTCCTATTTTTTTTATGTGGATTATGCATTCCCTTGAACAATTCAACCAGCAGACGGGTAATATCTGAATTGTTGACAAGGGTTTTTTCAATGTACGCTTGGCTATAACGAAAACGAATTTGATGCAAGTATTTGGCGTAAGCACGTAAAATCATTACTTCGTGCCAAGCAAGCGTTGCCCCGATAACAAGCTTATTAAACCCATCATTTTCTGCTAAACCAAAATAAATGTTGGTAAGCGCTTCTTTAAGCAAATCGGAA
This sequence comes from Legionella micdadei, assembly GCF_000953635.1. Classification (NCBI taxonomy): domain Bacteria; kingdom Pseudomonadati; phylum Pseudomonadota; class Gammaproteobacteria; order Legionellales; family Legionellaceae; genus Legionella; species Legionella micdadei. Next base: position 3,139,377 of record NZ_LN614830.1, read on the forward strand.
ATTTTCTCAATTTCTATCGATTTTTTTGCATACATCACCGCAAGGTCGCAAATCCAGATTGATTGCTTTCGGCCGAGCGTCAGCGTATGTGTGCTTTCGTTGTAAGTGCATAGGCCTAAATTTTCTAGCATGGGCAATATATTCGAAAGCGGCTTGGGTTTTTCCCATAGATACAACCGGACATGCAAAGGGTATTCTTGCTCTGGTGTAAAATAAAAATAAACTCCGAGCGGGTCTGCTGCAGAGAGCTTTTCGATGTACGCAAGATCGTTAGCAGCAATTTCTGCGGAGCATTCATCCATATAACTATGGGGAAAGGTATTGGCGTATTTTTTTGTTAGTGCGCTTGCTTTTTTGTCGCCATAATTTTTGATAAGTTCTTTTTGTAGCTTTTCTTTCCATATTGTCGCCATAATTTACCTTCCCTTCACCCAGTCGCTAATCAACTAGCAGCGTTGCTGAAACTTCTAACCCTCTGATACTATACATTAATACTATTGATGTAAATAATTGGCCAATCCTTAGAGAACAACCTCCATGATTATTTCATCTCCTCTTGATTATCGCGAAGCTGCAAAACGGAAGCTGCCCCGCTTTTTATTCGATTATATTGATGGCGGCTCTTATTCTGAGTGCACATTAAGAGCAAACCTTGCTGATCTCGAAAAAATAACATTGCGTCAGCGCGTTTTAAAAAAAATAGATCATTTAAATTTAGAAACCGAATTGTTTGGACAAAAACTGGCAATGCCCATCGCCCTAGCGCCAGTCGGTATAACAGGCATGTACGCCCGACGAGGAGAGGTTCAAGCAGCGAAAGCTGCCGCTAAATACGGAATACCTTTCACTTTATCCACGCTTTCAATTTGTCCTCTCGAAGAGGTTGCCGCACAAAGCCCACAACCTATTTGGTTCCAGCTATACGTACTTAAAGATCGCGGCTTTTTAAAAAATATGCTTGAGAGAGCACAAGCTGCAGGCATCAAGACCTTAGTATTCACCGCTGATATGCCTGTCCCTGGGGCGCGCTATCGTGATGCTCATTCAGGTATGACTGGGCGCTTTTCAGGGGCAAGGCGCTTATTGCAAACCATAACGAAACCCTCATGGGCTTTTGATGTAGGAATCATGGGTCGACCGCATGCTTTGGGCAATGTTTCCAAATACCTTGGTAAGCCTATGGGGTTAGCTAATTACATCGACTGGTTAACGAAGAACTTTGATCCTACGATCAGCTGGAAGGATCTCGAATGGATACGTGATTTTTGGCAAGGTCCCATGATAATTAAAGGGATATTAGATCCCCAAGATGCGAAAGACGCAATCCAATTTGGCGCATCCGGAATTGTTGTCTCTAATCATGGGGGCCGCCAACTGGATGGCGTTATGTCGACTGCTAAAGCCTTGCCTTTGATTGCTGATGCGGTTGGGGATACCCTCCCCATTCTTATTGATTCGGGCATTCGTTCAGGCCTTGATGTTGTCCGCATGCTCGCTCTCGGAGCAAAGATCGTTTTGATCGGGCGTGCCGCTGCTTATGCATTAGCCACAGCAGGCCAGGCTGGCATTGAAAACTTGTTGGATATTTTTGCCAAAGAAATGCACATTACTATGACATTAGCCGGTGTTTCTTCAGTGGCACAAATCAATAAATCGATTCTTATTTAAAATTAATCCTTTAAGTATTGACACTATCAATTAACTTATTGAAAAATCTTTTGACCCTGTTCAATCACTGCTTTTTTTAAGGAGAAAAAATGAACGATGACCAAACAGTCTCTGAAAAAGTGTGTGCTTCGTCCCCCTTCCACCGTATTAGTTGGGCCGCAATATTTGCCGGCGCATTTGTCGGCATTGGGCTTGGCTTTTTGCTGCGATTATTAGGGGTGGCTATTGGATTAAGTGCTTATTCCTCTTCTCCGAGTGGGATAATAGTCATAGCTATCGGCGGTTTAATCGGTCTCTTAATTGGCTCTATTATTTCAATGGGCGCTGCTGGTTTTGTTGCGGGTTATTTGGGGCGTTCTACTTGTCCTCATCATCGCATGGGAATTATCTACGGCTTTACCACATGGAGTGTTGTGTTATTATTTACAGCGCTTATTGCCATTCCTGAAGCTCACTATATTAACCTTTATAAAAGTTCCTTAGTCCAAAATACAAAAGTAGTTGCCACAAAATCACAAACTGAAACAGCATCGCCTGGCAATGCTACAACGCAGCCAGCAGCTAACCCATCGATGCCAGCCAATCAAGCTGTTGCCGTTACACCAATGGAAGTTAGTTCAATGGCTTGGATTGTGTTTATTCTATTCTTTATAGGAGCACTTTCGGCTTGTATTGGTGCTTGTTGGGCATTATGCCAATGTAAAAAAACTGAGTGAGGCCCTCCATCAAATAGATTGGTTAATATTAGATTTGCCACAAGTTGAAAGAAGATATGGCTGTTACCGACAGTGCAGATCTGTTACTAAGCCATTAAGGAGCAGATTTTAAATTTCCTTTAGGATCTGTTCCTTTTTTCCAGTCCATTAATCAAATCGCCAATTTAGTCCAATTTTAAATTGCTCCAGAATTGGATGCTTAGCAACACGGAAGGTTGCGTAAGAATGATTGTTGGAATCTTTTCCGTTGGAATTAAAAGGGTAACTTTGCAAACGATTCCAATCCCATTCGACTCGGCCTCGAAGTCCTTTGATTAATTTCAACTCCATACCTGCACCTAGCTGAACCCCTTCTTTCTTCTTATTGGTAGAAAATCGGCCATTAAATGAGCCAACCGATCCACTCTGTTCGATACTTCCACCCAAATTGATTTCACTCACTATCCATCCTATTCGAGCGAATACAACAGTTGAAATTACAGATAATCCGGGTCGAAGGACTATTCCGGACTGCCATTTTTGTTTAAATTTTCCGTTCAGTGAGCGATTATATAGGCCATTTGTATCCAAAAAATAAATATTACCGGAATTAGCGCTGCGATCATAAAATCCTTCAACTCCAAAATAAAAATGCTGAAAGAAAAAATCTTCGTATCCGAAATAAACTTCGCCTCCTACTCCTGAGCCATTCCATGCAAAATGGTCAAAATCGATAAAATTAATTGCGGGACTAACCTCATTCCTTTTGAAATTATAATTCGCTGTATCTTTTATCACTGATAGACCCAAGTAAATGTGCTTGAGAAGACGGCCTTTTATCAACGCAGGTTCACTACTGATTGCTAAAAAGGAAGCTAAACTTAAGAAGAAAAAAGCAAAGACAACTTTAAGGGGAATATACTTGAAAAACATGGCAATCCTTTGTCAATTAAGCCTCAAATCAAAAGCGGCAAGAAAGGATTTTATTCTAATTTTTAAAAAGCTACTAAAGCAAGCGAAAAATGGAATGAATCAAGATCCCTAACCCTATTGGAAATAGATAGTTGCGAACAGGCCTTGAAAACCAATATCTCACTTCATTCTTATCGATTGCCTTACCATTTCTGTAAGAACAGAGGTAAGCAAAGTAAACTTAGATTGGTCAAAAGCAATTTGTCTCAATTTTAAAGATGCTTTAGTGAATTTAAGTATTCCATCCTTGAGCAAATTAAAGGCTGGCTTATCTTGAGAAAGAGATCGCATAAAGTTTTCTCTATTGTTTAGCTTTATATGAGTTGGCGTCTGAGTACCAATCGGAGTGATTTGTTGACTGACTAGCTCATCACTCGCCATTAATTGATCCAGTAATTCAGGGGGGATAGTCATTAGCTCTACACCTGCTATCGACAGTACTTGTTCCTTATTCCTAAAACTTGCTGCCATGATTTCAGTTTTAACGTCATTTAAAGAGTAGTAATTAACAATTGATTGGATCAATTTCTTCCCAGGTGAGTCGGTATCAGAATCGATTTTATTGGTTTGATAATATTCATTTAAACGGCCAATAAATGGAGAAATTAAAGTGACTTTCGCCTCAGCACAAGCTATTGCTTGAACCAACGAGAATAACAAGGTTAAGTTGCAGCGGATGCCCTCTTTCTCCAATTCTTGAGCAGCCTTGATACCTTCCCAGGTGGAGGCAATTTTTATTAGGATTCTTTCGCGGGATATACCTTTCTTCTCGTATAAACCAATCAAGTATTTTGCCCGATGGATAGTCCCTTCTGTATCAAAGGACAACCTGGGATCTAATTCGCTTGAAATTCTACCAGGAATTATATTGAGGATTTGACAGCCAATTGCTGTAATAAAATGGGCAGCAAATCGGATTGGTCTAGAAAAAGAAGAACCATCATCCAATTTTGATTCCTCGAGTGCTTGCACAAAAATTTTTTGATACTGCTCTTGTTGGCAAGCATCTAAAATTAATTTTGGATTAGTGGTGGCATCCAGGGTGTCATATTTTTTTAATACACTAATGTCACCTGTATCTGCTACAACTTTTGAAAACTGTTTAATCTGCTCTAACTGGTTCATCTTTATTCCTATAAGTAGGCTAATCCTCAATTAAGAATAGAAGATATTCAAAAAAATTTTCTCTCTTCAAACTACACCATGGTTGATTCTTATTAATTTAATTTGCATTTTTAATAAGTAGAACCTAACTCTCCAGTAGATGAATAGCCATTTCTTTTAAACAACTTGCATCTCTAGGCGCACAAGATTTTATATCATTATCAAAATAGCAATAAACTGATCGGCCTTCCTTTTTCCAACTCACGATTTTTTGGGCATATTCTGTAAGTTTTTGCTCGCTATATGACCCAGTGTAAGGCTCTTGTTTTGGTCCATGCAGGCGCAGATAAACAAACTTAGCTGTTATCATTTCCGGCGATTGATAACCTCTATAGTCATAAAGACAAAGTGATATTTGATTAGCATCAAGCAAATCATATATTTCTTGAGAAAACCAACTCGTATCCCTAAATTCGAATGTATAATTAAACTGTTTAGACAAATTTTTGATAAAACTATTCAACCTTTCATAGTTATTATGCCAATGAGGTGGAAATTGAAATAAAATTGGTCCTAATTTTTCATGAAAATGATTTAATACAGTCAATAAATTTTCCACATTCTTTTCTGTACCCTGAAGCTTTTTCATATGCGTAATATAACGATTCGCTTTGCATGAAAAAATAAAATCTGGAGGTGTTAATTCATACCATCTTTTTACATTTTCAACTGTTGGTAATTTATAAAAACTGTTATTGAGTTCTACAGTATTAAAATTTCCTGCATAAAAATGCAATAACTCATCCATTCTGAGATTATTTGGGTAAAATAAACCTTTCCAATCAGCATAACTCCAACCTGAAGTACCAATAAATAATCCATTTTTCTCCATGGTTATTTCCCTTTATCGAATATTGCAAAAAATAGTCGAAATTATTCGCTATTAATATGCGAAAGATGTGAGAGATACTTATGATAATTTTTGATAAAATCGTCACTATTTTGATACTGCAGTAAAGCCATATTTATCTCGCTAAGTAAATCAAGACTCGTTTGGCTTACAGCAATCCCTATCCCTAAACCATAAGGCATCGGTTTACCCACAACCGCCAACATACCCGCGGAATGCCGTTGCCAATAGATGGCACTAGGGTTATCAATCAACCCAAAATCAATTTCGTGATGACTTAGTCCTTGTATTAGTGAATCATCATCTTTATACAAAACAATTTGTGAATCTTGGACACCCATTGATTTAAGTTGCCCAGCGAAAACGTTATCTGCAACTCCAAATTTTTTATTTTTTAATGAGTTGAGAGTAAATGGCTTTTTTTTCGATTGATTCAAGGCAATAAAGCGAGTCTTACTGACCAGATATGGTGATGAAAAGTGAACTTTTGCCACTCGTTCCGGCGTAATAATGATTGAGCTGACGGCAAGATCAATTTCATTTTTTTCAACTGCTTCGAGTAACTCACTAAAATGCATTGGTGTAAATTGGCATTGATGTTTTATTGTGTTACAAACGTGTTCGATGAGTGAAATGTCAAAGCCGTAGAATTGATTATTTGCGCCCAGGATCACAAAAGGAGGATCATAAAATGAAACACCAACTTTCAATATCCTTGCGTTGGCATAAAGGGGTAATACAAAAAGCAAAAGAATAACAACCACAAATCGATGTATTCTCATTATTAACTTTTGCCTCCTTTAGTATCCAATTAATAGCCATCCCTCTTTAAGATCAATAATTACACTTAGTTGGTTTTGTAATATAATTAATTAATCCGTTGTAAGTATAGTTTTATTTATGAAAAAAGATACAAATCAAGAATTACTTGCCGCCCAATTTAATGAAAAAATACAACAAGTTGAGAACGATTTTGCTCAGCTCATGGGGCGCATTGGCTCAATTGATTCTTCTAGTGGCTTAAAAGTCACCCAAGATTTCACCGTTGATTTTTCTCAAAAAATAATTAATGCATTAGAGGATATTGCAGCGCAATTTCCAGCACTTGTAGAAAATTGGCATGGACTGCCTCCTTTCATCAAACAGGAAGACATCATGACTTTGATTGAAAGAATCCCTCCTTTAGGCCTAAGGCTTACTCGCTTAGAACCGTGGATGAAAAGATTAGCCTACGGAGATGGCGAATCGTTTACCCAGCCATATGCTGATTTTAAAACAAAAATAAGCCAAACTAAAATATACACAACAGAATCCGATCAGGAGCAAATTCTTACTTCATTTGCGCGATTTGAAAATAAGACATTAGCGGCCCGCAGCAATTATGAAAAACTTTTACGAAACGTAGAGAAGGCCTATCAAGGGCTTGCCCACTACAAAAAAGCGAATGTGGATAAATCCGGATTAACTGGAGAGCGTGCTTCGGCTTTAACTGCGATCCTTAATGATTATTCAAGAATCCCCCTTCAGTTGGAAGAAGCCGAGCTAAAGCGATTTAAACAATCAGAGGCCTATCTAAAAGCGCAAGAGAACAGCGAGCACTTGTTGTTAAGCCAAAGGCATATGAAACACTACCAGGAATGTTTGCCTCTGGAGAAACAAATCAACTTTCTCAATGAAATCCTAACTAGCCAACAAAGTTTAGACGAAGACATCAGGAGGAAATACAGTATTTTATTTAAACACCATACCAACCCTATCGGATTATTGAAGCAGATAAAACAAATCGATTCTTCGCCAATAATAAAACTAACTGAACTGCGCGATGCATTAGTTGCTGCTGAGAATGCAAGAAGAGCGTTTATCAAAGCAGACAGTGAACTTCCTGAACCACTTCTCAGCGATCGAATAGTTAAGGCTCAGGACAAAATGACAACACCTGCTCATGAAACAACTCAAGCTCAGCATGCTGATAGCGAGAAAAAGCCAGCGCCCTCAACAACCCAAGATCAATTAAGCTCTCAACAGGCTATTCCAGGAAGAGTTCGTAAAATGACTGCTGAGTACGAGCAAATGCTAGCTAAAAGAGGCATATTCAAAGCAGAGAAAAAGCATGACGCCGAGGCTGAGCAGCCTGAAAAGCCAAAACCTAGCCATAGATAATCGAGATGGAAGTTGTTGACAATTAGTCTCGCTAAGCGAAAATTACCCCAGAAACTAAGAGGTAACATCCCCTAAACTATTAACAAAAACAAAAGAATTAAGGGAGAATATTCTCTTTAAATTTTACTTCCCGCTTAATTAACTAGCTTAAGGATTTTAATCGATGACATTTGTTATTGGTCAACGTTGGATAAGCAATGCCGAATCGCAGCTCGGCTTAGGTATAATTACCGGCGTCAATGGCCGACATATTCGAATTAGCTTTCCCGCCGCAGCTGAAGAACGAATTTATGCCGCGGATAACGCCCCATTGAGCCGCATCATTTATAGAGAAGGGGATACTATCTCGACTCTGGATCAACAAACGATTAAGGTTGCTAAAGTTGACGAAGATCAAGGCATTATTGTTTATAGCGGTATTGACGAGACAGGCAAAGAAATTGAAGTCGAAGAGCTTGATTTAGATTGCTTTATAAAATTAACCACCCCTCAACAAAGGCTTTTTAGCGGCCAGTTCGATAAATTAAATTCATTTAAATTAAGGATTGATACTCTCAATCACATCAGTAGATTACAGCAATCTAAAGCCAGAGGCTTACTAGGCTCACGTACAAGTCATCTGGCACATCAAGTTTATATCGCTCATGAAGTCGCACAACGCTACGCTCCCCGAGTATTACTTGCAGATGAAGTTGGGCTGGGCAAGACTATCGAAGCGGGTATGATTCTTCATTATCAATTGCAAACTGGCCGTGCGAGTAGAATATTAATCGTTGTTCCTGACACACTCGTTTATCAATGGTTAGTTGAGATGATGAGGCGTTTTAATTTAACTTTTTCCATTTTGGATCAGAATCGCTATAACAGACAGCTGGATGAAGATCATTTTATTGAGGAAGATTTTGAGGTTGTAGCGAGTCCAATTAGAGAAAATCTATTTGAAACTGAGCAGCTTGTCCTTTGTAGTTTAGATTTTTTAATGGAAAATGAGGAGGCACGCCGACATGCCCTTAGCACAAACTGGGATCTTCTTGTTGTTGATGAAGCCCATCGCCTCCATTGGTCAGCACAAGTCAAAAGTCCTGAGTATGAGTGTGTAGAGCAATTAGCCACGCGAAGTAAAGGTTTACTGCTGCTTACAGCAACACCAGAGCAAGCAGGTATTCAAAGTCATTTTGCTCGGTTACGGTTACTTGATCCAGCAAGGTTTTATGATTTTAGCGAATTCAAAAAAGAGGAAGCAGCTTATCAAACACTCAATAAGCTAGTACAGCGCCTCATCACTCATCGAGAGTTGAACCACACAGACGGATTAACTGATGAATTAGTCGTGGAAATCAGAACATACCTGGGAAAAAATGTTCCATCGAGTATCAATGAGGTCATCAATCAATTAATTGACCGTCATGGAACAGGACGAGTCCTTTTTCGCAATACTCGCGCAGCAATTCATGGTTTTCCAGAACGTAAATTGCATCATTATCCTTTAGCACAACCTACAATATATAAACCAACAGAAGAATCGGAACTCAATCTTTATCCCGAAGTTACTGTTGATAAAACAGAATGGCTTAAGAACGATACGCGCGTATCCTGGCTTATCGACAAAGCAAAAGCGCTTCGCCCAGAAAAAATTCTCATTATCTGTGCTAAAGCGCAAACAGCGGTTGCGCTTGAGAATTATCTAAAATTAAATGCAGGGATCCGTACCGCCTCTTTTCATGAAGGATTATCCATTATTGAGCGCGATCGTGCAGCAGCTTATTTTTCCGATGAAGAAAGTGGGGCTCAGGTTCTCATTTGTTCCGAAATTGGCAGTGAAGGGCGAAATTTTCAATTTGCCCATCATTTGGTCTTATTTGATTTGCCCTTAAACCCGGATTTGCTTGAACAAAGGATAGGGCGGCTAGATCGTATTGGTCAACTTCATCAAGTGGAAATCCATGTTCCATATTTAACTGGTACTGCGCAGGAAAAACTGTTCCGCTGGTATCATGAAGGAATGAATTTATTTGAAAAAAGTTGCTCAGCAGGATTCTCTATTTTCGAAGCATTTGCAGCTCGGCTTTTACCTCTTCTTGCTGAATCAAACACTGATGAGGATACTCTTAAGGAGCTCATTGCAGACACACAAACCTATACCAAACAAATTGAGCATACCCTACACGAAGGTCGAGACCGATTATTAGAACTTAATTCCTGCAAGCGCGAAAAAGCACAGGAACTCATTAACGCCATAGAGCTCGAGGAAAACTGCCTAATTCTTGAGAATTACATGGCTTCAGTTTTTCAAGAATATGGTGTTGAGCATGAAGATCACTCGGAATCTTGTGAAATATTACGTCCAACCGATCACATGAAAACGACTCATTTTCCGGGATTGAAGGACGATGGCGTTACCGTTACGTATTCCCGTACAAAAGCATTGATTCGCGAAGACATTGAATTTTTAAGCTGGGAACATCCGATGGTTTCCGAAGCGATGGAAATGATTCTTGGAACAGAGTTAGGTAACGCTGCCGTTGGTACAATCTCTGTGAAAGGGCTGATGCCTGGGACTTTGTTGTTAGAAACCTTTCACACCATTAATTGTGTTGCTCCTAAACAACTCCAACTCGAACGTTTTTTGCCTCTTATTCCTATAAGAGTATTGGTTGACGTAACCGGTAAAAACTTATCCAGGATATTGAATTACGACCAACTTAATAAAATGTGCGAACCATTGAAGCTCCATACGGCCCAGACCATTGTTAAAGAAGTACGCAATGAAATTGAAAAAATGGTTGAATACAGTAATAAAATTGCAGAGGAACAAATGCCGGAGATGATTATCAAAGCAAAATTACTCATGCAAGAAACGATTAATCAAGAAATCCATCGGCTTGAAGCCTTACAAAAAATCAATCCTTCCATTCGTGAAGAGGAAATTTTGTTTTTTAAACAGCAAGTTAGTGAAAGTGAAGCCTATATGAATCATGCTTCATTAAAACCTCAAGCACTAAGAGTCGTTATCAGTAAATAATAGCTTACCTTCCCACTGCCATTAGGCTAATGGCAGTGCAGTTTGGCTAGAAGGGTGTTAAAAACCATAAATGGTGCTATTTTTCACTATAAGTGCAGTAGGTTAAGGGAATAAAATGAACGCACACCAATGGCTCGCCCAACTCATTGGATTTAATACCGTATCCAGCAACTCGAATATGGAATTAATCGAGACAATCGCTGAATGGTTTAAATTACATCAGATTAAATCTCATGTTATCCGTAGTCCAACAGCGCCAAAGGCGAATCTTTTTGCCACCATACCTGCTAAAAATGGCCAAACTCAAGGTGGCCTTTTGTTATCAGGACACACCGATGTGGTTCCGGTTGCAGGACAAATGTGGACTACAGATCCTTTCGTGGCCATTAAACATGATGGTAAGATTTATGGTCGAGGGGCAAGCGATATGAAAGGATTTATTGCTGTCTTACTTGCACTTTTACCCGAATTTAAAACATTAAAACTAGCGAAACCACTTCATTTTGCGTTTACCTATGATGAAGAAGTCGGTTGCATTGGTGTCGATTTCTTACTGGAATATTTACAGGAAATAGGCATACAGCCTGAGGCTTGCATCGTCGGCGAACCCTCGAACATGCGGCCCATTATAGGGGAAAAATCAAGACGACTTTTTCACTGTCAAGTCCAAGGCTATTCTGTTCATTCATCTCTCGCCGATGAAGGTTGTAACGCCATTAATTATGCAGGACGCTTGATTTGCTACATTAGTGAGCTAGCTCAATACATAAAAGAGCATGGTCCTTTTGATGATGATTTTGATGTACCGTATAGTACCCTTTCCACCAATATTATCAGTGGTGGAATAGCAAGAAATGTCATTCCCGGGAATTGTGAACTCATTATCGAAATCCGTTATTTGCCTCAATTCCCGATTGAAAATCTTCGTAACCAACTTGAAAATTACATTAATAATGAATTAGTCCCTGAGATGAAAAAATCCTATCCTGAAGCAGCTATTTATCTGGACCAAATTTCGGATGCACCCGGCCTTATAACATCAAAAGACTCTCCGATTGCCAGATTAATGCATACTGTTATGGGTACAGAAGAATACTCAAAGGTCTCTTATTCCAGCGAATCTGCTTCATACCAAGAAGCTGGTATTTCGACAATTATCTGCGGGCCAGGCAGTATTGAACAAGCCCATCGACCCGATGAATTTATTAGCCTTGAACAACTCAAGATTTGTGAACATGCACTTAAAAACATTGTCATGTTATTCTGCATGGATACTCATTAACAAATTAAGCAAGTGCTTATCGATTCTTAATCCGATAAAATTTGCAATCCATGTCGAGATAACGATCGTCTTTATAATACGACATACCGCATTTTTTCATCACACGGAACGATGCTTTATTGTCTTTATCCGCGTAGGCGATAATGTAATCAGTATCGATATTTTGTTTTGCCCAATCAAGTAATCCCTTTAGTGTCTCAGTCGCATACCCTTTATTCCAAAATTTCTTATGAAAAAGGTAACCTACTTTAATTTCTCCAGTTTCAATTTGATCAAAATAGGCTTCTCCAACAAAAGCATTGTCTTTAAGCCTAAAAATAACTAAACAAGGCAAATGCTTAGTTTTATAATTTGTGATGCAATCTTTGACATAATCTTTGATTTCTCTACGACTTAATGTCCCTTCAGGAAAGTACTCTTTTACTTCCGGATCTTGATCTAGGTTCTCCAAATACGCTACATCGTCTTCTCTCATGAGCCGCAAACCGAGTTGCTTAGTGGTTATTAAGTAGTGTTCCATCTTCACCCGCCTCCTTTTTTAGTGTGCTAGTATGCATAGAGAATATATTTAGTTTGGCAAACCTTTTTTCCATTATCGACCCAATATCAATAGAATATAAAAAAAGATAAGAATATGATGATTAATTGCCTTACAAGGAATGTGATTAACGATGATCATTCTTCATAATGTTTCCAGATCCTTTGATAGGAAAGAAACTTATTCAGTCAAAAACATCAACTTATCCATTGTTGATGGTGAGACATTAATATTAGTGGGTTCATCAGGCAGTGGAAAATCAACATTACTGAGATTGATTAACCACACTCTCAAACCCACATCGGGCTCAATCGAGATCGATGGGAAGCGAATAGAAGAATACCCGAAAGTGCAATTGCGCCGCTCAATGGGATTTGTGTTTCAAAATACCGGTTTATTTCCTCACATGACTATGGCCCAAAATATAGCCATTACCATGCACCTAATGAAAATTCCCAAGAAAAAGCGCCTTGAACGGGTCAATGAGCTACTGCATTTAGTAAACTTAGACCCAGAAAAGTATCTTAATCGTTATCCCGATGAATTATCGGGAGGAGAACAGCAACGAGTTGGAGTAGCACGTGCTTTAGCAACTAATCCTAATTATATTCTAATGGACGAACCTTTCGCTGCATTAGATGCAATTACTCGCGAAACGTTACAAAATGAAATCATTACCTTAAAGCGAAAACTCAATAAAACAATTATTTTTGTAACCCATGATATTAATGAAGCATTTCGTCTAGCAGACCGAATTGCCATAATGCATGAAGGCTGTCTTGAGCAGGTTGGCACAAGGGAAGAGGTGTTAGCTCATCCTGCCACTGAATTTGTCAGCCAATTACTGAGCACTAAAACCATAGAATAGCCGATGAATAATTATTGGGACTTTATAAAATCACATTTACCCGAACTACAAACTAAATTAGCCGAGCATATCTCGATATCCATCTCTGCCATGTGTGTAGCAAGCATAATTGGTATCAGCCTAGGGCTTCTTATTGCGCGGTTACCTAAATTGAAAAATCCCATCCTCAGCCTAACTAATATATTCCAAACAATTCCCAGCATTGCGTTACTCGGATTCTTAATTCCTTTTGTAGGCATTGGGTTAACACCAACCCTGATTGCACTCATTGTCTATGCTTTATTGCCGATCACAAGCAATACTTACGCTGGTTTAAAAGGAGTCTCGCCTGTCTATCTCCAAGTTGCCAACGGTCTTGGGCTTACTCGTTGGCAGCGTCTATATCTCATTGAACTTCCATTAGCTCGCCCCATAATTATGGCTGGGGTAAGAACATCGATGGCGATGACCATAGGTATTACCACCATTGCCGCTTTTATTGGCGCCGGAGGGTTAGGGGACTTTATTACCCAGGGCTTATCGTTAAACGATCCCAATCTCATTCTATTAGGTGCAATTCCGGCAGCCTTACTTGCTTTAGCCGTTGATTATGTGCTTGCCACGCTAACCTTTTTGGTATCACCTCGCCATCGTCATGCTATGCGTTTTAAAAAAATAAAAATGACGTTGGTCAGTCTTATCATTATCGCCCTCTTGACCATAAGCATTCATGGTTCTTTATCCTTTGCGTATAAAGCAAAGGATTCGATCATCATTGGCACAAAAAATTTTACTGAACAATATCTTTTGGGTTACTTAATGGCTGAACTCATCGATAGCAAAACTGATTTGCATGTTATAAAAAAATTTAATTTAGGAACAACAACCGTCTTACAAAATGCTTTATTAACTGGACAGGTCGATCTGTATCCAGAATATACGGGGACTGCTTATCTTGTTGTACTTAATCAAAAGAAAATTAGGGATCCACAACAGACCTATGATTTTGTTAAAAAAGCCTATCTAAATAAATACGATCTCATATGGATGGCACCTTTTGGATTTGATAATTCACAGACATTAGCCGTCAAAGAAGAATTTGCTGAACAGCATCGATTAGTGAATTTAAGCGATTTAACTGGCCTTACTCGTGAGCTTATCCTCGCTGCCCCCGCAGAATTCCTTCTCCGATCTGACGGATTGCCAGGACTTACACGCACTTACGGTTTTAAGTTTAAAAAAATAGTACAAATGCAACCCGATCTTGTTTACGAAGCCATCAAAAATAATGACGTCCAAATCATCGAATCATCGACTACCGACGGGAGAATTGCTGAATTCCATCTACGCCTATTGGAAGATGATAAACATTTTTATCCACCTTATTATGCTGCCCCCATAATTCGCAACTCCATTTTAAAGAACTATCCACAAGTCGCCCAGGCCTTGCAACCCCTATTGGGCGCAATCGACAATAGAACCATGCAACACTTAAATTACCTAGTAGACGTCAAAAAACTCAGCCCGCAAAAAGTTGCGCATGATTTTTTAATAGCCAAAGGGCTAATTTGAAATCTATTATAATTAGCGAACTATGATTTAAGGTTTAATTGATTTTTTAGTTTGATGAGATAATCAACTGCGTTAAAAGCAGACTGATAAGCAGAGAGGCAGGGATCTCGGCTATCCACTTTACTTGCTAACTCTTCTAACGTAGTCGCTGAAATAATCCCGTTTCCTACAGGTATGTTGTTTAAAGCAAATCGAGTAAAGCACTCTTTTATGTGAGACATAATAAAATCGTGGTGGTCTAGATTTTTTTTCAGCACCAGTCCAAGCGCAATATAACCATCAAAAGGATTTTTTTGGTGATACGCATTAATAATAAAGGGAATTTCGTAAGTTCCAGCCGCAGTAACTTCAATTTGATACTCATGGGTTGATTTCTTAACAAGATCAACACAGTAAGCCAGTTGTTTTTCTGATAATTCTTTATGGATATTTGCCGAAATAATCAATATCTTAGCCATACAGTTAATCTTTTATGAATTTAGTTTTAAGCCTAATCAAATAATCAAGGGCATGAAAAGCTTCCTTGACCCGTTCACGATTTTCAACACGTTCAGTTAAAATTTTCATGCTAGGCGCAGAAATTATTCCATTACCGATAAATACCCCCTCCATTGCAAATTTGATAAAACATTCTTTTACATGCTCCCAAATAAACTCATAATGGTCGGTGCTCCCTTTAAGGAGCAAGCTAAGAGGAAGATAGCCAGCATAGGGCTTATTGTGTTGGTAATACCGAATGACGGCAGGAATTTCATAGGTTCCAGCTTCTACAGTCTCTACTTCATAATCATATTTCGCTTGATTCAATAGATATAAACAACTATCCAGTTGCTTTTGTGCTAAATCTTGGTAGTAGTTAGACCAAACTACTAATATCTTATCGACTGACACTACGTGTTCCTGCGAATTAATTTTCCGCGGCTAAACCGATTTGGGGTATAAGTTTAATGCATTCAAATAAGAACTGTCTATGCTCATACTGTGTAATTTTGACATCTCTAGGCCTCGTTTTTACCGAGTCTGATATGTATCTAATATCTACACCTTGTAATTGAAACATATTATTTGCAAAATCTATCCGCAGGATTGTAATATGCATCTTGGATTTTCGTCCTTTTATGCTTTAAATGATATTTTTTATTGTCATTTTAGCTCGTAAGGGTTTAACTTATGAGGGCTACAATCAGACTTTTAGTTTCATATAAGGATTTATATGTCTACAGAATCTATTAAAAAATTAAAACTTCCTCTTCTGCTGCTCGCTATTCTGACTATACCCATGGTGTTAGGTCCTCAGATTCCTGTAGCAGTAAAAGCCTTAAGCTATGCTTTAAGCTTAAGCATGAAAAGCATTCTTGAGTTTCTATTGCCATTTATTATTTTCAGCTTTGTTTTTTCTTGCCTTTCGAATTTACAAAAAGGGGCACTCTTTTTCGTTTTATTACTCATCGTATGCGTCTTTGCTTCTAATTTTACGGCGCTCATGTATGGTTATACCTCTGGATATGTGGGACTTAATTTGTTGCATTTTGCTGCGTCCCCCATTGCTGCCTCACCGCAGTTAGTACCCACATGGCAATTTCATTTGACCAAGCTTGTCACTAATGATGTTGCGTTGTTAATTGGCTTTGCTACTGGTATTTTCTTTTCTTTTTGGCCTAATGCCGCAGCAAAAAATATTGCAGTTAAATTAAATAAATTAGCGAACGGCTTCTTAAGAAAAGTGTTCATTCCCCTTTTACCTTTGTTTATCTTAGGATTTATATTTAAGCTGGAACATGAGCATCTCTTGCAAACGTCCTTAAAGTTATATGGCCCAATTCTAATTCTAATTGTGCTCAGTCAGTGGTTGTATATTACATTCTGGTATTTCGTTGCCGGTCAATTTTCGTTTAAAAAATTTGCTTTTTATCTTAAAAATGTTCTGCCAGCAAGCCTAGTTGGCTTTAGCACGATTTCGAGCGCCGCAGCAATGCCCGTGCTTCTTTTATCCACAGAAAAGAACCTTGATAGTCCTGAACAAGCAAAGATGTTAGTCCCTGCGATTATTAATATTCATACCATTGGCAGTGCAATCGGTATCCCTATTCTGAGCTTGGCGACAATATCAACCTTTGGATTGCCTTTGCCCTCTGTTTCAACTTTTGCCATTTTTGCACTCTACACTGCATTAGCAAAATACGCAGTAGCCGCTGTTCCTGGCGGGGTAATCATTGTCGTTGCCCCAATCTTAGAAGCACATCTGGGCTTTTCTAGTGATATGGTTGGATTAATCACAGCAGTTTACCTGATTTGTGATCCTTTTGGGACAACAGCAAATGTGACAGGAAATGGCGTATTTCCCATCATGTTCACCAAACTACACAGGAAACTTTCACGCCTCAGCCTGCCATTTCTTGGTGGAAAAAGAGCCGAGCCTTTATCACAGCTAACGGGGATGGAAGAGGCGGGTTAATATCCTTGTGCGCATGCTGATGCATGCGCACATTGACGACCTGATTAGGGCTAATCTACTACCTTATACAGTCACCCTGATTTCCGGCAAAAGATAGTTAGGTTCAGTGTGAGCAGACACAAAAGATAAGGCTTGTAGAACGAGGTCTGGGTCAACTGCTTTTGGCCAACAACTTTCATGATCAAACGCTTTATTGTGTTGCTTAAATACACCAGCAAAAGCGGCTCGCATATCCTCTGAGTCAGACCATGCAATGATGGGTATTTGTGAATTCTTTGACCAAATGCTATTGGCAAGGGTAGGACCATTATCATTCGAATTAGGATTTTCTCCCAAATCACCATCAAGAATAATTAAGGAGACCTCATATTGCGTTAAGTAGCGAAGTGCACTACAACCATCACTTACCACCTTTATTTTTAGCTGCTTATTAACTGTTTGCAACAATCGAGATAAACAAAACGCATTAAAGGCATTGTCTTCAACAATTAACACTCGCATAAGAAACTCCTTTTTTGAATGAGGGGGAGTATATCTACATAACCTTAAGAAAAAATTAAGATTCTTCACATGGATAGACATTTGATTTGGACATAAAAAACCCTATGTGATAATATTTGCGCCACGCATCCTCCCAAGGAAGTGATGTTAGGCTAATTTTTGCAAAATTTTTATGAGAGTTATTAATGGATAGAGTTGAGTTTGACCAGTTAATCGATCTAGCAACACAAGCATTTTATGCATTTTCCAATAAAAGAGGCGTGGATTTTGATAGAGCCTTTCAAAAATACCGACTCACCTTTAATGGGCTTTTGAAAAAATATGAGCGCAAGGAAACAGATCTAACTCCCGATTCAATTTTCGAGCAAGCTCAGGCTCTAGCTAAACTTTCACCCCGGCAATTCCAAGTTGAAATTGCTCGTCAGATTAATACAATCTTTGAGGTATCTTATCCTCTAGTTGAAAAAACATCCCAAAGACGGAACTCTAGGCCCTCATCACCCCCCTCAGATACCCAATCTGAGAAATTAAAAGAAAAATCCGATGATGTGCAAGAAGCCGATGTAGTTATTGTCGGTGGGGGGCCAATCGGGTACGCTCAAGCATTGGGTTTTAAGAAGCTAAATCCCCATCTGCAAGTGGTCATTTTGGAAAAATATCCGGTATTTAAAAGAAAACATACCTTGGTATTACAACCAAAGCAATTAGAAAGCTACATGAAGGCCACTGACTTAACCAAAGAACCGCGTTTGGCTAGGCTTTTAAAACAACTCCGTAAACGTCCCCACGTTCGCACCAATGTATTGCAAGAAACCCTCAAGGACATTGCAACAGAATACGGGGTAAAAACGGTCATTGAAGAGGTTAAACCTGAAAGTGTCGAACAGCAGGTATTCCGTTATAAACCTAAGCTCATCGTTGGGGCAGATGGCACTCACAGCGTCGTAAACCAGAATTTGTTCCCTAGACACAATCAGACCAAACATGAAGTTGATTATGCGATGCAGCTTCGTTACGAAATCAACGGAGATGCCGAAGATGGTTGGGAAAGGACCATTGAATTTTATCAAAAACTTGCGCGCCAAGGACTGGTTGCCACCGAACAGATAGGACACCGCGATCCAAAAACAAACAAAACGCCAGTAACCGTTCAATTAATTATCTCAAAAGAGGATTTTGATTTACTTGATGGCATCGCTACAGCAGCGAATCCTATCGAACTATTTGGTAGTAAAAAAAATGCAGGACTATTACCCGAACGGCTTAAGAAATGCATAACGGGGTATATTGCAGAAAGAATCAAATTATTAGACCAAGGCTCTGGACAAAGCATTGATAAGGATTCAATTAAGATCAGTGTGAATGAATTACCTGCCCTGCGAGCCCAAGATACCCATACTCTGTATAATGAAACGGATGTGTCGATAAATGGTGATGCCGCTTTAGGCCTCTCCTATTTTAAAGGATTAAATGCTGGGTTAGAGGCATTAGCCAAATACTTTGGCACTTTAAAACCAGCAATCCAACAAGGTCTCACCGACAAACCGTTGTTACGCCGATTACTTGGTAAATACCAGGAATGGTTTTCTCCTTATGCCGATAAGAAAGTTGATGAGGTAAAGGAATACAGCGCCTTACGGGTGAGAAGCTTCATGAAAATAGTCAAGGTATACCGTGATATCAAACTTGGCTTTTCTCAAATGGAATATGATGTCGATCAAGAGCCATTAATAGACAGCTATTACAAATTACTAGCCAATACTTCTTCGGATGAGCGGGTAGAATTTGATTTTTATCCTCACCGAAATTACGATCCCAATATAAAATTGGGTCAATTTGATTATGTACCAATCAGTTATTCCTTAAAAAAGACAGCTAAGCTATTTGTCGATTTTTTCAAACCTTATAAAGGTGACTACCAATTAGTTCAAGATTTTAAGCAACCTTTTGTGGGTATAGTCAATGGTTCCAGTGGGGTAATTAAATTACTCGCTGGCCTGTTTACTTTTGACATCTATCGGTTTGCGGATGGATTAGCCAGTTTAATAAGAGGTGTTATTGAGCTTGCCACCACACCTCTGGTTTGGTTCATAAAACCAATCATTCGCTTTGGCATTACAATATTCACCGGGTTGCCTAAAGTGGAAGAAAACCAAGGCATGGTGGATTTGGTTACCTTAGGTGAAGAACTCTTGGTGGATCAAGAAGATGACGATTTTTCTTTTGTTAAAATGCAACAAGTACTTGGTGTCTGTAACGACCTACATCGCAAATTCAGTAAGCAGGTTATGCGCGCTCAGGAGACGGACATTGATATTGATAGAGAAGAAGAGCTTATTGAAGAAATAACCTCGCAGTCAACACCGCTTAAACTGGAAACGGTTAAAAATTATTTTACCCTTTTCGGTGGTCAATTCCCTGAAGTCTCCGATCTCGATGAAGATTCTTTACAAGAAGATAGTACTTTCTCCGCGGAGGCTTGGTAAATAATATGTATCAGTCCAAAATAGAAGCTCTTTGAGCATAGTCAGATTTGTGGGAATAGATCAGCTATGCGGCAAAAGCCCTATTTGGCACGTTCAATCTAGGGAATCTGTTCCATTACAATTTGTGTGGCTGCAGATTCACCAGATGAGCAAACAAGACTGTCCTTTGGCAAGAACGAGGTTTCTTAAAGCACTCTTACCCCTGATCCAGAAGCCACCAACACCTTATCCGCCAGGCGTTTTGCAAACAAACCATTATCTACTACCCCGGGTATTAATTTAATTTTTTCTTCCAGCGCTGCTGCCGAAGCGATCTCCAAATTATACACATCAAGAATGATGTTGCCGTTATCAGTGATAAACCCTTCGCGATAAGCAGGATCCCCACCCAAACGCACAAGCTCGCGAGCAACGAAGCTGCGTGCCATAGGGATAACTTCAACAGAGAGAGGGAAATCGCCCAAATTCTTAACTACCTTCGACTCATCGACGATACAGATAAATTGACTTGCGACAGTTGCAATAATTTTCTCGCGCGTCAGAGCACCCCCTCCTCCTTTAATCATCTCACGGCGCTCATTGACTTCATCAGCGCCATCGACATAAATGGGTAACTCGCTTGTCGCATTTAAGTCGATGACAGGTATGCCAGCGGCTTTTAAACGCTCTTCGGTTGCTTTTGAACTTGCTACACAAGCATCGATACGATGCTTTATTGTTGCTAACTCTTCAATAAAGTAATTAACTGTAGACCCTGTTCCTACGCCAATCACCATGTCATCTTCAAGATAAGCCAAGGCTGCTTTTGCTGCTTGCGCTTTTAATTGATTCATTTGCGAAATCCAAATTTAAAAAATGAGATTCTAACGCCATCAATTAGTTTTCATCAAATCTATTAACCCCAATGCCTTGATCAGGTATTAATGGCTTTCATGAGAGACAAGCAGCGCTACTATCATCAATGTCGATGCATTACTGCGCTGACAATCCAAAATCCCCGGTTTATCAATATTCCGGGGCAACCAAAACGTCAGCAACAGTAGTTATACTTATCCCTCAACCGCTTTTATTTAATTAGTAAAGCACTCAACCTATTAACTCATTGTGCAACCGGTGCGGCCATTGTCGGTGCTGTTGCTGGAGCAACCGTTGTTGCAGAAGGAATACCCACCGTACTACTCCCCGAATTTGAATTTGAACTAGTACTTGATGAAGAGGTGGATGAGCTATTGCTTGTATCCATGCTTCCAGCAGAAGAAGCTGAGCTTTTTACGGATGGAGGCTCAGTTGGGACAGAGGCTGAAGATTTATTCGTGGCCCTGTGTACCGTTGTAGAAACAGATCCGGATGTCGAATTTGTGGTTGTAGACATTGTATGAGAAGAAGATTCATTCGATGCAGAACCACGATGAGGGTGATTGTGACTATAAGCAGACGAACCTTGATAACTGGGTGACTCACCAAACAACCCCTCCATTGCTTGACAACCTGTTAATGCTAGAGGGGATAAAAGTAAAGTTGCATAAGCAAGCTTAGATAGGGAAAAATTTTTTTTCATGACGTCATCCTTGAAAAATAAATGATTTATTCAATTTGCATTCTATCCGGACTTGAGTAACTTGTAAAATCTACATTAACCCGCCGTAACAAGAGCCGGCTTTGTCAGATCAAACGGCAGAAGCTTGGGGTAAATTCGGATTGGGCAAATATCTTTTGTACTCCAACCACCACCTAAAGCTTTAATCAGGCCAACGGCAGCAGTCATTTGCAATCCAACCACGTCATAAGCAGCTTTTTGCGTATTATAAGCTGCAATTTGCGCAGTTATCACGCTCGAATAAGGGACTGTCCCTGATTTATATTGATTAATCACAAGTTGTAAAGCCCTTCTTGAACTCGAGGCGGCAGCATTCTGTGCAACACTTTGTTCTTTAAGCAAACGTAAAGCAATGAGATTGTCTTCTACATCTTGAAAAGCTGTAAGAATTGCCTGACGGTAAGCGGCTACTTGCGCCATATATCCTGCTTTTGCAGCCTTCACTGCTGCGCTACGAAAACCGCCATCAAAAATAACCTCTGCTAATTGCATACCAGCCGACCATCCTACATTTGGATCGGTAATTAACTGATGTAAACTCCGTCCAGCAGCACTGACTGTAGCAGTTAAATCTAAAGTGGGATAATAAGCAGCAATTGCGACCCCAATCTGAGCATTCGCTTGTTGCATTAAGCGCTCAGCTTGAGCAATATCCGGTCTTCGTTCCAACCAAGCAGTGGGTACAATTACAGGGATAGGCGGTGGTGCAACTTTCAATGGATTAATTGGTAGAGAAAAATTTGCCGGCAGACGGCCGATTAATACAGCAATAGCATGCTCATATTGCCCTCGCAAAATACCATTATTAATCGCTTGAGCTTCAGCCGTTTCTAACTGAGTCTGGGCTTGCACAATGTCGGCTCGCGAAGCGACACCTGCTGCGTATTGATTGCGAGTCAATTGCAGTGCTTTTTTATAACCCACGACTGTCTCATTCAAAAGTTGCTGATCCGTATCCAGAGCACGTAACTCGAAATAATACTGTGCCAAAGCTCCCTGCGCTGACAATTGTGTGGCTGCTAGTAAAGCTTGATTCGACTGCGCAGCAGCTGCATTGGACTCAACCGTTCGACGAACTTGCCCCCAGATATCAGGCTCCCAATCAGCGGTTAAAAACGCTGAGTAGGTAGTAATGGTTGCTGATCGTGAAGCAAATGCCCCTGTTGTCGTCGTTCCAGTTGTGGTAGTCCCGCCCGTTGAACTGAAAAATGAGGTCGCAGCACCGCCACCAATTTTTTGTCTAAATATATTAAATGTACCCGCTAAGCTAGGAAAAAAATTGGCTCTGGCTTCATCCACAATAGCGAGGGATTGACGATAATTTTCCCAAGCATTCACAATATTCTGATTGCAATGATTGAGTTCTTCTTCCAACTTATTGAGTGTTTGGTCCTGAAAGAGCTTCCACCACTCCCCACGATCCACCTCATCGCAAGGCTTTGCTACTTTCCAACCCGGAGGAGGCTTAAGCTTAAATGCCTTTCCTTTTGCTTCCTTGAATTTAGCAGGAAGTTTAACACCTGGGCGCACATAATTAGGACCTACAACACATGAGGCTAGCAATATGCTTACACTTAAAAAGAATAATTTCACCTTCATGTGTACTTATTCCTTGTTTGCAGTAAGAAATCCTACTTTCTTCCTACTCGCCCAAAAACGATGAAAACGAATAGTAACATTTTCCATGACCAAATAAATAACGGGAGTGGTATAAAGGGTGAGTAGTTGGCTGCCAACCAATCCCCCCACAATCGTGATTCCAAGCGGACGACGCAATTCAGAACCTAAGCCGAGACCGAACACCAGCGGCAAAGCACCAAACATGGCAGCCATGGTTGTCATCATAATGGGGCGAAAACGCATCAAAGCAGCTTCATAAATAGCTTCGCTTGGTGATTTATTCTGAGTGCGTTCAGCTTGCAATGCGAAATCAATCATCATGATCGCATTCTTTTTAACGATACCGATCAATAAAATAATTCCTATTAACGCAATAATACTTAAGTCAAAACGGCACAACATCAGGGCCAATAAAGCACCAACACCCGCCGAAGGCAAGGTTGAAAGGATAGTGACCGGATGCACGAGGCTTTCATAAAGCATACCGAGTACAATATAGACAGAAAAGAGCGCTGCTAAGATTAAGTAAGGCTGATTCGCGAGAGAGTCTTGGAATGCCTGCGCTGTGCCCTGAAACGCACCTTGAATTGTCGGCGGCAACCCTATTTTGGCAATTGTCGAAAGAATAGTACTGACTGTTTTATCGAGAGGTGTACCTGGGAGAAGATTAAATGACCATGTTACCGACGGTGCTTGGCCTTGATGATTGACCGATAACAGACTAGCTCCTGGAGTAAAACTAGCAAATACTGATAGCGGTACTTTTTGTCCTGTAGGAGAAATCACATACATTTCATCGAGGGTTTCAGGCCGTTGCCAATATTCTGGTGCCACTTCCATCACAACATAGTATTGATTCATGGCCGTGTACATAGTGGACACGAGACTTTGGCCAAAAGCATGGTAAAGCGTGCTATCAATCTCTTCAGCGGTAATACCAAAACGAGACGCAGTATCCCGATCTACATGGACGAATACTTGCAAACCATGGTTTCGTTGATCATTACTAAGATCAGCAATACCGGGTATATGACTTAATTTTTCGGTGACTAGTGAAGACCATTCACTTAGCTCTTGAAGGTCATTTCCAGTTAATGTGTATTGGAAGTGAGCATTAGTTTGGCGCCCACCAACCATCAGGTCTTGTGAGGCTTGTAAGTACAAATAAGCACCAGTCACCGTTGCAAGTTTTGGCCGTAAACGATTAATGACTTGATCAGCAGAAATTTTGCGCTCCGAAAGAGGCTTGAGGGTTATAAACAAAGAACCTGGGGTTGTTCGGGTATTGCCACCAATAAAACCAAGGATATTCTCAACGGCAGGATCATTAAGAAGAATTTCAACAAACTCATGAAATTTCTTATTAGTGGCTTGGAAAGAAAGATTCTGATCAATTTGCAGCGTGCCTGCCAATTGCCCAATATCCTGTTGGGGAAAAAACCCTTTCGGTATGACGACATACAAATAAACATTAAAAATAAGCGTCAATAATGCCACCAATAACATGAACTTAGAATGCTTAAGCGACCACGCCAAGCTTCGTTCGTAGTATTGACGAAGCCTCTCCATAAAACGGGTAAAAAAATGTCCATTTTTCTTTTCCTCATTGCTTAATATCCGTGCACACATCATCGGTGTTACTGTGAGCGACACAACCATCGAAATCAGGATGGCGATAGATAAAGTAACCGCGAATTCCCTAAACAAGCGTCCCACTAATCCACCCATCAACAGAATAGGGATAAAAACAGCAATCAAAGAGACACTCATTGAGATCACCGTAAAATTGACCTCCTTTGCCCCCTCCAAAGCCGCTTGCACGCGGTTTACCCCTCTCTCTAAATGACGGGCAATATTCTCAAGAACAACAACCGCATCATCGACTACAAAACCCGTAGAAATGGTTAATGCCATTAATGACAAATTATCAAGGCTATATCCCACCATTTTCATGACCGCGAAAGTCCCCAACAACGATAAAGGCACAGCAACCCCGGGTATCAACATCGCACGAATACTACCTAAAAAAAGATAAGTCACTAAAATAACCAGAATCATCGCAACAATTAAGGTAATCTCAACATCGTGCAAAGAAACACGGATTGTTTTGGTTCGATCAAGCATCACGGTCATATCAATTGCCGCTGGAATAGAAGCTTTAAGCTGGGGTAGTGCGGCTTTAATCTGATCAGCAGTAGCAATAACATTTGCGCCTGGTTGTTTGAAAATCACTACTAAAACAGCGGGTTTCCCATTGGCAATGCCCGAATTCCTTAAATCTTCCACAGAGTCATAGACGTCTCCTACATCCGAAATCCGCACTGGGGCATTGTTACGATAAGTAATAATAATGGGCTTGTATTGAGAAGCTTTAAGAATCTGGTCATTCGTTATAATTTCTGAAGTGACGACTTCACCAAGAGTCACTTGCCCCTTTGCTTGATTTACGTTTGCAGTATTAATAGCACTCGCAACTTCAGGCAAGCTTATACCATAGCTATTTAGCGCCGTTGGGTTTAATTCAACCCGAACTGCCGGCAAAGAACTCCCACCAACGATGACTTGCCCCACGCCACTTATTTGCGATAACTTTTGCTGCAATATTGACGAAGCCACATCATAGATTTCCCCCACATTATATCGTTCAGAAGTAAGCGACATCACCATAATGGGGGCATCAGCCGGATTAATTTTGCGGTAGATAGGATCATTCGGTAAATTAGGTGGCAATTGACCGCTTGCGGCATTAATCGCTGCCTGCACATCGCGCGCAGCACCATCAATATTACGTGATAAATCAAACTGCAATGTGATTTGACTCACTCCTAAAATGCTGGAAGAAGTCATTTGTGTAATGCCTGCAATTCGGCCTAACTGCCGCTCAAGCGGCGCTGCCACAGAGGTTGCCATATTCTCAGGGCTAGCGCCGGGTAAGGCAGCAGTGACACTTATGGTAGGAAAATCAACTTGCGGCAAAGGCGCAATAGGCAACAGATTAAAGGCAACTATTCCAGCCAAAGCTAAGCCTATAGCGAGTAAACTTGTACCGATTGAACGCTGGATAAAAAGAGAGGACAGGCTCATTCTTTCCTCTCATGGGAAACATTATTTAGATAATCTAACCCGCTCGCCTTATTAATCTTTGACTTTAATCGATCAAAATAAAGATAAATGACAGGCGTGGTGTAAAGCGTCAATAATTGGCTGACAATAAGTCCGCCAATAATTGCAATACCAAGTGGTTGACGTAATTCAGCCCCCATTCCAGTACCGAAAGCAAGGGGCACTGCACCAAACAAGGATGCTAAAGTCGTCATCAAAATCGGCCTGAACCGCAATTGGCAGGCAAGATAAATAGCATCACGCGGGGCTTTAAAAAATTTACGCTCCTGCTCAAGTGCAAAATCGATCATCATAATCGCATTTTTCATCACGATACCAATCAGCAGGATAATCCCAATCAGTGCGATGATACTTAAATCATTCCCCGTTAACATTAATGCCAATAATGCGCCCATACCAGCTGAGGGCAACGTGGAAAGAATCGTAACCGGGTGAATGTAACTTTCATAGAGAACCCCTAGAATAATATAAACAACCACGATAGCCGCTAACAACAACCACCCTTCGTTGTGTAATGAAGCCTTAAAGAGCTTGGCAGCTCCTTCAAAACCCGTTTGTACACTAATGGGTATACCTAACTCGGCTTTTATTTGTTCTATGGCTTCCATTGAATTACCTAAAGAAGCATTCGGCGCTAAATTAAAGGAAAGAGTAGTTACTGGGAATTGGTTTTCTCGGTTTATAACAATGGAACCCACTTTTTTGGTGATTTGGGTAAAGGTGTGTAAAGGGATCGCCCCTCCATTTAACGAGGTTAAATAAGTATTCCTAAATGCTTTTGGATCCTCTTGTAATTTAGGCAATGCCTCAAGAATAACTCGATATTGATTCCGTTGAGTAAAAATAATCGATATTTGCCGCTGACCAAATGAATCGTAGAGCGTATTATCAATCATTTGCATCGTGATACCCAGCCTGGAAGCGGTATCACGATCAACATTAATCACTGTCTTTAAACCTTGATTTTGTTGATCACTTGCAACATCCCTTAGCTCGGGTAGTTTATCAAGTTTTGCCAATAGCAAATTACCCCAGTGATCAACTTCATCTGCATCGGGCGCACTCACGCTGTACTGATATTGGGTGCGGCTAACACGCGTATCGATCGTCAGATCTTGTACTGGCTGCATGTATAAGGTCGCTCCGGGCACCTTAGTTAGCTTACTTCGTAAACGGCGTATCACTTCGGTAGAACTCACTTGGCGTTTAGCAAGCGGTTTTAGGGTAATGAGCATCCGGCCGCTGTTTAAGGTAACATTCGTGCCATCAATCCCGATAAAAGAGGAAATGTTTTCAACAGCAGGATCAGCGAGCACAATTTTTGCCAAGGCTTGCTGGCGCTGGGCCATCTCCGCAAATGAAATCGATTGGGGCATTTGCGAGATTCCCTGGATAACACCTGTATCCTGCACTGGAAAAAAACCTTTTGGAATAAAATAAAATAAAAAGAGGGTAAAAATCAGCGTGATTACCGCAATGATAAGGACCAAGGGTTGATGTTCCAGCACCCAACTTAAAGAGCGGCTGTAATCCTTAATTACATTATTTAAAATTTTCGTGGATACCCGCTCAAACCGATTATGCTCTTGTGGCTTTCGATGCCGTAACAACCGAACACAAAGCGTCGGTGTCAATGTCAATGAAACAAACCCAGAAATAAGAATGGTAATGGCTAATGTCATTGCGAATTCACGGAATAAACGGCCCACCAAATCACTCATAAAAAGTAAAGGGATCAATACAGCAATAAGGGAAACGGTTAACGATACGATGGTAAAGCCAATTTGTTTTGCTCCATTTAAAGCAGCATCCAAGGGGGTCTCCCCTTCCTCTAAATGGCGCGCGATATTTTCAATCATCACAATCGCGTCATCGACCACAAAGCCGGTTGCTATGGTTAAAGCCATTAGCGTCAAATTATTTACACTAAACCCCAACAAATACATTGTGCCAAAAGTGCCGATTAGCGAAAGGGGCACTGCAACACTGGGAATTAATGTCACAGATAGATTCCGAAGAAAAAGAAAAATAACCATGACAACTAATGCGATTGCTAGCATTAATTCAAATTGCACATCCCGGATTGAAGCCCGTATAGTAACAGTGCGATCAGTCAGTATCGAAATTTTAATTGTCTCAGGGAAAGTTGCTTGCAATTTCTTTAATAAGGCTTGAACCCGATCGACTACTTCAATCACATTAGCACCGGGCTGACGTTGAATATTTAAGATAATAGCGGGTTCAGAATTCATCCATGCCGCTTGCTTTACATTCTCAGCCCCATCGATAACTTTGGCTACATCTTGTAACCGAACGGGACTGTTATTTTTATAACTGATGATAATCGGCTTGTAGTCCGCGCTTGTAAGCAACTGATCGTTAGCCCTGATTGTATAAGCAAGACGAGGTCCATCAAAACTTCCTTTTGCAGCATTCACATTTGCAGAAATTATTGCCATTCGTACATCTTCCATTGATAGCCCATAAGAAGTCAGTGCATCCGGGTTCACTTGAATACGCACTGCTGGACGTTGACCACCGCTTACACTCACCAAACCAACCCCAATAAGTTGGGAAATTTTAGGAACCAGTCGCGTCTCTGCAAAATCTTCAACTTGTGGTAAAGGTAACGTTTTAGACGTGAGGCTCAAAGTCATGATTGGGGTATCCGCTGGATTGACTTTGTTGTAGACGGGTGGGTTGGGAAGATCGGCGGGGAGGAAATTATAGGCGGCATTGATCGCTGCCTGCACTTGTTGTTCGGCCACATCTAGATCGAGGTCTAAAGCAAATTGCAAATTAATAAGCGATGAGCCCTCGGAACTATTCGAGGTCATCAAAATAAGGCCAGGCATTTGCCCAAATTGTTTTTCCAATGGTGCAGTCACCGTAGAAGCCATCACTTCCGGGCTTGCTCCTGGATAAAAAGTAGAAACTTGGATTGTGGGGTACTCAATTTCGGGAAGAGAAGAAACAGGTAATAACTGGAAAGCCAAAACGCCAACCAACAAGATAGCAAACATTAATAAAGAAGTCGCAATTGAGCGCTGAATAAAAGGTGCGGAAATATTCATCAGTTATTCCATTAATAACCAGCCGACTCTGCTATGCTTACCTTCATACCATCAGTCAACTTATCAGCCCCATCAACAACCACTTGTTCGCCAAATGACAATCCTTTTTGGATAACGGTTTCATCACCATGTACGACTCCTGTTTCTATCGGCTGGATCCGGACAGTAAAATTAGGGTTTAATCGATAGACAAAGTTACCGTTGTTACCATGCTGGATTGCTGCCGTTGGCACGACTACGGCATTATTCAAAGTAGTCACAAGTAGTTTTGCATTTACAAACTGGTTTGGAAAGAGCTTATTCCCTTTATTTTCAAAGGTTGCCCTTAGCTTCACTGTTCCCGTCGCCGTATCAATTTGGTTATCGATAGTAAGCAAAGTCCCTGTCGCGAGTAATTGCTTTTGCTGACGATCATACGCTTCAACTTGAATGTTTCTCGCCGTAAAGGCTCGTGGCAAAATTCTTGCAACATCCTCTTCAGGGATAGTAAAAATAACGGTGATTGGGTTTAAGGTTGTAATCACTGCGATACCGGTTGGATCAGTCGTTTGCACGAAATTACCCGGATCAACCAAACGCAAACCTATTCGTCCATCGATAGGAGAAGTAATTCGGCAATAAAGTAAATTCACTTTCGTACTTTCAATCAAACCCCGATCAATCTCTATTTGGCCTTGGTATTGCCTTACCAACGCCTCTTGGGTTGCCAGGGTTTGTTGCGAGATAGAATCTTGTTTCCATAAGCGCTGGTATCGCTTAAGATCGACTAACGCATTAGCCAGCAAAGCCTGGTCACGTATTAATTGGCCTTGGTACTGGGTAAGCTGGGCAAGTAAAGGCCGCTGATCAATTTCCGCAAGCAAATCTCCTTTTTTTACAAACTGTCCCTCTTTAAATAAAACCTTCATTAAAAGCCCATTGATTTGGGTTTTTACCATGACAGTGTACGTGGCGGTTACATTGCCTAATGCTGAAATATAAACTGGAACATCGCTCGTGTGTGCAACAGCTAAAGTAACTGCGGGAGGTTTTTTTTCCTCTTCGGGTTTGGGATGTCGGAATTTAATAAAATAAACAAGCAATAATATTACTAATAAGAATAGAAGCCACCAAAGCGGAGAAGAGCGAGAAGGAGTTTCGGACTCAACTAATGGATCTGAAGGAATTTGATCTTCCGGAGATAGCGGTTCATTCATTCGCTTCTGCTGTCCCTCGCCCAATAAGTTATTGTTATTTGTGCATTCTATACCTTTAACTGACGAGTTTACAGATGCAGGGATTTGACGACTAACCCCAATTTTAGCGATACTGACTAACAAAACTTATTATAAGGGCCGGTCATGATTTACCAAAATATCTTAGGGACAATTGGCAATACTCCCGTAGTCAAAATCAATCGTTTAAGTAAGGACTTATCTTGCGAACTTTATGCTAAATGCGAATTTTTCAATCCAGGCGGCTCTGTGAAAGATCGCATCGGTTACGAGATGGTAAAAAATGCTGAACGCAACGGGCGTATCAAACCAGGCGACACTCTAATCGAACCGACTTCAGGGAACACAGGCATCGGCATTGCTTTAGCCGGAGCAGTAATGGGCTATAAAGTTATCATTACCATGCCCAATAAAATGAGCCAAGAAAAACAGGCTGTTCTCGAACGCTTAGGCGCAACCATCTATCGCACACGGACTGAAGCGGCCTGGAATGATCCTGATAGCCATATCTCTTTAGCCAAAGAGCTGCAACGTGAAATTCCGAATTCCCATATCCTTGATCAATATTCAAACCCTGATAATCCCAACGCACACTACCATGGAACCGCACAAGAAATCATTGATGATTTCGGCAAAGACTTACACATGATCGTCGCCGGAGTTGGAACAGGAGGTACGATTAGCGGGATTGCTAGGCGCATGAAAGAATATAATCCGGCCATCACAATTGTCGGTGTTGACCCCATCGGCTCGATTCTAGGCGGGGGAGATGAGGTTAAACCTTATCATGTCGAAGGGATAGGTTATGATTTTTTCCCAGATGTTTTGGATAACAGTCTTATTGATACTTATATCAAAACAAATGACAGCGACTCTTTTCATACAGCACGACGCTTAATCCGCGAAGAAGGGTTACTCGTGGGTGGTTCTTCCGGAGCAACGATGTGGGCTGCTCTGCAAGCAGCAAAATCCCTGCAAAAGGGGCAAAAATGTTTAGTCATTCTACCCGATTCTATTCGGAATTATATGTCAAAATATGCAAGTGACGAGTGGATGAAAGAGCAAGGCTTTCTTTAAGAAAAATTCAGGCAACCTGGTTGGCGATTTAGCGGCAACCAGGAAATGAACTTAAATAAGGCAACTTAAAGGGAGAAACAGATCTAGTTACCCTTGCGGAAAGAGGCTGACCTATTACTAGGAGAATTTGTAAGAAACGTTCTCCACATTCTCGTAGACTGAGTGATCCAGTTGTCCGATACTTATTGCTCGGGCGATAGCATGCACTAATTCTTTAGTGATTTGATCGTCATACTTTCCTGAAGGTAGGTTGATGGCTTCTACGCCACGGGCCCGTGCGATCGCTTTTTCAAAGAAATCCTGGTTACCGTGTTCAATGCCAACTTGCTTTACCCGACCCTCAAGGTAATCACTCTTTTTCATGCCTTCAATATAGATATTCATGAGATCATCTTTAGTCAATTCGCCGTTAGCAACCATGAGCTGCAACCGAATTGAGGTTTGTTCAAATTCTTTTACCAGTGCTTCGTCCGCTTTGGCAATCTTCGACAAAATCTCAGTTAAATCAGGATCTTCTGAATTGTTTGCAGGATTAAAAATAGGGGTAGAGGGCTCTATGCGGTTTGCGCCTACAATTCCTTTTTTGGGGTCAAGCAGGGCAAAGTTTTCCGGATTGCTCACTTTAGGTAAGTAATGTTTGCTCTGTAATTGCACAGTAATTGGACTGCCTTTAGGCTCTTTCATTTCTGAATTGTAATCACGAGTTAGCGGTAACTCTTTGTTCGGCTCAACCAATTGCACTCTAATCGGTACGCCAGTTGTGTTGGATAATGCAGCGATAGCCGTCTCATCAATCCAGGTATTTGGTTGGCGCATAGTTTGCGGATCAGTCCCTTCTGTTTCATCAGCAAAAGCACCACGATATATTTCTGGGTGCTTGCATAATTCATCCACCGTTGCTTGGCGCAAAGCAAAAGCAATCTCTAAAACAAATTTAGCGCGATTAACCGGGGCTTCCACTAATTTTTTTAGGCGTTCTACAGGGGTCAGTAGACGTGTAGGTGTATTTTGCTGAGGGAAATAAATGGAGTGGAGTTTAAGCAGGTAGTTTGCTAATTCTTGATTTTCGCGAGCCGGTCTTTCCAAAATATTATCAACCATTGCGGTGGCAGCTGCTCTAAAGCCACAGTCACCAATACCACCAACATCAATAAAAGCTGGTTTTTTGGGTTGATAAAGCGGAGCACCAGCTGGTACCCTATTGAAAAACCCTGATTTACTCCGCATGGTATTCCCCCGCGTCTTCTCTTTCACCTTGAACACTAGTTACATTTTAATCGATTTAGATTAAGGAATTATTAACTAAAGATTATAATGCGTAAATCAAAATAAGATAGTCTAAGTTAGGAACAATATGTGCGGATAAAATGAATAACCTCAGCAAAAAATTCTGCATCCCAAATATCATTGTGACCTTTATTTTTTAGTATTATCAGACGCTTAGGCTTATTTGCTTGATTATATAAGCTCAATCCTTGCGCAAAAGGAATAATTTGATCTTGTTCGCCATGCAAAATAAGTAAAGGGGTGTTAATATTCGCTATTCGCACTAAAGAATCAAATTTGTCCCACGGTTCAATGAATACCCAGGGATAATGATAACGCGCAACAGCAGCTAATGAAGCGAGAGGAGATTGCAAAATTACCGCGCAAGCAGGAAATTCTGATGCCATTTTTGTTGCTACAGCAGTCCCTAATGATTCACCATAAAGCACTAAATGATGCGCTGCAACACCTTTTCCTTGTAAAAAATGCATCGCAGTGCGCCCATCCATGTATAAACCCTCCTCTGAGGGATTGCCTTTATTTCCGCCATAACCACGGTATTCGAGAAGTAAGACTCCGAATCCATCAGCAAGAAACTGGCGCACTAAAGGCATCCGATAACCTATATGCCCCGCATTTCCATGCAAATACAATATGGTGGGCTGGTTTTCACTAGCAGGTTTATACCACGCATTCAAATAAAGGCCATCTGGTGTTAATAACTGCAACTGTCCCATATCATCTGCATGAAATTGAATACGTTGCGGCATCTCCTTGGCAGGAAAATAGATCAGGTGCCTTTGCAATAAGTACATGAGTAATAGAGTGATTAGTACGACAATTAAACCAACCACAAGAAGCTGTTTTATCATGGTTTAAATAACCCTCAGCACTTTGATAGTTTTTACTGCCCACTGTACGCAAATTTCCCTTTCATTTCATCATGCCCTCCGGGAAACTGCATTTCAACTCTAATCAAGAGGGTATGCAATCGTTCAGCTAGATGAGCTACCATATTAATATACTCCCCTGACTCTGAGTGGCCATGTGGCTCATACTGTCTTTCTTGGTTATTACCGCTATTATTCTACTCTTCTATTCCCCCAAGCAGCAGAAAAGAAAAATCAGACGTTGGCAAGATGCATTGGCTATTAGCAAGCATTTAGCTGTATTTCAACAGCTTTATGCGGATGTTAACGGATTCGCTTTATCCAAGAAAGCAAGGCTTGGTGGAGATGCTTTTGAATACGTTTATGGTGAAATTGAATTTGAATCTTTCACTGCGCTGTTATCACTGTGCCACCCAAATTCATCAACTATTTTCTATGATTTAGGGAGCGGTACAGGCAAAGCAGTATTAGCCTGTGCTATGGTTTTTAATGTAAAAAAAAGCTGTGGCATCGAACTCTTCTCTTCCCTTCATCAAAGCGCTGAATTACAAAAGCAGCGCTTGAGTGAAATCCCTGGCTACCAAGAAAAAGCAAACTGTATTGAATTTAAGAAAGCTAATTTTTTGCAAGCCCCGTTTAATGATGCTTCCCTAGTCTTCATTAATGCCACCGCTTTCCTGGGCGAAACTTGGGATGACATTTCGAAATGTGTTGAGCAAATTAAGCCTGGCTCATTAATTATTACTACATCAAAAGTCTTAACCTCCGATTTATTTGTTTGTTTATACGTGACCAAGGTGGCCATGAGCTGGGGCATTGTTGATGCCTTTATTCAACGGCGTCTTTAGATTAAATCAGTCAAAATAAGTAGTTTAAGCGTGCAAAAAAACAATTCTTCGCAGAATTCTCAATGGATCCATTAAGAAAGATTGCATTGCAGATTAAAATATTGATACAGTTATTTGATAACATTGAATAATTTCTTTACCCGTCTATACTGAAAGTAGAGTGGTAAAAGAAAAGTCAACACCTGTTGTGTCTTGGTGATGACGCCCCAAGAACGCGGCTAACCGAGGTGGGTATGATTAAATCGGAACTCATTGCAACCCTTGCTGCAAAAATGACACATCTTCCTGAAAAACAGGTAGCTGACTGCATTAACCGCATTCTCGAGTTAATGAGCGAAGCACTCATTCAAAACAAGCGGATCGAAATTCGCGGTTTTGGCAGTTTTTCCCTGCACTACCGGCCACCACGCAATGCTCACAACCCTAAAACGGGTGAAAAAGTCGTTACTGAGGCCAAATACAGCCCTCATTTTAAACCCGGGAAAGAACTTAGAGAAAGAGTTGATGCTTCGCGTGCGAAATTCCCGTTAAAAGACGAGGAATAGGCACCGTCATCGAGTTACGAAACCAAATCATCTCATCAAGTTCGTGGCAAGGTCACACCTGTTTGGCCTTGATATTTGCCGCCTCTATCTCGATAAGAAACAGCGCACACCTCATCGGACTCCAGAAACAACATTTGCGCAACGCCTTCGTTAGCGTAAATTTTTGCAGGCAGCGGGGTTGTGTTTGAAAACTCCAGAGTCACATGCCCCTCCCATTCAGGTTCTAAAGGGGTGACATTTACAATAATTCCACATCGCGCATAAGTCGACTTCCCTAAACAAATAGTCAACACAGTGCGGGGAATACGAAAATATTCAACTGTGCGCGCTAAGGCGAATGAATTTGGAGGAATAATACAAACATCTGATTTTACATCCACAAAACTATTTTCATCGAATGCCTTTGGGTCAACAATCGCTGAATTAATATTTGTAAAAATCTTAAATTCATTCGCGCAGCGCACATCATAACCATAACTGGATACTCCATAGGATATGATTCGGCCTCCATCCATTTCGCGGACCTGTCCAGGCTGAAAGGGAGATATCATCCCATGCTCCAATGCCATTTTTTCTATCCATCGATCTGATTTAATTGCCATGAAGGACCCCGTTCAATTACTTGAAAAAATACAACCTTCTACCACAAACTGCCTCTTAGTGGAAGTTAAAATTTTAGTAATCAGA
This sequence comes from Legionella micdadei, assembly GCF_000953635.1. NCBI lineage: Bacteria > Pseudomonadati > Pseudomonadota > Gammaproteobacteria > Legionellales > Legionellaceae > Legionella > Legionella micdadei. Next base: position 3,175,530 of record NZ_LN614830.1, read on the forward strand.
TATCGCAAAACTGAGCCTAGATGCCTTCCACACTAACAGGACATTCTCTTATTGTTTTGAGTAACAGGCAGCCAAGCATATGCAGATCATTTCTCCGCTATCTTTCGCAATAACTCCCCGAGTTCAATTGGCATCGGGAACACAATTGTCGAAGTATTATTATTTGCTAGAGCGGTTAGGGTTTGCAAATAACGTAACTGCATCGATTGTGGCTCTTGAGCAAGTACTTTTGCAGCTTGAAATAATTTTTCTGAAGCTTGTAGTTCACCTTCTGCATGGATGACTTTCGCTCTTCTATCGCGTTCGGCTTCTGCTTGTTTCGCGATAGCACGTATCATGCTTTCATCTAAATCAATATGTTTTATTTCCACATTGGAAACTTTAATGCCCCAACCATCGGTTTGCGCATCTAATATTTTTTGTATATCGGAGTTTAACCTCTCTCGCTCGGCTAACATTTCATCTAACTCATGTTGCCCCAATACTGAACGGAGTGTTGTCTGGGCGAGCTGGCTAGTCGCTTCAAAATAATTTTCCACTTGAATAATCGCTTTCTCAGGATCAACTACCCTGAAGTAGAGAACGGCATTCACCCGCACTGAAACGTTGTCCCGCGAAATCACATCTTGGCTGGGGACATCCATTACCACAGTGCGCAAATCAACACGAACCATTTGCTGCACTACAGGAATAAGAATCACTAGGCCAGGGCCTTTCACGCGCCAAAATCGGCCAAGCATGAAAACCACTGCACGCTCATATTCTCGCAGTACTTTAAAAGTTGACATGAGCAAAAATACACAAATAATGACTAAAAATCCAAAAAAGATACTCATCTTTATCTCCTAATTTTGGGCTCACGTTTTCATCAAGAAACTAATCTCGCTTTCGAAGCTCTCCAAATCCATCTTGACTCAAGGAGCATTAATTTCTTCCACTTCAAGTTGCAAGCCTTCAGCAGCGATAACTTTTATCGGCTTATCGGCCGCAACTGGTTTTTTTGCATGCACGCTCCAAATTTCCCCTCTGATTACTGCTTGCCCATATGTATCAATTGCACCTAGTGCACGGCCTTGTGCGCCAATTAAGACCTCTACCCCATGTTGCACCTTGCGTTTCCTAGTCTTAATCATCATAGTAATTAATGCGAATAAAATGATGAGATTAGCTACTGCCATTGCCCCAATGGCTGACCACGCAATTTGATACGATTCTGAATCTGTACTAATCAATAAAATTGACCCCATAATAAAAGCAATAGTACCCCCGATTCCAAAAGCACCAAAACTGGGTGCAAATGCTTCACCGACAATAAAAGCTAAACCAAGCGCAATGAGCGCCAATCCTGCATAATTGACCGGTAACAACTGAAAGGCATAAAGTGCAATTAGAAAGGAAATCGCACCAACCACACCTGGTAACATATAACCTGGATTGACTAACTCAAAGAAAATTCCATAGATGCCCAGCAGTAAAAGTAGGTAAGCTACCGTGGGATCGGTAACCACTTCTAAAAAACGAGTTCGCCAATCAGGAGGGAGGCTAACTATTTCTGCTTTTTCAGTTTTCAATTTTATTTTATGACCATCTTGCGACACTACTTTTCCATTGAGTTGTGCTAACAAATCGCTCCGATCCTTTGCAATAAAATTGATTACTTTAGCGTGCATTGCTTCATCCGCAGTCATGGTAGCCGCATCTTGTACCGCTTTTTCAGCAAACACTGGATCCCTATCACGCAATTGAGCAAGGGATCGAATGTATGCGATAGAATCATTCGTCACTTTTTTCTCCATGGTCGTTTTTGGAGTTGATTCACTTTGGCCGCCCATTGCAGAGCCTATGTCAACTGGGCTAGCTGCACCCAAATGTGTACTAGGCGCCATTGCTGCCACAGTGCCAGCATAGACTAAAAATGTGCCTGCACTCGCTGCGCGCGCGCCACTTGGTGCAACATAGACCACGACAGGAACTTTTGAGCTTAGAATATCTTGTACAATTTGTCGTGTTGATTTATCTAAACCACCAGGAGTATCAATAGTAATTAGAATTAATGTCGCATTGTGAGCATTGTTAATTCCCCGTGATAGATAGTCTGCTGTCGCAGGTCCTATTGCTCCTCTTACCGTTAACTCAACAATCCTACCGGCCCAACTGAATGGGGTTAAGAGAAGTATTAAACCAATTATCATTATTAAGCGTCGCAGATTGCTAACTCCCATTATTCATACAACCTTTTTACTCTTTGTATGTGGATAAGCATAGCAGTAATTTATAGGCACCCGCGGGTTTAACCGCGGGAAAAGTGAGGCAAGTTAACTTATTAAGTGGATTAAAAATACACACCAATTTGAGCAATTAATGCATCAGACTTACGACCTGTACCAAACGTTGGCAGATTCACTAAACCAGGTGGAGCAATACCATTAGCAAATTGGTAAATGTTATAGTCAACATCATGACGATATTCGAGACTCTCAACTGTATCTTTCCATATCGAAATGTTGAAAACGCCACTAAAACGATGTTTAGGCAAGTGTAAAGCCAGGGTATCTTTTGACCATTGGTAACCCAATCCAAGCGAGGCAGGCTTATTAAAGGCCATAAAGGTTACACCTCCCTCGAACTGCGCTGCTTGTGGCTTAGCTCCTCTATAATTGAAGCTCAAATCTTGGAATCTGAATCTTCGAGACACACCTACCCATTCCGCAGTCAGACTGTACCGATCGAAGCTAACATTACCATGAACATTAACACCAGGTACTTTATGGATTAACTCACTTCCATTTGTATCGGAAGCAAAACCTCCAAATGTGGTGAAAGGCTGTGAACCATTATCTTGCATTCCAGTTGAGTCAGTTATGGAGCTTATATATCCCGCCCCTAAATCACCAGAAAGTTTACCTGACTTAATGGTGTAACCTAAGTTTACACCACCTATACCAGAGTGCCCTAGGTTGGTGTCGGATTTAAATCCATAAACAGCCGCGTAAGGCCCCCAATCATTTTGGGATTTATACCCGAGGATAAATGGTCTCGCCTTGGTTCGTGCTAAGCGTTGGGGCAGGGTAGAGCTGATCATTGAGCTTGAGTAGCGGCCAAAGGGAACAAACATTTGACCTGCGGTGAAATACAATGGTGATTTATCTAAATTACCAATGTTTACGAAGCCCATATTTAAGCTAAACGCTGAGTTAGATACCCGCTGTCCAACTGGAGGCGGTGTTTCATCATAAGCCATGGATATAAATGCTTCGACTTTATCATTTAAAGCCGCAGCAACATCCAGCTCGCTGGAGCCTAAATTGATATCACTGGCATATTTGCCAACATAAGGATGGTCGATAATCGCAACCGGTTCTGCTTTTCCACTGATAGAGATAATCGGCATATTTGGTTTTGGGTATCCAAGGCTTTCGTAAGCACGGTATAGCCGCCGTCGTTGCTCCATTAACCGAATATCACGATTAATACTCGAAATATTCACAATATAATCGGAGCCATCGAAAGCAGGCCGTTCTCCAAGATAGGGTGAACTAACTACCGGTGTTCCAGCGATATAGCTAATCACTCGTCCATCCGCAATTAACGCTGTAGGATAAAATCCTTTTACCTTGTGGTCTTCATGGGCGGTGTATACTGTTAGTGGACTGACATGGACAGTTTTGCCCTTCTTAGTTTCTGCTGGGGTTGTAACAGGCTGTTGATTTTTAGATGTTACATCACCCTTAGCAGCTACTTGGGGACCTTTTTTCACTACAGGTGATTTTTTCGTTATACTCCGTTTTACAGCTGCCTTAGCTGCCGGTTTTATAACTGATTGAGCAACCAATTGCTTTTGCAAACGATCCAACTGGCTTTGCAATTGTCTGGTTTGTTCTTGTAAGCGTCGAATTTCCTGCTGAAGCTCTTCATTATCAGCGGCAAAAATTGAGCTGGACAAAGCAGAAAGTGCTAATATTAGGGCTTTATATTTCACACAACGTACTCCTAAATTATTTTTTTGCTTCCTGATTTAAAGTGGAAAGATCCGTCTCATTTTTTATTCCAACTGAGCTTTAATTTCGAACTATGTTCAAGAGAAAAAGCTCCAATAGAATAACTAGGGTTGGCATTTTTCTCAATCTCAAAGTTCAAATTTAAATCAAATTTTGTATAAAAAAGGATGCTTTTTGAGCCAAGTTGCAGCCAATGTACTTTGAATTCGAACTTAGTGGTCAGAATTTGTCAATATTCCGTATATCTTTGATATAAGAAAGCCCATTGAGCATGGGCTTAAAATGATTTTGACTTTGAAATTAAATAACGTTTCCGACCCAGGTTGCGCCAAAATAAGGGCCGTACAGTCCGAAATCGCTGCTAGCAATATGGTTGGTCACTCCAAAAGGCCTTCTTGTTTCCAATGCGTTAAAATAATTGATTGCTTGAAAACCACCTTCGAGATTAAGTGTCCCTTCAATCCATTCGTGGGTATATTTGAGACCTAATTTTGCTTCCATAGTGGGTACCACTATTCTTTGGCTATGGCTATCAATCGCATTGACCACAAAACTTGGACCAGAAATATATCCTGACACATAGCGATTTACGCCATAGAGAAGGGAAGTTGCAGCGTTACCTGTTACACTGAAACCCTGAAATAGGTTATAAGCATAGTCTACCCCTACAACTGGGCCAACACCCTCAAAATCAGCATTTTGGAATCGTTGTAAACTTGAAACTGATCTTCGAACAAGTCCAGGAGGTACTACTAAAAATTGATTTGTAGTATCAACTCGGATTTTACCGAACTGTAAGCCGCCGTAAAAACGCACTTTTTTCCATGCGCTCATATCAACATGCTGACCAAGCACTAAGTTAACCTGATCAAACTGATTTTCAAGGCGCAATCTGAATGGCTCGAACGCAAAAGCGAACGGGATTTCTCCAGCATAGCCATTTCGATCTGAATTCTTATCATAATGAATAAAGGTCATTGTGATGTCGTTACCGGTATGAAAATGATATGACCCTTGTATCCGGTATCCCCATCCCCATCTGGGCCTGACACTGTTAAAACCATGTTCTGGATTGAATTCGTAACCTTTGCCATTAGTATAAGTTGGCTGCAAATAAAGCGCCTGTGCCCCAATGTCCCACTTTTTTGCTTCGCAAGGCACTGTTACATCACCTGGAGTGCACGAAGGGGCAGGTGCAGGGGAATACATTCCAGCGGAGGCAAAACCACTCACAGCCAAGCTGAGAATTGCCAAGGTTGTTTTTTTCAACATGATCACTCCGTTAATCTAAAAAAAAGCCCATCAACTGGTGATGGGCTTTAAATACAGCATAAGCCGGCAAATTATACAAAGTTACCAACCCACTTAACACCAGCGTAAGGACCGTTGAAGGCAACGTTGCTTGAACGCTCTTCGAAGCCCAAGTGACGGCGGAAACCAAAGCCATCAACGATAGTGCCATGGTTGAATACAGTGTGTCTAGCATTGAAGTAGTTAACCCACATGTAACCAACATCCAGAGTTAAATCACCTGATGCCATAGCATAAGTGTATTTAGCACCCAGTTTACCTTCCAACTCAGGAACCATAATAGTTCTGTTGTGGTGAGTGCTGAACGCACCGAAGCCAGCTGGTGCAAATCCAGCGCCTGGAAGACCTAGGAATCCAGGGAATACAGGGAAGCCTGCAGCAACTGGAACTAGTGACACAGGGAATGCTGGGTCGAATTGGAATGAAGGTCTGCTAGAACCGATCAACAAGGAAGTTGCACCGTTTGCATAGACGCTGAAGCCATTGCCAACCATGTAGCTCATGTCAGCACCGAAGCGAGGACCGAAACCGTTGAATCTTGCTTCGCGGTGATCGCCAAAGTTGTTGAAACCGAAGAATCCAGCACCGAATCCAGGACCAAATCCAGCAAAGCCAGCTCCGAATCCGCCTAAACCGAATGCACCAAACCCGTTGCCATTGCGACGGTGGTCAGCGATTCTAGCGTATTGAACACCACCGTGGAAGCGGATAACTTTCCACTCGCTGAAATCAACGTGTTGGCCGAGCTCAACGTTAACAGCGTCCCAACGAGGACCTCTGTTACGGTTATTGTCCCAACCCCAACCATTGTGGTGGTGGTTATCGTCGCTGTTGGTTAGGTGGTACCAGTTAACATTAATGTCGTTACCAGTGTGGAAATGGTAAGAACCTTCTAATTTGAAGCCCCAATTCCAGTCATTACGCCAGCTGTTATTCCATCGAGTCTCGCTGAAAAAGCCAGAATCGAAGCTGTTGCCGAAACCACCCCACCAGTTAGCATTGCCGTTGGTGTAAGTAGTATCTAGGTAAAGGGCTTGTACACCGAAATCCCAAGCAGTTCTTTCGCAAGGAACTGTGACATTACCAGGGGTACAAACAGGACCCATGGTGCCAGCAAATACTGCACTGCTGCTTAAAGCAAGAACAGCTACCGCTGTTTTCTTCAAATATGACATGCTTCATCTCCACTTTTTTATTATTAATTTCCCGTTTAGCCGTCAAACCACATCATGGGATTGACCACAGTACGCAATCATCGCTCTATCCGAGAACGTACATAGGCAGATTATCAAGTGCTACTTTATCAAAGTCAACACCATTTCCACAAATTTTCTCTATTAATTCGATAAATTATTTAGCTTTGAGGTCAACAATGTTTCTTTTGTGCTCACAGTAATTAATTCGTCACCATTCATTTGAGCTAGTTTATAAGCTTAATAGACTAAAAAAGCTTAGACTTAGGTGCCAATTAATTTTTCAAGCTATTTAACTATTTGGAATCAATAGGTTGACTAAACTTGCATTACTGTATCAGAAAAGAAGTGATGTAGACAATATTTATTAAATGGTTCTTTGCCTAAAAACTCCCACTTTGAACAGGATAAAAAAATAAAACAGAGCAAAATAATTACCTCTCCCATACTATCTCACAGGAATGATTCGCGGATTCAACAGTGGAGAATGACGACCTGATTCCATGGATAAACAGGGGAACGTTGACTTTAAAGAGACGTAATTTTTGATTTTTTGCTACACAACGAGAAATTATTCCCTGATGCGATTTATTTAATAATTTTAACCACTACCCGACGGTTCACTTTCTTCCCGGCTTCGGTATCATTGGGTGCAGTGGGATTTTTAACCCCATACCATGTCACTGACAGGCGAGTTTCATGTATACCTAGGCTTATTAAATATTCTTTGACGGCTTTTGCTCGAGCTTCCGATATCGCATTGTTGTATGATTTACGTCCCGTATTATCTGTATACCCTGCAATTTTTACTTTTTTTACTAAATGATCAGCTAAACAATATTGAGCAACTTTTTGCAATTGTTGTTTGGCGGTATCGCTTATCTCGAAGCTATCTGATTCAAAAAACAATGTCGAAATTCGCACACTAGTGAAATCAAAAGGCAATAAATTGCCTAAGCAACGTTGATAACGTGAATAGACTTCCTGAAAGTGAATGGGTGATAGCGATACCGATACAGGGAAACCCTGTTCTGATAGGTATTGAAAGCTGGTTTGGTATCCTTCATAGAGATAGTTTAGTAGCTTGATTGCAGGCTCTCTCGACAAATAGATTGCATATTCGCCTGGATTCACTGATGTTTTAGTGATTAAGTATACCTGCTTTCCTGGTTTCCATACCGGCGGCTTAGCGAAAACCACCGCAGAACGTTGTTTTGCAACTTGTTGCCAGTTGGTAAGAATGAAATGCGCTGGCTTTGCCGCATATTGCTCAAAATAAGCAATGCCGTAATTAGGCACAGTTAAAGACAAACCACAACGTAAGCGATTTCCAGTCATCCGCCAATTTTCTTCACCCATAGGACTTGTGTAATAGAGTGTAACAGGGCCAGCTAAACTGACTGGCGCAAGGATAGACAGCATTATTATTCTTAAGCAAAAGAATACATTAACCTTTGCATTTTCGATTAACTTTGGTATGTTCAGAAAATCAATTCTTTGCTTTTCCTGCTGCACTCTCACTAGAGGAAATTTACGGACGATTCTTATCTTGCTTGCCTTTGAGCAAAATAAAAACACACTTAGGAGGGCTAAAAACTCATTTGTTGTGAGTGTAGGTACCATTTTTTGCTCATCCAGCTTAGAACCATGTTATCCTTTGCGGTATCGGCAAACTTACCGGAACCTTTAATGTGAAAACCTTAACTATTACTCGCCCTGACGATTGGCACGTACATTTTCGCGATGGATTAGTTTTACAACACACCGCACCAGCAACCGCCCGCTATTTTTCACGTGCATTGATTATGCCTAATTTAAAACCGGCACTTACAACGGTAGACGCCGTAATTGCCTACCGTGAAAGGATTTTAACTGTCTTAGGAAACGATTTTGATTTTACCCCTTATATGACCCTCTATCTTAATGAGAATGTGTCCCCTCAAGATCTCGCAAGCATTAAAACTTTTCCATACATCTTAGGGGCAAAACTCTATCCTGCTGGAGCGACAACGAATTCCGAGGAAGGGGCTCGTTCATTAACCGCGCTCTATCCTTTATTTGAAATCATGCAGCAACAAAATCTGGTATTGCAAATTCATGGCGAGGTAACGCGGGGGGATATTTTTTACCGCGAAGCTGAATTTATTGAGAGTTGTTTGGCTCCATTGTTACGTGATTTTCCTAGACTACGAATTGTTCTTGAACATATTTCAACCCAAACTGCTGTCGATTTCGTTATGCAATCTCCTCATAATGTAGCAGCGACCATAACACCCCATCATTTATTTTATAATCGCAATGATCTATTAGCTGGAGGAATAAGACCTCATTATTATTGCTTACCGATTCTAAAACGGGAAAGTGATCAGCAAGCCCTGCAAAAAGCGGCAATAAGTGGCAACCCCAAATTTTTTGCCGGAACGGACAGCGCCCCACACGCTAAAGCAAATAAAGAAAGTGCTTGCGGCTGTGCAGGCATTTATTCAGCACCCTATGCTATTGCCATGTATACTCAAATTTTTGATCACCTCGGTAAATTGAACAAACTTAATGCCTTCCTTGGCCAATTTGGCTCTGAATTTTACCAGCTTCCACTTAACCAATCAGAACTAACATTAATAAAAACGCCACAATCCGTTCCTGAAACGTTGCCTTTAGGAAATGAACGAGTAGTGCCGGTAGCGGCTGGAGAAAATCTGGAATGGAGTGTTTATGAGTCGGCGTGATCACATTTTGTGTGAGGAACTGAAAGATAGATTTCGTGGTTTTTTGCCAGTGGTAGTTGACATCGAAACTGCAGGGATTGATCCACAAAAAAACGCACTTCTGGAAATGTGTATTGTTTTAGTGGAGCTCGATGAACAGGGTTTTTTTGTTCGCGGTTCAACTTATTTTGAGCATATTTTACCCTTCGAAGGCGCTGAACTGGATAAAAAATCGCTTGAATTTATCCAAGTAGATCCCTTCCAACCCCTTCGTTTCGCTATTGAGGAAAAACAAGCATTAGAGAATTTGTTTGCACCCGTTAATAAAGCTCTAAAAAAGACTCAATGCCAACGTGCTGTGTTAGTAGGTCATAATGCTTGGTTTGATTTACTATTCATCAAAGAAGCCGCCAAACGAACTGGAATTACCTCTCCTTTTCACGCATTTACCTGTTTCGACACCGCAACTTTAGCAGGGTTTATTTACGGACAGACGGTTTTGGCGAAAGCAGCACACGCTGCAGGGATTGATTTTGACACTAAGGAAGCTCATTCTGCCATTTATGATGCGGAAAAAACTGCAGACTTATTTTGCGCCATGGTTAACACCTGGCGCAAAATGCATTCAAGCTAAATTATAAATTATCAGAATGTTCAGCAAGGTATTGAGCAACACCCTTAGGAGAAGCTTTCATGCCTGCTTTTCCTTTTTGCCAACCTGCTGGACATACTTCTCCATGCTCTTCGAAAAATTGTACAGCATCAATGATTCGCAATAATTCATCAATGTTGCGGCCAATCGGTAAATCATTAACAATTTGTGAACGAACCATGCCATTTTTATCAATGACGAAAGCACCGCGAAAAGCAACACCAGCCACTGGGTGCTCAACACCATAAGATTGACAAATTGTATGAGTGACATCCGCAGCCAGAGTGAACTGAACGGGGCCAATGCCTCCATCTTTGATTGCGGTATTACGATAAGCATTATGAGTAAATTGTGAATCGATAGAAACAGCAACTACAGCAACACCCCTTGCTTTAAATTCGTGCATACGGTGATCAAGAGCAATTAATTCTGAAGGACATACAAAGGTAAAATCGAGAGGGTAGAAAAATACTAGACCGTATTTGCCTTTTAGTTCCTCATGTAAATTAAATTTATCAGTGATCTCACCATTACCTAGTACAGCAGGAACTGTAAAATCTGGGGCTTTTCGTCCAACCAAAACACTCATCTATATTCTCCTTGGTTAAGCAATGTATTTTCTTATGATTATGATGCTTATTTCACGATGATACTGCTTCTCGCAATAATGGCTCCAATTCGCCTTGTTGATAAAGCTCCATGATAATATCGGAACCCCCAATCAACTCACCCTTGACATATAGCTGGGGAAAAGTAGGCCAATCAGCATATTGTGGTAATGTCTGACGGATGTCTGGATTGGCAAGAATATCCACGTAAGCAAAGGTTACACCGCAAGCATCAAGGCATTGTACAGCACGCGCTGAAAAACCGCATTGGGGCATTTTCGGAGTACCTTTCATGTATAATAATATTGCATTTTCAGTAATTTGCTTTTTGATTTTCTCAATTGTATCCACCAGAGCACCTATAAAAAATAAAAACAGTCCTAATTATGGCGAAAATAAGGTCAATTAGCAACTTAGGCCATTTTCCCTAACACAAAAAAGAAGGTTTATCTCTAACTTCTTAAAAGATGAATCAACTAGCAAAAAATAAAAGCCGAATTTTAGTCGCTTGCAAACAAGATAGATAAAATTTAGAGTAACAAGCTCTATGTGTTTCAAATGATATCTTTCATTATAAATTTCTTACGGTATTTTCAGTTTCCTATACCTAATTTTTTACTCAGACATTTCATGGAGCTGACCTGGTACTTATAATGAATCCTGATAAACTTATCAATTCAACTACTATAGGAGATTTTTATGGCATTTACCCTACCAGCTTTGCCTTACGCAAAGAATGCGTTAGCACCTTATATTTCCGAAGAAACTTTAGAGTATCATTATGGGAAACACCATAATGCCTATGTCACTAACCTTAATAAACTCGTTGATGGTACAGAATACGAGAATTTAAGCTTAGAAGACATCATTAAGAAAACGCGCTCTGGCGGAATATTTAATAATGCAGCCCAAATTTGGAATCATACCTTTTATTGGCACTGCCTAAGCCCCAAAGGTGGAGATGAACCGACAGGGAAATTAGCTGACAAAATTGCTAAAACATTTAATTCTTTCAATGAATTTAAAGAGCAATTTACTCAAACTGCTATTGCGACCTTTGGATCTGGCTGGGCCTGGTTAGTCCAAGATAAAGATGGCGCACTTAAAATTATCAGCACCTCTAATGCTGGAACACCGATGACGGAAAACCAGCAGGCATTATTGACTTGTGATGTTTGGGAGCATGCCTATTATATTGATTACCGTAACGCGCGCCCGGAGTACCTAAAAGCATTTTGGTCTCTGGTTAATTGGGATTTCGTCGAATCTAATTTGCTCTAAACTGGAATTAATATGGCTTAAAAAGGTCTGTTTTTGAGCAAGACAAATTGATCCTTTTGCCTTCGAGCGCGGTAACAATTTGCTAGCTTCTGCGAAAATGGGATTGCTTCTCGAGCTACCAAACAGAGGAGGCAAGCCATTTTCGCTAAGATTGCAGCATTGTGGGCACGCTCCAGAAACAGACAGCCAATACCGCAAGAGGTCTAATGAATGATAAGGAGTTTTTTATGGCACTAATCACTAGTTATAGCCCTTTACCGATATCCTTCACTCATGGCGAGGGGGTATGGTTATATGATGAACAAGGTAAGGCTTATCTGGATGGATTAAGCGGTATTGCCGTTTGTGGTTTAGGCCATGCACATCCTGATGTTACCCGCACAATACAAAAACAAGCCGAGAAATTACTCCATACTTCCAATGGTTACCATATTGTAGAACAAGAACAACTTGCTGAAAGATTAACTGCTTTAGCCAATATGGAGCAGGCATTTTTTGCTAACTCTGGTGCTGAAGCCAATGAAGCGGCAATTAAACTTACCCGCTTATACGGTCACAAGAAGGGCATTGAGACACCATCAATTATTGTCATGGAACGTGCATTTCATGGGCGAACCATGGCAACCTTAACTGCATCCGGTAGTCGCAAGGTCCAAGCGGGATTTGAACCATTGGTTCCGGGATTTATTCGCGCACCATTTAACGATATCGATGCTATCCGTACTATCGCAACCAATCGTGATGATGTGGTCGCAGTGATGATCGAACCGATTCAGGGTGAGGGAGGTATTTTTGTCGCTGAAGACTCCTACCTGAGAGCCTTAGCACAACTTTGCAAAGAACATGAATGGCTACTTATCCTTGATGAAATTCAAACAGGTAATGCACGTACAGGTAAATTTTTTGCCTATATGCATGCTAACATACAACCTGATATTGTCACTACAGCTAAAGGTTTAGGTAACGGCATTCCTATTAGTGTATGTTTAATGAAAGAAGCTGCATGCGACCTTTTTAAACCTGGTAACCACGGCTCAACGTTCGGCGGCAATCCGCTCGCGTGTGCAACTGCGTTAACTGTTTTAGATGTCATTGAACGAGATAATCTTTGTGAGCAAGTTACCCAAAAGGGGATCCTTTTGAGAGAAAAGCTCATGCTAGAACTAGGTAATCATCCAAACGTACGGGGCATCCGTGGGCGAGGTTTTATGTTAGGTATCGAGCTTGATAGGCCAGCGAGTGATGCCCGAAAAATAGGACTTACCAATGGACTGCTTTTTAATGTGACTAACGATACTGTCATTCGACTTTTACCGCCGCTGATTATTAGTGAGGAAGAAATCGACGAATTGGTTTCAAGATTAAGTAAAACCATTCATCAGTTTATTGAGAATACCTAACATTCCTAGTAGTCGACAACCCTTCACCTATTCCTCTTTGGAGGAATAGGGTGAGTTATGGCTTATCGATTCTCCCGCTGACGAACCACCTCATATAAACATACCCCGGTTGCAACAGAAACATTCAAACTTTCCACGCTACCTAGCATGGGCAGGGAAAATAGTCCATCACAATGCTCTCTCGTTAATCGGCGTAAGCCTTCACCTTCCGCGCCCATCACTATGGCAATTGATGAGTGACAATCAATATTATAGAGGGTTTCAAATGCTTCACCGGCTGCACCATAAACCCATACCCCTGATTGTTTAACTGTTTCTATCGCTCTAACTAAATTAGTTACCCGTACAACTGGGATAGATTCTGCTGCTCCACAGGCAACTTTGCTGACTACCGGTGTGATACTGGCACTTTTATCTTTGGGAATAATCACAAAATCTACACCAGTTGCATCGGCTGTCCTCAGGCAAGCACCTAAGTTATGAGGATCAGTGATTCCATCTAAGATCAAGAGTAAACTTGGCTGTTTGCAAGCCATAAGCAAATTAGGAAGATCACTCTCATTATAATCTCGTAAATTGCCAGCAATCGCGACCACGCCTTGATGAGCAATGTCAGCGAAGCGCTGATTCATTTTTTGTTGCGGCAATTTTTCCACGGGAATCTGCCGCTCAATGGCTAAATCAAGAAGATCCTGCAGCCGTTTATCGGTTCTTTCTTGATTGATATATACTTTCTTAGTTTGTCTGTGAGGATTGGTTAACAAAGCGGACACCGCGTGAATACCGTAAACATAATGCTCAGTCATCGAAAATTCCACTTTCTGCTGGTTCAAAATCGATTTTACGCTCATCCAAATCAACTCGGGCGACTAATACTTTCATCTTATCACCAAGACGATAGACATGGCCGCCACGCTCACCAACTAAACGATGTTTAATGGCATCAAAAGCATAGTAATCATTACGTAAAGAGGTAACGTGCACTAAACCTTCCACATAAATATCATTCAGCTCGACAAAAATGCCAAAGCTGGTTACAGCTGAAATAGTGCCTTGAAATACCTGACCGAGCTTATCTTGCATGTATTCGCATTTTAACCAAGCAACGACTTCGCGCGTTGCCTCATCCGCACGTCGCTCCGTGAATGAGCAGTGCTTACCTAAGCGACTCATCTCTTCAGCAGTGTAATGGAATTTTTCTTCTATACCCTCCTTATCAATCAGATGCGCGATGGCCCGGTGAATCAATAGATCAGGGTAGCGCCGAATCGGTGAGGTAAAGTGTGTGTAAGCAGAATAAGCGAGACCAAAATGGCCATCATTTTCTTCGATGTATTGAGCTTGCTTTAAGGAGCGAAGCATGACCGTTTCAATTAAATGTTTCTCCGGTCTATTTTCTATGGACGATAAAACCTTCTGGAAGTCTTTAGGATGAGGCTTTTTACCACCGCCCAATTGCAATCCAAGTTCACCAAGAAATAATCGTAACGCTTCAATTTTATCTTCATCTGGCGTTTCATGGACACGATAAAGAATAGGTAATTTTGCTTTTTCTAAAAAACGTGCTGTAGCTACATTAGCCGCAAGCATGCATTCTTCAATCAAGCGATGTGCGTCGTTACGGATGATCGGGACAATCCGTTGAATTTTTCGTTTATCATCAAATTCAATTCGAGTTTCTGTAGTCTCAAAATCCATTGCTCCACGGAGTTTACGCGCTTTTAATAAAGTTATGTACAATGCATGAAGAGATTGCAGTGAGGGCCATAATGCCTCATGTTGAGCATCTGTATTCCCATCCTGTAACCATTGGGCTACCTGCGTATAAGTTAACCGAGCGTGAGAATGGAAAACCGCACGATAGAAACGGGAACGGCTTATTTTCCCATCAGGAGTTATTGCCATCTCAGCAACTATGCATAAGCGATCGACATGTGGGTTAAGCGAGCAGATACCGTTCGATAGTGCTTCGGGTAACATAGGTACCACTCTACTTGGGAAATACACGGAGTTACCACGCCGCGCAGCTTCTTTATCTAATTCAGAATCAACAGTCACATAATGACTGACATCGGCAATTGCCACATAAAGTTGATATCCGCCTTTAGGTTTTTGGTAACAATAAACGGCATCATCAAAATCCTTAGCATCCTCCCCGTCAATGGTAACAAAAGAAAGATGCCTTAAATCAGCACGGCCTTCTAACTGATCAGCAGTGACTTTTTGAGGAATTTTAGCCACTTCAGCTAGCACTTCTTCTGGCCACTCCGCGGGAATACCATGTGCATGTATAGCAACCTCAGTCTCCATTCCTGGGGCCATATGCTCACCCAGAATATGAATTACTTTGCCGATTGCTTGATTACGCTTGCTTGGAAACGCAATCACTTCTGTCAATACCATTTGCCCGTTTTTAGCCCCAGCAGCAAACTCTAAAGGGATGGAAATATCTTGAGTCAACCGCTTATTATCAGGAATGACAAACCCAACACCATGTTCAGTGAAAAAACGGCCTACTACAGTCGCATTGGCATGTTCGATTATTTCATGTATTTTCCCTTCCGGTCGGCCGCGCCGATCAACACCTGATTGGTAAGCAAGTACGAGATCACCATGCATTACTGTTCGCATTTCTTTGGCAGATAAGATCATATCCTCTCCACCTTCCTCCGGGATAAAAAACCCATATCCGTCCGGATGGCCTTGTATAGTGCCTCGTTGTAAATTAATACGACCCAACAAACAGAAACGACCGCGACGATCCAGCATAATTTGCCCGTCGCGCAGCATTGCTTTTAAACGGAAACCCAACGCTTCTTGCTCGCTTTCGCTTTCTACCTCAAGTCTAGCCATTAATTGATTACGAGTCATAGGACGACCAAAGTCTTCCATCTCTTGCATGATCAATTCGCGACTGGGTATGGGTATCGCGTACTTTTCTTTTTCCCTTTTATAGAAAGGATCCTTTGATTTTTTGCTCACTTTCACCACTTTTATACAAAATTTAATTTACATTATTCCGAAGAACTGGATAACTCAAATCCGCGTCCTCCCAAATGTTCCATTAAGTTCGAAAGAACCATATTTTCACCCGCCCAAAAAGTTCCAATTTCTTTTGCAGGCAAAGTTACTTTTGCCCAGCGGCACACTGCAATGACCCCTTGACAAGGAACTTGTTGTTCATGGCCTGGTTTCGATTCAATACAACTCAGCTCAAAATTCTTTTGATCCAGCGCAAGAGCAGACCAATTGCCTGCTTGTAATCGGCTGCTCCAGCCTGCACTAGCACCTGGATCGGAAACTGGATGAGTAATCCATAAATCAGTATTAGATAAATTATGAATCATAACTAAGGATGGCTTTTTCGCGGATACCATCAATGTCTCCCCCTTGACTGCAACAGGCTTACAGTCTGAAGGCATCTTATCTTCGGCGCTAACCGCACCAGCAATAAGAAGCAATAAAGTAGATAAAATAAATTTCATAATTATCTCCGCTTAACCAATCTCAGAATAGTTGCACAAAAGACAGAGTCTGTCATCACTTCCTTGCCTTTATCTTGGGATCGTAACTATTTACCACAGAGTTTCTGAAACAATTAGGAAGAGTCGACTTTTAAAGCCATTATAGTAGAATCGATAATGGCTCAACTTTAAAGGATAATAAGTGTGAGATTTTTGTTTTTATTACTCGCCCTGCTTCTATGCTCCCCTATAAAAGCTGAAATCATCCGCGTAGGGACTCTCCCCTATGATCCTCCCTTTGAGATTGAAGCTGATAAAGATTTACATTTTTTTGGTTTCGATATCGATATCATGACTGAAATTTGCAATCGCATCCAAGCAGATTGTCGTTTTATTCCCTTGAATTTTATCAAAATATTTACGGAATTAGCAGCAGGGAATATTGATTTGGGCCTGGGGGCTATCAGTATCACTGAATCTCGAGAAGAAACATTTTTATTTAGTTTACCCTATTTAGCAAGTAGCGGCCAATATGTAACTACAACCGCCTCCTCTATTCGTAATATCGAAGACATCCGAGAAAAACGGGTAGGTTCTGTTCAAGGCACGCTGTTTAAAGCCCTTGTCTTGGAAAAATTTCATAACCTTGTGCAAATTATCGAGTACCCAGCTATTACCAGCGCATTTCAGGCTCTATCAAAAAATAAAGTGGGTGTCGTTATTACCGATGAAGAAACAGCAAGGCATTGGGTCTCAATCAATAGCACTATGTTTAAACTCCTAGGATCGAGCATCCCCGTGGGAATAGGTTATGGGATTATGGCAAACAAAAAATCATCTGATTTAATTGGGCGTGTTAATAAAGCGCTTCTTGATATGGAAAATGATGGGACTTATCTAAAAATTTACAATCGTTACTTTGCTAAGATAGTACTCTAACTTTTTTAAGGGTTTCTACATTATTTAAAAACACATCCCTCCCTGTTCAAGGTGCTTCAATTCCTAAAAATTGAGAAAAAAATTGACTGATACCACATTAGAAAGAAAATTAGGAACCCCGAATCGCCGGATAAATTGATTCATGTAGCCAATTTCTGTTGTTGCATTCGAATTAATTGTGTATCCAAGACCGATAAAAACCCGATTCTGGTCAAAACCCCGACCATTTCTGCCTATGTAATCATTTTTATGCCAGAATATCTCATCGAAGCTGACAAAACTGAGTTTAGAATTGGCCTTTAATGGAATAGCAATTTTTGTGAACTGCCTCGCTCTATAAGCAACTTTATTGTTATTCGGATCATTTTGAAAAAATCGCTGCTCCATGCGAGTGCGGCTGGTAAAAGTTAAATGCGGGGTTGTTTTTACCCATAAGAGTTGCTGCCAAATTCGATTTTCATTGAATGGACTGGTAGTCAGGGGAAAGTTTGTATGAATCCAGGCATAACCTACCCATATGCTCAGATTGCGCGTTATCGCATAACCTAATCCAGGTCGTAATAAGGTTTGTGTAAGCCGTTTACTGTCATTACCAATACGTTCTTGTCCTTCCAACCAGCACCTTACATGACCAAGCGTAGTATCGTCGTGACTAAACCGACTTATCACAGTCAAATTAGGCCAAACCTGAAAATCCCGCTGGGTAGCACACACCCCCTTTGCAACCCACCCCCCCAGAATCAGCAGGCAAAAAAACAAACAACTTCTAATTTGATGCAAAACTTTCCTCTTAATTATTTTTCATCGTTAGGTAATATATTTGCATTGGTCTTTTGCTTCTGTCTACCCTTGCAAATGAGGTTAGGTTGTGGCGTTTAATGGATTGTTTTCCCAGAATATGCCAAACCTGATAATTTCGAATAACTTCGGCATCTGCAATTAATGATCGATGGCAACGCCAAGGCAATGCTTCACTGCACATCACTGCTACTCGTTCTTTTCTTACAATTTGATTTAATGCCTTTAATCCTTCAAAAAAATTTTTTGTCAACATGTAATCTGCAAAACCACGAAAACTGCTGTTCTTCCAACCTGTGTTTATTGAATTTTTATTGGGTTTACGAAACCCACCAAGCTTTACTAGGTGCGTATAAGAAATATTTTCTTTTTTTAAATAAGCCTCTAGCCCAACCTGATTAAACCAAGGCACATGTCTTGATTTCGGTACTGAACGTACGTCGACCAGATGAGTTATACCGTGACTATGCAAAATACCGAGAAAGTCACTCAAAGAAAGTGTTGAATGGCCTATTGTATAGAGTTCTTTCATTGCTTATTACATGCTTTGCGCTGCTTGTATAGCGTTATCAATATGGTTTTCATCAAATACCAGAACACCATGTCGTTTTAATAAGGCAGCAGTCACACCATCTCCATTAATCAATCTTCGCGAAAAACTACCGTCATAGATCTGATTTGTCCCACAAGAAGGGCTTTTGGCTTTTAAAATTGCCACGGATATGCCGTGTTTCTTGAGAAGATCAACTACCTTTTTTGCCCCTTTTATAAAAGATTGTGTAACATCTTGATTCGTTACGGTTTTTACAAAAGCTATTTCATTTAATACATCCTTTCCAGATTGTCCATTCTGAATTTCAGCGGGTGCCCTTGGAACTGGTAATCCTCCAACGACTTCAGGACAAATTGTGATAATTTTTCCCTCTTTAAGCCATTGCTGTATAGTGGGATGGCTTTGAAGACAATCACCGCCATCATAGCGAACTTTTTGGCCTAAAAGGCAGGCACTCATCAGTATTTTAGCCATATCCATTCCTTTAAAAATTTAAATTTCTTATAACAATTCTATAATACCAACTAGGTTTTTAACGCCATTAGAGCCGAACTTATTCTAACCTGAATAGATAAAAGAAATCGTCTCAAAAAAAATAAGCTTGCAAGGGGTTTAAAAATTTGATAGTTCATATCTGCTTGAATGTCTAAGAAAATCCACTAGGGATAGACAAATTTAATTGACAATAATAAAAAAGAAGCAATGGAACAAACTATTCATAATAAATTCTCAATAACTAAATTCTTTCTGATGATAACTGCTGGAGCACTTTATATCGTTCAATCCCATGCGTTCCACCCCAATGGTAAGGATCAGCCAGTTAAAATTGAATCTACATTTTTGACTCAAGCTAAACATCAACGCGAGATCGTTGTTCTAATCCACGGTCTAATGCGCTCTTCTTTAAGCATGGCTTCATTAAAACTGTACTTAAAAAACCAAGGATATCAAGTTTACTCATACAGTTATCCTTCCTCGCGATACGATATTCATGAGCATGGAATTTTTCTGTATCAATTTATTGACTCTTTATTATCAGAAAATCGTGGTAGAAAAATCCACTTTATCACGCACAGCCTGGGCGGCATTATTATCAGGGAAGCATTAGCTAATCTTACTAAAAATCAATTAAAAGACATCGGATGTTTGATTATGCTAGCTCCCCCTAACCAAGGCTCCTCATTGGCAAAATCGTTTATAAAAGTATTTCCAATGGTTGTCCCTTTCATAAAACCCCTTGCAGAGTTAAGTTCTGATCAAACCGCTTATGTGCATCGTGTTCCCATCCCTAACATTAAAATCGGCATCATTGCTGGACGCTACGATGCGAAGGTTCCTCCTTCAGAAGCCCGTTTACCCGGCCAAACTGAGCCAGTCATTATCGATACAAACCATGCTTTTATCATGAATAATCCGAAAGCCAGGCAGTTAATCCTGACTTTCTTAGAAAAAGGTAAATTTGAAGAATAGCAAGGGTTAGTAACCATTTAGTTTTATCGCCATTTAACCAATTTACATGTAACATAGGGCCTGTTTTCGTTTCGCCGGAGTAAACTAATGGCTCATTTTATCGATGTCACTGAAATTGCTGATCTACATCACAATTGTATTGTTCGTTGGAAAAACAGTGAATTGATCTTCAATCACCAAAATTTTTTAGCTTTAGTCGAAGAGAATCATGCCTTTAATTATCAACTTTGGCATGCAGAAGACAGAGCTCGACGTGATGATATGGGATACGAATTTGTTTATTCAGCTAAACGTGAAATCGATCATTATAACCAGCAGCGTAATAACCGCATGGAAGCGATGGACGAGTGGCTTTACAATGCTCTGAAACCAGCAGACCCCAATGATTGCCCAGTCCATTCTGAGACACCGGGGATGATGATTGACCGGCTTTCCATTCTTGCACTTAAAGCCTACCACATGAATTTGCAGGCCAAGCGAGAAGAAGTAGACGATGCGCATCGGCAAAAGTGTCATCGCAAATGGCAAACTATTATTGCCCAACAAAATCAATTGCTGGATTGTTTAAAACACTTGTTTAATGAAATCGCTGATGGCACAAGAACGTTTAGAGTCTATCATCAATTCAAAATGTATAATGATCCTACACTAAACCCACAACTGTACTGTGCGGACCATATTCGCTAACGTTTTGGGGTGATAGACGATTAGGATGTTGAGCGGTGCTTGCAGGGACATTCGCCCCAACAAAGAAATGATAGAGTGAACGGATGCAGACGAAAGAATTCGGTTTTCGTGATTCTAACGATTCATCCTCTGTCACAAGTGTTTGCAGTGGTGACTCAGAATCCGTTGTGGATGACCGAGGCAGTTGGTCGTCGATCCGGGCAGGCCCCGATTCCATAATACGCGATGGAGGCGTTTGCTCGGGCTCCATTGCGTATGACTGAGGTATTTGCCCACCAGGCCCTGAGATTATGGATGTATGGGGCGGCGTTAACGCTGGCTTTGTCACTGGAGGTAGGTGCGCTGTTTCAGTGCCTCTCAAATCATGAAACTGATTTTCAGAAGGTAATTGTTGTTCTGAATCACAATTCATAAAATCGCTATTCGGTGAACACTCCCCTGTGTCTGTCAAGAAAAGAGATGATTCACAAGTTGATTCTCTACGTTTGTTAGTAATGAACGGTTTCTCGAGTGGATCCCTTCCCATGCGGGCATAGGCCCTTAAACCAAATGCGATAGTATGAATAAAAGCACTCACTGCGATAAAACCCATCATAATAAGCGACTCATGATAATGGCCTTTATCATCCGGAACCTCCAATGAATTCATCATTAGTGAAACAGCCTTCGTTCCCTTTCCAACGCCTGAAAAGAAAGAACGCACAACTTCAAACCACTCCTCAAAAAAGAATTGAGGTGTTGGATCAATGGCCATTCCATCAAGGATCGCAGTTTTAACTTGCTCTGGCTCAAGTTTCTCGACATCTTTTTTGCTTGTATCATAAAGCCATTGGATATGTGACAGTTTTTCTTTGTCAATTTGACGCTCCGCCTCTATCTCTTTTTCTTGTTTACAATGGTGCCTATAAGTGTTGATTACAGAGTGAGCAATAAAAGCAGTTAGAAAAACTACCCCGAGACTAATACAAGTAATTAATAGGGCAGGAGGGAAAGGAACTGAAGCTAAAACAAGAATTGTCCCGACAGCAAACACGATGCTTGCTAGCGCCGAATAAGCGTATAACCCGCTCTTTGCCCCTGCTAAAACCGCTGAAGTGTAGGACAATGTAGTGACTGAACGATAATTTTCCCGCTTCTCTTCAAATAATTCTACGGCCCTTTCAAAGGATTCAATTAATTTTAATTGCTCAGCTAATAAGGAACAGTTTTTAGAGTCTCTTGCTACTTTACTATGTACCTTTTGCAGCGCTTCAACCATCAGCTCTATTTTTTTGCCACTGTGGGCTAACTCAATTTTTGCTTGAGCTATAAATAACTTACGTTGAAAATCGTACTCTTCATAAGTGCGTGTAGCGATACTTATTGCCACATAGAGAAAAGAGAATACCGACATAGCAACTAATGCGGGTGGGGAGAGAGAACAAAGGCCTAAAACACCGACATACAAGTAAAGGCCATCCACAATTCCTCCATAAGTGGCCGAGAGTAATCCTAATTGTTTTTGCCTCTCAGTTTGCCTTTGTATTTTTTCTAAGTAATCATCAATGTTATCAAGGGTTATGTCCTTCGAGTTTTGGATCTCTTCCAAAAGCTTAGCATTTTCCTTCATCATCGACTTGCGTTCGGTGAGCATGCGGCGATACCAAATGCGGTTTAAAACGGATAAGCCGCCGAGCAAGACGCCTATAGGAACAAAGAGGTGGGATAAATTTTGTCCATTGAGTAACTCAGCGACCTGGAGGGTGCTGCGCACTCCTTTGTACGCATTTTTTAACCCCTTCATCGTATCACGACAATAAGGCCATAAAATGGCTATATAACGTTTGAATGCATTTGGATCTTCGTCGTTGAAATGGTTTGCAAGCATTGAGAAAGCGATTAGAACGATTGAGCTGCTTGCAGCAGCCAAGGCGCCTCCTGGTTCCATTAACCAGTCGTGCATTTCATCAGAAGCAGACTGTTTGCTCTCCGACGCTAAGTCGAAGAGGTATTTGATCATGCTGTATGACAGGCTCAAGCCGTCCAGCGCGCCATAGATTACGTATATATAGCGCCACTTATGAAGTTTCTTTGCCAGAAGCGGTGGGTTTTGATCCTTTCTCCCGGCAATCAGCTCCATATAACTTACTGATTCTATTGGAAGACTTTCGATCGACATTCAATTCTAAGGGATCGGGCTAAGATGGTTAGGATTGTATCTGATTATGAGGACGTTGGCAACAAATTTTTCATCTTGAACCAAAATAGATCAAAAGCATTTGACCATCAACAATTTTATCACAAGTTACAGGAAAAAATCTTTATTTAAGATGCTAATTATTAGTAAAAATAGCTAAATTTTATTCATTTCTTTTATAATTAGGCAACCGAACTCTGGGCGTTAGCGCACAAATCTGCTAGCATTAGCTATTTGCAAATTAGCTAGAAGGTTTGTTAATGAATTTGCGTAGTTTTATTGGTTTGATTTTGTTATTGCTATCAGGATTTTCCATGGCGACTGATACCAAAATAGTTTATGGGTATGTTGAAAAGGCAACGCTTGTCGATAAAGGGATGGTCTTATCAGCTAAATTTGATACGGGTGCAAAATCAGCCTCGTTAAGTGCCGTTGATATCCGTGAAGTTGAACAAAACGGCAAACCCTATTTGCGCTTTAAAGTTCCGGGTAAGACAGAAGAAGTTGAGTTTACCTCCGAGTATTTAGGCAAAGTAAAAATTAAAGTGCGTGCAGGAGAGCATTTGTCATCCCAAAGCAAACCCGCTCCTATTAAGCGGCCTGTTGTCATGATGCGCATTCAAATCGGCAACAAAATTCGCAATATCCCTGTCAATCTAACCAATAGAAAACGTTTTAACTACCCGTTACTTCTTGGTAGAGATGCAATCATTGCTTTTGATGGTCTAGTCGACCCGAGCCATGCATTTTTGATCAAAACTCAGAAAGCAGTAAAAAATGAAGTCAAATAAGCGACATGTGTACGGCTTAATTATCAGCCTATTTTTATTAGGTATAGGTATTTTTCTATACCGACATCTCATACTTGATGTGCCATTAACCGATACAGAGACTGTCAATAGTTGGATGGTTGAAGCCAATTTACGTTTTGTGGCTGATCGGAATACCCCAGTGAAAGCAAGCTTCACCATACCCTATATGCCACCTTACTTCGCCATCTTGGACGAATACTTTGTGTCCCATAATTACGGAGTAACTACAAATTTGAGCGGGTATAACCGCCAAACTGTATGGTCACTTAGGCGCAGTTCAGGCGACCAATCACTTTATTACCGCGCCATTTTCCGCGAAGTGGATAACAATGAGTCTTCATTAACCAATAAGCCACCCGTCGTAAAAGCACAGCCCCTTGTTGAAACACAAAGATCAGCTGTTGAAGCCATAACAAATCAAGTTCGCCAATCATCCGCTGATATTCAAACCTTTGCCCAGGGGACAATTAAAGAGCTCAATAAACGCGATGGCAACGCTAAGTTATTAGTTGGTAATGAGTTTACTGATGACAATATCATTACTGCAGCGATCACTGTTCTTAATCAGGCTAAAATTTATGCTATGCCTGTCAAAGGAATTTACTTAGGCAAACAAAATAAAGCTGACCTAAAATCCTTTATGGTTGTTCATAATGGCAAAGAATGGACTTATATTAATCCTCGTACCGGTGGAGCGGGCTTTCCTAAAGACTTCCTGGTCTGGCAATATGGCTTCGACCCTGTACATGATGTAGTTGGCGGCAAAAAACCAGTTTTTAATCTCACTGTCTCTCCCACGCCCATTAATGCCCTAACCATTGCTAAAGCACGGGGTTTGCAAACTGATTCCCAATTATTGCGTTTTTCTTTACTCCAATTGCCTGTTAATGTGCAAGAAATTTATAAAATTTTACTTACTGTACCCATTGGCGCTTTCATTATTCTATTACTGCGTAATTTTATAGGCTTGAAAACATTTGGTACTTTTATGCCCGTATTAATCGCTTTGGCCTTTCGCGAAACTCATGTCATTTGGGGAATAACTCTCTTTATTATTATTGTTTCTTTTGGTCTATTGGCCCGCTTTTATCTCGATCAACTCCGCCTTTTACTTGTTCCGAGATTAGCAGCAATTCTGACTGTTGTGATTTTACTTATGGTCTTTATTAGCGTAATAAGCCAAAACTTAGGTTTAGATTCTGGTTTATCCGTTGCCTTATTCCCAATGGTTATCCTAACGATGACTATAGAAAGAATGTGTATTACCTGGGATGAGCGTGGTGCCTCTGAAGCCATTAAATCGGGTGTAGGGAGCCTCATCGCAGCGGTAATTGCTTTTGGCGCAATGAGCTATGCACCGATGCAATATTTAATCTTTGCTTTTCCCGAACTCTTGCTAGTATTGCTAGCACTGATTTTGTGGTTTGGCCAATATCGTGGATACAGGCTTTTTGAGCTGGTTCGCTTTAAAGTGCTCGCTGGGAGAAATTGATGTGGCAGTTATATCGCCGTTTACGGGAACGCGGCATTCTGAGTATTAACCAACGTAACAGTGACTATGTACTGAGGTATAACAATCGGAAACGCTACCCTCTTGTCGACGATAAATTACAAACCAAACGACTAGCCATACAAGCGGGAATTGCTGTTCCTAAACTCTACGAAATTATCGAAAGTGAGCATCAAATTAAAAATATTGAGCAAATTTTACAACCCTATAAGGATTTTGTGGTTAAACCAGCTCATGGTGCAGGCGGTGACGGAATTATTGTCATTACCGATCGTGTCTTTGGACGCTATCGACAAATAAACGGCAAACTTGTTACTGTCAACGAAATGAGTTATCACTTATCTTGTCTTCTCTCAGGTGCATATAGTTTAGGTGGCCATGCTGATTACGCCATTATTGAACATCGGGTAGTTGTAGATCCTGTATTCAAAGAAGTTAGCTATGAAGGCATCCCTGATATTCGAGTCATTACCTTATTAGGCTATCCTGCTATGGCTATGGTACGTTTACCCACGCGCTTATCTGGAGGTAAAGCTAATTTGCATCAGGGCGCGATTGGGGTGGGTATTAACTTGGCCACAGGGAAAACGCTAGGTGGTGTTTTTCATAATGATGCTATCGATTTTCATCCTGACACATTAGCGCCCATCGTCGACATTACAGTGCCCTATTGGGACAAAATCTTGGAAATTGCAGCCAGTTGTTATGAGTTAACGGGACTTGGCTATCTGGGTGTTGACATTGTCCTTGACAAAGATCATGGTCCTCTTATGTTAGAACTAAATGCCCGTCCAGGATTAAACATCCAGATTGCGAATCGTGAAGGCGGCCTTCCACGTTATAAGCTCATTGAAACACGTGCTGCAAAAGGCCCAGAACCAATCGCAGATCGCGTAGCGTACAGTAAACAGCAGTTTGCTCGATAATGCCTAATGCCCTGCTCACCATCGATTGTAATTTGGCGCATCTTGCGCTCACAAATAATGTTTAATAGCCCTCTATAGCGCGCGGACTTTTACCTAGCATTTTCGCGCAGCCTGGGCTCAAGCTGACCCAAGATTTAACTTAACAGTTTCACCTAGCGTCCCTAAGATTTGTTAGCGCAGATCAACAATAACTTCAGAGAGTTACCTATTAAGGAATATAATCGATAATCGTTTGGGTTATTTTGCTTGCTATTTTTTCCCGCTCTGAACGTTCGCTATCTTGCTTAAAAAAATCAAAATATCGACTGGCCGAATGGGTTGAATTCACACAAGGAGAATGCATGCGAAGAAATTCGACACTCTGATTACCTAATTCTTCATTCTTTGCAATCGTTGTTTCTGGGATTTCTGTCATAATCGCCCCGGATGAAGTTTGCGAGCGAGCAAAAAGGGCAAGTTGAGGGTAATTATTAGAATCAGCGAGCTGTCGTATATTACCTGTTTCGTCAAGGCGTAAACCAAAAGGGCGGACGTCTGCATGGGCACAATGCACAGAACTTAATTTTGCCACTTCTTCACCAAATGTGTCTTTCTCTCTAAAACAAGTCACTAACTTACGAGCTGCATTCATTTCTTTATAAGTTTCCTTCTTGTAACCAAATAATCCGAAATGTTTTGCTAGAAACCGTTTTAGCTTAAACCGCCAAGATTGATGAATCGAGGCATCATAGACTAATACTTCATCATCTTTTATTGGTTTATTTTGTTCTGAATATCTGGTTTGAACCGTTTTGGGTGTGCGTGCAACCGTATACCATGTTCTATCATCAGGCAAACTGGCGAGATGCTTAGCGGTATCCGCCAACCATTCAGTGCCCCATAGGCCAAAAGCGAGAATCGGACGCAACACATAACCCAGTAAGGGACCGATTACAGGTATTTTGCGCACGTAGGAAAGGCCGACATTTGTAGTCGAAGAAAAAGTTCGAGATACATAACATGCCCCGGGAGTCTGATCCCGTTCATGGAAAAAACTAGCTACATAACTGGCAATAGCTCCACCTAAAGAAAACCCATGCACTTGGATGTTTTCAGACCTAACTCCCTTTGTCAGTAAACGTTGCTTTTGAGCTATACCAGCTAGAACTAGATCGTCGAATACGGAAGGGTAACCTGTGCTGTTTAGTACCCCGGGATAATTAAAACGAACCATATTCACTGGTATCCCTTTTTGAGCACATTTCTCTAAAAAATAAGCATCATAAGGGGCTTCCTCTTGGTAACATCCGCTATTTCCATTGCAAAAAATGACATATGGAATTTGCCCATCGCTTGAATGAGCCTCAACCAATCTATTGCTTGCCTGAATACCAGCAACCTGCGAACCATCTGGCATCTGAATGTAAAACTCACTAAATTTAACCAGTTCGGTACCAACTGTGTATTCAATTTCGTTTGTCGCTAAGTTGCGATGAGACTCCATCATTTTTAAGGCATAGAATTGCCTACTTAATGTAGGATCAAGGGTAATGCTTCCATCTGCATGAACTTGCGGTTTTTTTGTGCCGCCAGGGAAAATAATCTGCCTTAGAATATCCGATAAGGTACCCGGTTCAGCTTTATAATAAGGATTCCCATAATTAGCGACGAACGCAACGGCCAACCCAATAGTGTATTTAAAAAGAAAATTATCAAAAAGAAGTATCCGCAATAGGGTTTTCAATCCTTTACTGAGCCAGATAAAAGGGAGCAAAAAAGTTTCTTTTGTGGTTTTTGCTGGCATTTCAAAGTAATAATCACTTTGTGGTTGCGTCTGTGGAAACGTCGGTTCTGATTCTTGTTCCTTAGTTTGTTGCTCCTTGTTAAACTGCTTTAGGCTATCATAAAGAGCACTTAATGCTGGATGGATTTTCTCCTCATCATCAGCAATAACCATCTCAGTATTATCACCAAAGCGCCAACGCAATTGGTTGTCCACGACATCTATTGTCAAAAAAATCGCCTTGCGTGGTCCTGTCAATGCCAAAAAATGCTGTAATTGACTTGTTGTAATCAATAATGGAGAAGGAGTATCAGGGTAAGCAATACGATTTTTCAGTAATGTAATTTGTTCATCGGTTAAATGAACAGGATTAGAGAGAGAATTCAAATTGCTTCGGTAATAAAGTTGGTTATTCCATAGGAAATAGCCGACTTCAATAGATGTGTCTGTTTCAGGATCTGCTTCGACAAAAAAACAAGGCCGTTGATCACAGTAATGAATTTCTAAACGATCCCTTCCAACAAACTTAAGATAATTTTCTAATTCTTTGCGGAAGGGTTGAGCAGCTACTGGGAATTCTTTCATATCGAGTTTAAACGGTGAAGCATAAATACCAATGATACTGCGAAAGAGTTATTTTTTTAACAATATCATTTTTTCTGTTTTATCGAATCTTACTGAGCAACCTATCCCTCACGTTTGCTATCTTGCGGCGAATTTTTTGCTCGGGTCGAGGCCTATAGAGCGGATTAGTCATTGAATTGACATTGAAATAATCTTCGCCCTCAGGAGATTGCGCGGAGAAAAAATAATTAAACACACAACATCGGGGGGCATCACATACAACCCGATTCACCGAATGCCAAGAGTGGCGATTGGTTTCCATGATGATTAAGCGATTAAAAAGGCAGGGGACAACAATCCTATGTTTAATTGATTCATCCCATAATTCATAATTGCCGCCATTTTCCAATTTCCAATTTGGGGAAACATAATAAAGAACATTCACCGTGCGATAGAATTTTCTATCCACATCGTGGGAGTTATCTAAATGAGGGTTAATGTAGTAGCCTTTCAGCAGCATACTCACTCCGCCAGCAAAACGGGATGGATCAGGAATTTGGTTTTTAATTCCTGTTATTTCTTCAACTTCAGTAACAACCCTAGGGTCTTGGAAAGCAAAATTGATATCTTGTATCAAACGTGATGTATCCCTTAAATGACTGTACTTCAACTTTAATTGACCCAAATTACTTAACACGCGCATGCGGTTAGGTTTGGGGAAATTTGCATAAATTTTCTCTGCGATCTCAATGGGCAGAACATTATCGAGAGCAAAATGGCGGGCAACTTTAATAGGGTGCTCTTGAGAAAATTGTTTTTTTAAATTTTCCTTCTCTTCTTTCAGCCTTTGAACAATTAAATCGGTTAAATGTTTTTTCATTGAGCCAACCTTTTATATTTATCTTCTATTAGAATTAGAGCGCCCGTAATATTAATATACAGTTTAGCCATTAAACTGATATACTTCCATGCCAAAACTCCATCCTTAAACAGTGGATCGTTTCGTGAAAAGATACCGTAGCATTATTGCTTGTATTATCGGGAATGCGCTGGAGTGGTATGAATTTAGTTTGTTTGCGTATTTGTCTCCTGTTATTGCAAGTTTATTCTTCCCGGATACTGATGCTGTCGCAAGTCTACTGGCGACCATGCTCGTTTTTGCTGCGGGTTTTATTGTTCGGCCTTTGGGCTCTGTAGTTTTAGGTCATCTAGGCGACCGGTATGGGCGCGCCAGAACGCTAAAATTTACTATTCTCTTAATGTCAGTCTCATCAGTTTTGACTGGATTCCTACCTACCCACCAACAAGCAGGGTTATTAGCCCCGATTTTATTGATCATTTGCCGCTTATTACAAGGCTTCTGCATTGGCGGAGAATTTGCTGGGTCAATGATTTATCTTTCAGAATCTGCTCAAGCTAACCAGCGTGCATTAGTCAGCTCCATGACGAATAATGGCTCCAATATAGGTGTATTGGCAGCAATTCTTGCCTGCACTACCCTAAGTACAGTCATTGGCGGTGAAGCATTAGCCTCCTATGGATGGCGAATCCTTTTTATTTCTGGGGGCGCGCTGGGAATTTTAGGATTGTGGTTAAGACGCGATTTATCTGAGTCTGAAACTTTTTTACAGCTTAAACAAAATATTCGTGAGAACTATTTACCGATTAAGTACGTGTTCAACCATCAATTTCGTTCGATGCTCCATATCATCTTATTATTATTTATCAGTGCCTGCGGCAGTTATACACTTATGGGTTATTTATCTACCTACTTACATGAGTTCTTAAAATTGCCACTGCAGCAGGCTTATGGCATGCAGACCTTATTTATCGTTCTTTCGCTGCTTTTTGTGCCCGTGTTTGCTTATATTTCTGATAAAGTTGGCCGAAGAAATGTTTTAGTTTTTTCAACCATTGGTTACTTAGTCTTTGCCATCCCAAGCTTTTGGACACTTCATCTTATCTCCTCTTGGTGGGTATTATTACCTTTAGTGATTTTCTATAGTGCCGAACAAGCTGTTACTCCTGTTGTCATGGCAGAGATGTTTTCGGGGAAAGGACGTTATACAGGAATATCTATTGCGTATAATATCTGCATGGCAGTAGTGGGAGGTTTTTCTCCAGCAATCAATACTTGGCTAATTTATCATTTTAATACACTTACGATCGCTTATTACGTCATGTTTTGTGCGCTTATCTCATTGTTCGTGATTATAAAGTACCTGCCAAAACAGTATGGGATAGGAAGGAGCTTGGTAACAGCATAGGCTTATTGATTTTGGAGCTAGGGGTTAACTTAAAGAAAGAGTACATTATACATGAGAAATGGACAAGAGAATGCGGCAGCAAATAGCATAAAAGAAGGACGCTTATGGGGTTCATTCAAAAAAATAGCCAAATGGACTATCAAACGTATGGCACCGGCGTTAGTTAGAGAGGTGCAACGCCTGCGTCATATTGAGCAACTCAACCAGCAGATAATTTATCGATTAAATAGTACCGAGCTACTCGTCAGCAGGATTGAGCACCTTATAAGTATGGGAGACCAAATTGGTCAGGAAGTGGGCCGTTTATCAAGTACTGTAGAGCAATTTAATCAAGAGATAAGTCAACGGCTGAGTGCTCAACTTATTAGTACAAAAGATCAAATTGGTCAGGAGATAACTCGCCAATCGAGTACTGTAGCGCAACTTAGTCAAGAAATAAGCGAACGGTTGAATGCCCATGATTTTCGATTTGATCACCTCAAAGAGATGATTAAGGAAGTGGAACCGTACCAACCAACCTATGGGATTATTGGTGTGCTCGAACAAGCCCCTCAACGCACCAGTGAAGATCGATGTCGCACCGTAGAAGCTTATTTTGGTAAGGTTGCTGGCAAACACATCCTAGACATTGGGTCGTCACTAGGCTACATGTGTTATTTTTTTGCCGACCGAGGGGCAATAACGGAAGGTTGGGAATATAATCCTAAGAACGCGGAGGTTTCTCGTTTGATAGGCAACATAAACGGGATTCCTACCACCATTAAGACCAAGGCTTTCGATAAAAACTCAATAGACACTATTGAGCGAGGGAAATTCGATGTAGTGACCATTTTCAGTGTTCTGCATCATATCATCCATTACCATGGGCTTGAGTACACACAAAGACTTATGCAAACACTTCTTGATAAAGTGCCTGTACTTATTGTTGAACTTGCAAGGAAAGGTGAAGATCCGGCCTTATTCTGGGATGAAACACAACCCGAAGACGAACTAGCCATATTTGAACTTATTAAAGACAAAATCACCATCGAAAAGATAGGCGATTTTCCTACTCATTTATCCAGTAAACGCCGCCCTCTCTACGTCATCAAATCTAAAGATAACACCATTACTGTAAATAATCGTCCGTTTATCTACTTATCCAAGACATTTGAAGCTTATAAGGATTCGCCGGTAGTTTACATTAAAACACGCCGCTACTACTTTAGTGAGGAGTACGTAATCAAAGAGTATGTGTTCGATGAGCGTGATCGCGAAGGGGAAAATAAACGTCAAATTATAGCCGAGATTGATACCTTATTGCATTTAACTAACATTCACAATATGCCAGAACTTATAGACTTTGAACTAACATCTTGCGGAGCTAAGGTTGTATTAAAAAAAATTAGCGGTAGGTTACTGGTCGATCTCCTCAAAGAAAAAGATAAAATTAATACAATGTTCGTAGTCCAAGAGCTTCTTAGGTCGCTTGCAGACTTGGAAAAGGAAGGACTTCGCCACAATGATTTGCGAACTTGGAATGTGCTCTATGATAAAGAACAAGTATCGCTCATTGATTACGGCTTTGTTTCACACAAGGAACTCGGAAATGATGCTATCTCGTTATTGTGGCTGCTTAATGCGGTTCTAACGGGCGAACGTGAAGGTTATGATGTCAATAAAAAAGAGCTCCCTAAGAAAAAAGCATTTGAGCAAGCTCCATCATTACAGGCTCTTTACGAAGCAGTTGAATCAGGTGAATATTCACCCATAAAGCTTCAAGCCGTAATAAATGAGGTGAACAATAAAACCAATTCTATGGTTATTAATGAATGCGTAACCGAATAGCGGAATTTTAAGCTCAGCCTAATCGATTGGGAAGCAAAGTTAAGCTCGTCTTAGCATTGCTTACCCTATTACTGCAATCCCAATCTTTTCGGCCTTCACCTCTTAAGACGAGATACGAATTCAGCACCAACTTTAAAATGATTAATTTTTTGCAAAATGAATCGATTTCAACCGTAACCGCTCTATGCCGGATAGGTCTATTTCTGGAGAAGAAACCGCATCTAAACTCCAATGCGATTTTGAAAATGCATCAAGAATGACAGGAATATGCACATAAGGAAAACGCTTTAGCAACATTTCTTTTTGAATAAATAGTGAGAAGGTTTTTCCATGTAATAGGGGAATCTCTTGAATGGTTAATTTCTTTTCTATGATGTTCAGTGCTAACCAGGCAGCGGTATAGCCCTGTTCCATACTTGAAATTGCAATAGCTAACATTCCTCCATCGATAATGAAGGATTCATAAACTCCCACGACTGGAATCTGACTGTGCTCATTCATCCAGCGAACCAATTGCTCTGGATCAACTTCCTTTTCGCCGTCCATAATCGTTTGATAAACAGAAACAAGTAGGATATCTGCCCTTTTTGCTGCCTCAAAAACAGCAGCTTTCCATTGAGTAAAAGTCTTTACCCGTCTATGGGCAACTAATTCGTAAGATCCCCAATCCTCTTTCATAATTGATTTATCCAGAGTTTTAGCCGCCTTAGAATCATCTGACAAATAGTAGATGCGTTTTTGGTTTCGGAACATTAATGACAAAATTTCGCGTATTGCTTTAACAGGTATTCGCTCGGTAATACCCGTGATATTAGGGGTATTCTCATACTCTAACCAACGCCTGGAATCAGTGATGCCTGCAAGGATGACTTTAATATTTGTTGAGTCCCCAAA
Organism: Legionella micdadei; assembly: GCF_000953635.1. Lineage (NCBI taxonomy): Bacteria > Pseudomonadati > Pseudomonadota > Gammaproteobacteria > Legionellales > Legionellaceae > Legionella > Legionella micdadei. Next base: position 3,209,327 of record NZ_LN614830.1, read on the forward strand.
TTCTCGTACCGCCATATCCTGGGCATCATCATCAAATGCGATAAGGATTTCGGGACGCCATGCTTCAATAGTTTTCTTAATTGCTTTGGAAACCCGCTCAAGGTAATCTTTCGAATGATGATGTTTGGCATCCATATAATAATAGCGCAAGCTTATATAAGCTTTATCACCAAAAACCGTCCGAACCCCTTGATTTAAGCTTTGCACCCAAGGCATATTGGCATTGTAGCTGTGCAAGACAAAAATTCGTGGTTTATGTACGCGTTGATAACCAAGGAAAGAAAAAACGATCAACAAAAATAAACCCGTACATAGGGTGGTAAGAGATTTAACGCTCATAACACCCCAATTCTGTGCCAGAATGGAATACTTAGTAAGATTGCAAAAAGGCGGAAGACCGAAAACCAAGCATTGACTGATAGGGTTTTTCTTAAATCATAAGCGCTATTTCCTCGAACCCACTCCTCAAAACATAAATAATAACTTGACTGGTAAGGAAATACCCACGCTTCAGTGGCCATTAAAATAATAAAGGCTACAAGCCAAGTATTAATGACAGCCTGCTGTGCTACAGGCATTAAAAGAGTAAACATCAACGCTGGGGCAGCCATAGTACCAAATAGTAAGCCGCCTAACCAACTCACCACATACACCAAAATGATAAACAGCGTTTGCTGTTCATAAGCGATATCCCCAAGCCAAGACAAATAATTAATAATCCACATTTCGATACCAATTTCCTGAACGCAGCGCATGATGCCAATGATCGCCCCCAGGTAAAAAAGGAAAGGCCAGTTAATGCCATTTTTAAAATCATCTTTATTCAAGACCCCTGAGGTCAATAGAATAAAAAAGATAGCAAAACTAACCCAAGCACTTGGGATTTGATGCAACGAGGAGAGGGTCAACCCCAAAATTAATGCAGCAATGCTTAAGATTGCGGCCCATTCATAAATGGTTAGGCTACCCATTAAATAGAGCTCACGCTTGATGGCTAATCGATTCACTACTAAAGCATCATGACTACGAAACTTTAAGGCAAGCAAAGCAAAAAAAGCAATTACCAGTAAAGCGCCTGGAACGGACGAAACAATCAGCCAATTCATCCAACCAAACTGCCACTGGGTTTGCTCCGGTAGCATGCCATAGAGGACAAAATTACTGGATTTACCTGTCAGAAACATGACAGACAATAAAATGCATCCATTAAATGCTGAGCAAGCTAAGCTATTTGCAGTAATACTTCGCGGGCTAAGGCCTGCAGTCTTTCGCATGTCTTCAAGCAGTGGTGCAATGAGCGACACACGAGCACTCTGCGCCGTCATTACAGGCGTAAGCAAAACACCGATAAAGAATAAAACAATCTGTAGTAGTAATTTATTTTTAGGTAAATGATTCAAAATCAACAAAGAGAGTCGATAAAAAAGGCGAGATTTTACTAAAACGGCACCAATACCGAATACACCCAAAGCCAAGAAAAAGCTATCAGAACCAAAGCCTGATAAGAGCACTGTTTGCTGGGCTAATCCTAACAACATTGTGGCTAAAATCACGAACACTGCAGGAACATACTCAGGGAGTAAGCGAAAAATCCACATAACGAGCGCCGCCGAGAAAATTACAACAAAATTAGTGCAAGCCCAATTCATTGTTGTTTCTCGTAAGAGATAGATGAGAAAAGCCGGAATAATCAGCGCGGTTAGCCAACCGATTACATCGAAAGTATTACTTGATAACCGCAACAATCGCATTGTAAATTCGCATTAGAAAATAGCTGTCTATTTTATTTTCAAACTGATATAAATGCAAAATTTTTATAAAAATCCTCAATAGACTTGCTGCGATTAGACGAGTATCCTTAGTAATGGACAAAATAAAAAATAATCAAATCGGAATAACGGTCATGCACATCAGAACGGATCAACCCATCATCCTTCATCGTAGCAAAATAACCCAGAAAATTGCTAAATATTGGGATCAGTTATCTGAGGGTTGGCGTTTAGTTTGGGGACCACATATTCATCACGGATACTATGAAGATTCTCAAGTGATTACACCAGAGAAGGCTCAGGAAAAATTAATCGAAAAATTAGCGGAAATGCTTGAGATAACCCCAAATAATACAATCTTGGATGTAGGTTGCGGTATGGGTGGGAGCAGCCTCTACCTAGCCCAAAATTACCATGCCATTGTCACAGGAATTACCCTTAGCCCTAAACAAGTTGCGATAGCCACTCAACAGTCTCAAGAAAAAAATATTGAGCATGTAACTTTCAAGGTTGAAGATGCTTTGGCACTAAAAAGCATCAAAAATAGTTCTTTTGATATTGTTTGGTCTCTTGAAAGTTGCGAACAATTTTTTGATAAGAATTTGTTTATTCAGGAAGCCTATCGAGTATTAAAACCAGGTGGTAAATTGCTGCTAGCAACATGGTGTTCAGGCGAGGAAGAATACATTGGAAAATCCGCAAAAAAATATCAAAAATTGTGCCTTGCTTTCGATCTCCCTTACATGCCCACAATCAATTGCTACAATAACTTATTGAACAATCAAAATTTTATTGTGAAAGAAACCGCAGATTGGTCACCTTTTGTTGAACAAAGTTGGAGTATAGGGCTATCGCTTCTTAGGGCCTACAATTTTCTACAAATAATCAAAATAGGTGGCTGGCGTGGATTTCGTTTTGCAAAGCGAATCAAGTTAATGCAAGAAGCTTTTGCTCAAAATAGAGTTCGTTATGGCGTTTTTTTTGCGATCAAACCAATGGAAAAATAAATTAAGTAACTCTCTTTGCAATTCCCTAGGTACATCATCCTGAGCTGACATACCTATGAAATTCCCTATCTTTTACTCCTCTCTTTTTCTTTTCTTCTTTCAATATTCCTCCAATCACTTTCCAATAAAGAAAAGTTCTTATTTTTTTTATTAACCCCTAGTACAATTCCTCCTGACTTAATTCCTTTTTCATAGATTTTGGCTTGTTCTTCAGTAAAGCCCCAACCCACCATTGCTCCAAAAAGCCCACCTGAAATGCCCCCAGCACCTGCGCCTGCCAGTGCAGCAACCATTGGTCCGCCAACGACCACACCCAAACCCGGCAATAGCGTTGTCGCTCCCAATCCCGCAATTGCACCGATTGTTCCTCCGATTATGCCACCTAAAGAGCCCCCAATAGCAGCATCCTCAATCAAATTATCGGAAAATATTTGCTGGCCAGGCGGCGTTTGATAATATTTTTTTCTCGTATGTTCCGACATAAGCACATTAATTTCTTTAATGTTGTACCCTCGATTGATAGCATCTTGGTACGCCTTTTCAGCAGATTTTTTATCATAAAAAATTTCAGTTAATATGGGGCTGTTTGATTTTTTAACCATAAATCCTCCGTGGAAATCAATCTTCTTTTTTAAAGAATAGTACAGCACTTCCCTTCAACCCTGATAATAGTTCATAAGTGCGACTAAAGATTGTTACAATGTGGCTCCCTGCCTCACTTTATTCAGAAATTAAGATGAAAAACTTTATTTTTTTATTAAGTCTAATTTACATTGGCATTTCTCCATCTTGTGCTTATGCGGAAAATAACCCGTCGTTCATAAAAACATATAAATTTACTTTTTCAAAAAAAGATCAGTTTAAAGTCTCTTTCGCAGACTATCCTAAAGGGCAAGAAGATTTTTACGAGTTGAAATTTGAAGAAGAGGCTAAATTACCGGTTGAAATAACTACTAGCTCGCGCGGCTTAAAAATATCAGGAAATAATCATAGCGATGATTTATTTATGTTCGCTTATAAAAAACTGGAGGGACTTAAAGCAAATACAAACTATCAAGCCAGTTTTTCACTTGAGTTTGCTAGTAACGGCGCTGCTGATGGGATTGGGGCGGGAGGGTCCGATTCATCTGTGTATGTGAAAATAGGGGCAATAATGGAAAAGCCCCAGCGTTACTTGGATGAAGCTAATTATTACCGAATGATGCTCGATAAAGGCAATCAGTCAAGTGAGGGTAAGGATATGTTGTTAATAGGAACCATTGGCGTGGATACCCAGAAATCCCTCTTCCGGCTTAAGATACTACCCGATGCCGAGATGCAAGAAAAATTTGCTAAGTATACGGTGACTAGCAATAAAAAGGGGGAAGTATGGTTAATTATAGGAACAGATTCTGCATTTGAAAGCAAAACCACTCTTTTTTATACCAATGTTGTTGCCACCTTTAAGGAGTTAGCGGGCAATTAAGCTCAGAGGATAATCGTTTATGACAACAAAGAGATGGGAGCATTTCATTCATGAGGCTGATATCGGTATAAGGGGCATTGGCCCTACATTGGAAAACGCTTTTGAAATGGGCGCTCTTGCCTTAACCAATGCGGTCACCGACAGTGCTATAGTTCGTCCCAACAAAGAAATTTATATTTCATGTACAGCACCCGATAAGGAAATTTTATTCGCTGATTGGCTAAATGCTATTATTTATAAAATGGATACACTTAATATGTTGTTTTCTGAATTTCATGTACGCATAGAGAACCTTAAATTAGACGCAACGATTAAAGGGGAAAAAGTGAATCGTACTCGCCATCAGCCGGCAGTCGATATCAAAGGTGCGACTTATACCGAATTAAGAGTGTACCAAGAAGACAATGCGTGGATAGCGCAGTGTATTGTCGATGTATGAGGATTAAAACATGGATCTTAGTTTATTCGAAAAAATAAATGATTATGAATGGCGCATTCCCCCCCACCAATCCATGAGAGTTCCTGGTGTTATTTTCGCCTCAGAGGCTTTACTTATCGAGATGGATGAAAAAGTTTATGAACAATTGACTAATGTGGCGAAATTACCCGGTATCGTCTCTGGGGCATTCGCTATGCCTGACGCACATTGGGGTTATGGGTTTCCAATTGGCGGCGTAGCCGCTTTTGATCCGGAGCAAGACGGCATTATTTCAGCAGGAGGTGTGGGCTTCGATATCCTTTGCGGTGTTAGGTTATTAACTACTGGCCTTAATCGGAGTGAATTCGAGCCTTTCAAAGAACAATTAGCTGACGCACTTTTTGCCCAAATTCCAGCTGGTGTTGGCAGTAAAAGTCATATTAGATTAAGCGCAAAAATGATGAATGCAATGCTAGAAAGCGGTGCGAAGTGGGCGATAAAGCAAGGTTATGGTGATCTCAAAGATTTAGAACACATTGAAAGCAATGGCTGCCTCGAAGGCGCATTACCCGATAAAGTCTCTGAACACGCTAAAGAACGACAAAAAGCAGAAATGGGAACGTTAGGTTCAGGGAACCACTATCTCGAGATCCAAGAAGTAACCGAGATTTATTATCCAAAAGCAGCGACTGCTTTTGGTCTCACTAAAGGAGGTATTGTTGTTAGTATTCACTGTGGCTCTCGCGGGTTAGGTCATCAAATTGGCACTGATTACTTGCGATCAATGACGATCTACGCCGAACGTCGGGGTATAAAGTTAGCTGATCGTGAATTGGCTTGCGCTCCCATAAAATCAACTCTTGGCGAAGATTATTTAGGTGCTATGCGAGCTGGCGCTAATTGTGCACTCGCGAACCGCGAAATCATTACTCATTTTATGCGTGAAACCTTTCAAGACATTATACCGGGAGTAAAAATAAAACTCGTTTACGACGTTTCACACAATATCTGCAAAGAAGAATGGCATGAAATAAATGGCAAAAAGACCCGATTGTTTGTCCATCGCAAAGGTGCCACCAGGGCTTTTGGTCCAAATCATCCTGGGTTACCCAAAGATTACGCCAACGTTGGTCAGCCTGTTATTATAGGCGGCAGTATGGGTACAGCATCCTATGTTTTAGTTGGAACAAAAACAGCTGAAAAAAAATCATTCAGCTCTGCATGTCATGGTGCTGGACGGGCGATGAGCCGTCATCAGGCCACTAAAAAATGGAGTGGTAAACAAATCATTGAGCAATTAGCACGCCGAGGCATATTGATTCGAAGTGGTTCGTATCGAGGTGTTGCTGAAGAGGCGCCAGAGGCCTATAAAGATGTGACTAGTGTTGTCAATGCCGCTCATCATGCGGGGTTAGCAAAAAAGGTGGCAAAGTTAGAACCGATAGTTTGTATTAAAGGTTAAATAAATTGCTATAGTTCAAAAATAACCCCAATACAATGATGACCAGCACAATAATAATGAAGCGATTGGCTAATTTCAAAATCGCTTGTTTTACTCCATGACGCGCAAATACTCTAAGCATCGCTACTCGTTGATCATTGCTGTCATATAATTCTTTACTATCAGAATTAACTACATTGCCATCTACATTAAATTTAAGAAGCTCCATTTGGCGAAAATATTTTTTGCTGTAATCAAACAGCAACTGCTCCCCTTTCTTAATATCCCTTAGGGCAAATAGCGCTATTACTTCCACACCTAAAACATTGTAACCAATTGCAATAAGATTTGCAGAGGTAGAGGTTGCCTCATCACTGCTTGGAGCATGATTTATAAATCGAGCCATATTCCCGTATTCTCTGGCATCTACTCCTGTATTCAAAGCGTCTGTTTTAGGGTGGAAATAATAATGCATGGCTTTGGGCTCTAAATTTTTCATTCCGCAATAAAATAAAACAAATTCATCTTTTTCAATCGGTTGACGGGTATAGATACCAAATCCAATAAAATGATTTATATAACGCAACTCCAATGGCTCAATATTGTCTGCCAAATCGAGTAATTCTCTGATCACATCGTCTTTTTTATAGAGTAAATCAGCATCGATTTCAGCGGGTAAATCCTCATAATAAAATTGCGATTCGATAATAAATTTGTCCTGAAAATGAAATTTGAAACCGGAAAAATCACTCACTATATCATTTAGTTGACTGATGGTAATTTCTTCTTTGGCAGCCTTACGATAGTCAAGAGAAAATGGAATTTTATAGATTGATTTCAGTTTAAAGAAGGAAGAGGAAGGTAGAATTTCAAAATGACAACTAAGCGGATTTTTTGCATGCAAAAGAGTTGCGTAAACGAGTCTTGGCACCCGTAACAAATCAGCAAAATTGTGATAACTATATCGATATAAATTCGTTGATGAATGTAATGGAAGTTCGGTAAGCAAAGGATGGCTAAAATTGAATTGTTCAAGTGCATCTAGAGCGACTTCTTCATTATTTATTATACAATTGCCTTCAGAAAGATTCAGAATTGCACTTTTATAAGGGGAATCCTTTTTTTTGTTATTAAGGATGATTTTAACCATTTTTATTCCCTAATTTGGCCATCACCTAAGATAATCCATTTATAACTTGTTAAGGCATTTAAACCCATTGGTCCCCGAGCATGTAATTTTTGCGTGCTAATCCCAATTTCCGCCCCCATACCAAATTGTCCTCCATCTGTGAACGCAGTTGATGCATTAACATAGACAGCAGCCGCGTCCACATGATTTAAAAAATAAGAGATTGCTTTTGGATCCTCAGCAATAATTGCTTCACTATGGCCGGAAGTGTATTGCATGATGTGCTTAACTGCTTCTTCAACTGAAGAAACAGTTTTAATCGACAGTTTATATGAGAGGAATTCTTGGCCAAAATCTTCAATAGTCGCCTTATGGAGTAAAATCTCTGGATAAAGCGGTTTAAGCGCTTTATAACTCAATTCGTCGGCAAAAATTTCTACCTGCTTTTCCGCCAGCAAGCCAACTACTCGGTGTAACTGAGTCAAGCATTTTTCATGAATGATTAGCGTATCTAAAGCATTGCAGACACTGACTCGCCTGGTTTTAGCATTGTTAATAACCAAACGGCCTTTTTCCACATCGCCACTGACATCAAAAAAAGTATGCACTATTCCAGCGCCTGTTTCGATCACTGGAATTTTGGCATTTTCTCGAACAAAATTAATTAGCGCCTGGCTTCCTCTGGGAATGCACACGTCAATTAAATTTCTTGCGTTCAAAAGAACATTAATTGCCTGACGCTCGGAAGGTAACAAATAGACGGCGCTACTATCAATGCCTTGCTCTTGCAGGCTCTGATTAATCAAAGAAATTAGAATTTTATTGCTATATTGAGCCTCTTTCCCTCCCTTTAAAACGCAGGCATTCCCGCTTTTAAAGCACAAAGCGAAAACATCAATTGTAACATTGGGCCTGGATTCATAAATGACAGCTATTACACCAAGAGGAACAGAAACTCTTTGTAGGTGTAAGCCATTTGGCATTCGTTTGTCTTCAATGACTTTATTTAAGGGTTGGGGTAGGGATGCAACCAATTCTACATCATCCGCGATTGATAAAATTCGTTCTTCTGATAACAATAGGCGGTCATATCGAGGATCTTCTTTGGCCATTAAAGCTAAATCTTTTTGATTTTCGCTGATTATTTTTTGTGAATTCCGGCGTAAATTAGCCGCAAGATGTAGCAAAACATTTGTTCTTGTTTCTTCATCTAAAGTCATTAAACGATAGCTCGCTGTTTTGACCTTATTTAGCTGATGAATTAGTTCGTCTTCATTAAACACTAGGATCTCCTAAAAAATATGCAAATGATCATAATGGATGAATTCCGGCATATCTTTTCGCCCTAAATATTCACTTAATTTATTGGCATCATACTTAGCAAGTCCAACACCAATTTTTTCACCTCCCGGCGTTAGAATTTCGACTACATCCCCTTTCTTAAAATTACCCCTATAATTTTCAATGCCGATCGGCAATATACTGATAACTCGTCTATTTTCTTTTAGAATTTTGAATAGCCCTGGATTGACTGAAATGGATCCTGTTTGTTTGTCACTACTATAAGCAATCCATCTTTTTATATTTGACTTTTTCTTGCTTGGCAGGATGGTTGTCCCCAACTGCTCTTGCGTGATAATCCGCATTACGGCAGATGGTTGATTAATGCTAGCAATATGGGTTGTGATGCCTAAGCTCGACATTTTACGCGCTGTTCCGAGTTTAGAAATCATCCCACCTCTACCATAAGTACTTTTCATGGCGGAAACTTCAGGCCAATTCGTTTCAGGATTAATAATAGGAATCAATTCCGCACCCGGTTCGTTGGGCTGGCCAGTAAATACACCCTCAACATTACTCAAAATTATTAATTTATCCGCATTCATTTGGGCAGCAATAAGACCGGCGAGTTCATCATTGTCGGTAAACATCAATTCTTCAATGGCAACACTGTCATTTTCATTAATAATAGGAATGATATTCTTATGTTCAAGTATCTCACGCAGCAATCTCGCAATGTTTAAGTAATGTTGTCGTGTCTGAAAATCTTGTTTGGTAAGCAGTAGCTGCGCTGTAAGAAGATTATGCTCTCTAAACATGACCGCGTAGATATTCATTAATACATGTTGGCCTAAAGCGGCTAAAACTTGTTTTTCACCGATCGAACTCCCGTATTGACGCCCCAAATATTGGCGCGCTACTTTTCGACCTGAACCAACAGCGCCTGAACTCACCAAAACCACATAATGCCCTGCCTTTTGTAAGGCGACAATTTGTTCGACTAAATGCCGCATGATCGGCTCAAAAGGAGTTCCATCATTTGCCAAAATGCTTTGTGTTCCAACTTTAATGACAACTTTCATTCAAATGACCTGCTTGCAAAGCCATGAAGTACAGAAGGGTATATTAATACCATTATTACCAATAGAGAATGAATGATTCTACTGAAATCAACGTGTGCTGATAAATAATCAACCCTTAAGAGAGAATTTTAGCAAAGATAATGACAGCATGAAGTTAAGGAAGGAAGGATCCCCGCCTTCGCGGGGATGATCTTAATTTAATAACGGTGAACTACCAAGGTTAAGTAATCTTAACCTACAGCATTATCAGATACGTTACGAATACGCGCCACTTCTATCACGAGTAACTTGAAATAATCATAGGACATATAAAAATCCCCTTGATCTCCCACTTTTTTACCCCAAGAATTGCGTAGAGTGAATAAACCTCGATGCTCACGGCCTTGATCATCGATTGCAACGGCATTATCGTCGTAACCGGTAATCACCATTTCATGGCCACCAAAATTTTGTTTCAAATAAACATCTCTTGCGATTTCTGGAGTGAGGACCCAAGTATCTCCATCGACTTTATTTTTGCCTACAGCACCCGCAAAGCCTAAGTCAAAGTCGAGCAGCAGTACACCAAAAGTAAGTCTATCACCTGCATTCAAGGCCGCTTTTACTTGTTCAACTGTTTTATTAGTATCCGTTCTATCCAATAAAGCTTGATAGATATCCAGAACAGGGGACCAAAGAACTTTTTCGCCGATGTCTTCACTCATTTGACGGTAGTCTTCTAAGTTGACGTATCCGCTGGGCTCTACCATATCATTCACAGGATATACGGTTAACCCACCACATCCTTGGGATTGTTGGTGTTCTTTATTCACTATTCCAAAAACAGCTAACTGATCCAGAACAAAGCGTCCCCAAGAACCTTCCCAGCCGCTAGGGAAATACGCATTTTTTTCTAAGTAATTACCAAGCTGTAGCGAACACAATTGGCTGACGTAATCACCCTTATTAAGAACAGCATCAATAGCTGCTGAAACAGCAAAAGTTACACAGGTCCCATGCATCCCTTGGTTTAGTACAGGGACATTACCCATCCCTAACTCTACTTTTTCTGGATAGGCTGAATTGTAGGTGCTTGTTGCAAACTGCTTGGTATGAGCTAAAGCATTTTTTGCTCTAGATGCAAGTGCAGTTTTTGCTTTGTCAGAAAGTTCAACCTTTAACAAAGTGATTTTTCCTGTTGTTTCAGAAGCCTTTCCTGGAGCAATTTGTCTTTCCGAAGAATAGGGAGCTTTGACAGGTTGAGTGATCGTTCCCACAATTTTTATATCTTGGGCTATCACATTTCCAGTAAATATCATGGATAAAAGAGCAAAATGTGCTAATTTCATAAAAATCTCCAATATAATCCACGAGGACATCGTGGTTGAGCGAGTATATACCCAAGCCACTTCAAAATGCTAGATTTTGGACAACTTGAAATTAAGATTTCAAACCTGGTACAGAAATGCGCTGCCTATCCTGTAATCTCAAGGCAGTTAACCGCCCGCCCCACAAACATCCGGTATCAATTGCAAAAATTGTAGGGTCTGGGGAATGTCCCTCCAAGGCAGCCCAATGGCCAAAAACAATATCGGCATTTATCGGTTTTCGGCTTGGCACCTCATACCAGGGAATTAGATTTTCAGGTGCATCATCAAGGGTGCCCTTGTAGGACAAGACTAGATTTCCTAGGCTGTCGCAAAACCGCATGCGGGTAAAGTAATTTGTGATGACACGGAGTCTTTCTATCCCTGTTAATTCGTTTGACCAATGATTGGGCTCATTTCCATACATGTTCGTTAGGAACTCGCTGAAATTATCACCCGCTAACACGTCTTCCAATTCGTGTGCACAGGCTCTTGCTAAATCAAGATCCCAAACTGGGGCAATACCAGCATGACACATCACCACACCCAGGGCGGGATCGTAATGTAAAACAGACTGCTTACGTAACCAGTGGCCCAGCTCTTCGCTATCCTCTGCCGCTAAGACTTCATGCAATGTATCATCATGATTTTTCTTTGCTGGTTTTTTGACAAACAACATAGCTAACAAATGCAAATCATGATTACCTAGAGTAATAATGGGTTTGATGGGTAAATTTCTTATAAATCGCAGGACAGCAAGCGATTGCGGCCCACGATTGACTAAATCCCCCACGAACCACAAACGATCTTCATTCTCATTGAAATTGATTCGATCAAGCAGGCGTTGTAAAGGGTCATAGCAACCCTGTACATCGCCGATAGCATAATCAGACACTGGTTAATACCCCTGGGCGAGGAGATGCCTGAAGTAAAGCGGGATTTTCAGCAACCCAACGTCCAGAGCTATTAAGATGAAGCATGGGACTCGCTGAATGGATAGCTTGTTTAGAGGTAAAATAACTACTATTGAATTGCGCTTGATAAATAAGCTCTGTTGCAGAGATGGTAGTGACTTTACCCGTACTAATATTGTGCAGTTGTACTTCTTCAGGAAGGGCTACGGCGTAATTTTCAAAGATAATTCCACTATGCATCTGTTGATTAGACGATTGTTCGAAACGAAAAATAACATTCCCATCTGCTCCAATATGATGCATACCCAAAGATAAGAATCCATTACGTATCGCTTGTATGGAATTATATTGCGGGTTATTTTTCATGAACATATCCCACATCTCTGCACAGATAAGCAATCCACCAGGTACCATAAATAGCGGAGCCTTGTTAATCATGATTAACCCAGACTTTAATGAATTGGTAAGCCACTGAATAAATTCGATACCGATTTGTTGTTCTTTTTCGGCGATAGACTCAGGTACTCGATCCGTAAAGGTACTTATACGCCCATATCGGCCGCCCCTTCCTGAACCATAGCCCCCTTTTAGACCCAACTGACTTAAATAGCGCTGAATAGCAATAGCATCGGCCCGGATTAAGATAGCGCCAAGTGTGCCTGCACCTTCGGTGTCCTCATTAAGCAATGCGAGCCAGACTGCTAATACGTCTGGATTAGAAGCGATCCATGCAAAACCACCGGCCGGCATTAAAAATCGAGCGATTAATATATTCAGGCGCCGACGAAACGCTTCATCGGTTTCTTTTTGAAACTGATAGCCATAATAATGGCCAACAGCAACTAAACTTTCTAACAACGGATTCCATTGTTTCAAAAATTGGCCATTGCCATCAAATAAATCGACACTAAAATCAGTTTGTAACTTACCAATACCTTGTAAGATTGCAGCCGAAAAAAGCGCGTATTGCCATAGCTTTTGTTCTTCTGACAACCCGTCTTGGCTATCCTGGATTAGAAAATTCTGGAATAAATTAAGAGCAGCCTCCGTGCGATTTAAAGCATGATCGACTAAGCCACCCGGTTGAGAGTAATAACTCGTTGATGTTTCGGGTAAATTTTGGCAATGATTTACCAAATTGTGCACAAGGCTAATACATAAGCCGTCAAAACGAGCCTCTCCTAATGCGCACGACTCTTTAATTTGCCGCAATAAAACACTACGCTTCTCCTCGCCAAGTAAAAGCGATGAGGCGATAATGCGAGTTAAGTCCTTTAATGACCTAGTTTGCGACGATTTTCCTTTTTTTCCATAACGATGAAACAAAATCAACCTCCACCAAGCATCTTGTATTAATTTTACACTAATTAGCGATTAATTTTGCTAGCTTTACATACTCCATCACTGAGATCCTCTCAGGTCGAGCAAGCGGATCAATGCCTAAATCGCTCAATTGTGCTGCACTAAGCAATGGCTTCAAATTATTTGCAAGGGTTTTACGCCGCATTGCAAAAGCCTTTGCTACTACTTGCTCAAGTGCATTAATATCCACTACTGGATAAGGCGAAGCCTGGTATGGGATTAAACGCACTATGGCTGAATCAACTTTAGGCACAGGATGAAAAGCTTCTGGCGGGACATCAAATAAAGATTCAACCTTACAGTGATATTGCACCATCACAGTTAATCGTCCATAAACTTTGGTACCCGGTTGAGCAGCCAAACGAGCAACAACCTCCTTCTGCAACATAAAATGCATGTCCTCAATGAAAGAGGCATAGTTAAGTAGGTGAAATAATAAAGGTGTAGAAATATTGTAAGGCAAATTACCAACGATTCTAAGATGAGATCCCCATTGGCTGAAATCAACAGTTAATGCGTCGGCAACAATTAGATGCAATTTACTGCCAGCCCCTGGCAATGATCTAAGATGCTCTTGCAAATCGGTATCGATCTCAATTGCCGTCAACTTTTCTATATACTTAAGCAAAGGCTGAGTTAAAGCCCCTAACCCTGGGCCGATTTCTACGACTTTATCCTCTTTTTGCAGATGCAAGACATCGAGAATCTTGTTAATAACATGCTTGTCCAGCAAAAAATTCTGACCAAAGCGTTTTCGGGGACGATGACTCACTTTGATTTCACCTAAAAAACAAGCGGAAATTATACCTCTTTTTGCTACAAAGTGTAGCATCATCGAGGAAATACTTGATTTTATTGCTAGTATATCTCTTATTTCGTAAAAAAAAGCCTTCTTAGCACAAAAAACTAGTTTTTTTGCGGAATTTTTGGGATTTATTTGATTGTTTTTGCTTAAAATTGAGCATTTTTGAAAAATTGTATTCCTTGTTAATCAGGATATAGATTAGTTACCGATTTTATTAATTTTCAATAATCCGAATATATTGACTGAGTAACTCTCTCATTTGATGTAAATAAAGGGGTTTGTTGAGTACCTTATTCATTCCAGCCTGTAGGCAATTTTCTTCAGACTCACACAGTGTGTGGGCAGTTAATCCAATGATGGGTATTGGCGATTTTTTCAATGATTTTTCCCATTCACGAATTAGATGGGTCAATTCAATCCCGGAAATTCCTGGTAACTCTATATCCGTAATAATCAGGTCAAAAATAGCGCTTTTTGCCAACGCTAAAGCCTGTTCGCCATCCATTGCAGAGACAAAATGGCATCCTGCTTGTGAAACGATCGATTCTACAAAGCGCAAAGCAACAGGGTTATCCTCAACAAGGAGAATTTGAGGAAGATTACTTGATGTAGTAGAAGATTGTTTTGTATTAGCCATTTTTTAATTGTAGTGAACTCTAATTGGTTCTATTACCTCGTCCTCGGAAACAGAGGATTATACTATTTCTCTTAAAGAAAATATGCTTGCTTCTTAAGTTTCTTGTAAAGAAACGGAGATTTTCTCAAAATTAACAATTCTAAAATTGCTATCTCTGCGAGCATGGCTTATTTTTAAGACATAGATGGTAATTCTTGCTCAGCTAACACTAACAGTAAGGGGCCAGATTCAGAGATACGGTGTGCAAGCTTAATTTAATTAAGAAGCCTAAAGTACCTCAAGAGGCGTCCACTATGGTCTACAGAACTGAAGCAAGAATTCCATCACCTCTCTTCATCTGATAATTATCCTGGTACAATTCTAAGCAGAGAATCATTTTTATTGTGCTGTATTTAAGCAGTCCACGTTGCACTTGCACTGCTTAGCTATTTTCCAAGAGTAAATTGATTATGTTAAGCCACTTGCTGGAACTTCGTAGACGTGCTCTGTATGTACTCTCACTTTTTCTTGTCCTCTTTTTATTATTTTTTTTCTATGCCAATAGTTTATTTCATGCCCTAGTAAAACCTTTGCTAAATGCGCTACCCAATCAAGACCCTTTAATTGCTATACAAATTACTTCTCCTGTCTTCATACCAATAAAACTCGCCGCGGATGCAGCAATGCTTTGTTGTGCCCCCTTTGCCTTACTTCAACTCTGGCGTTTTGCTGCCCCAGGTCTTTATAAAAATGAGCGCTGCAGCCTTCGCAGCATGATCATGACCAGCTTACTGCTATTTTGCTTAGGTGTATTATTTTGTTTTTATTTAATTTTACCCTATATGTTTCAATTTTTTGTCAAAGCAGTGCCCGCGGGTGTTCGACTCATGCCGGATATGTCTGAGGCCCTTGATTTTATTACCCGGATGCTGTTGCTCTTTGGCCTTTGCTTTCAAGTACCGCTTCTTTGCCTAACCTTTGTGAGCTTAGGATGGACAGATTTATCTGTTTTGAAAAAAATCAGACCCTATGTCATTGTCGCTGCATTCATCGTGGGGATGCTCCTCACACCGCCCGATGTAGTGTCCCAAATTATGTTGGCTGTGCCGCTTTGTTTACTCTATGAGCTTGGTCTCATTCTCGCGGCACGAAAGCGCAAATAAATTGCAAATGCTAGACTTCAATTTTGATATCGGAAAACCCGATATTCAGCGTCTTATCCGCGTTCTAGTAGTTCAAGGTGAAAAGCCATATATTTCTGGATGCCGCGAACAAGTCATGGCACGTAGATATTTTAAGGTAGCAAGATAGGCTTACAGCTCAACAGCTGATTTAAGATCTAGCGCCTGCGACAACTGTTTGATTTGCACTTGTACCATTCTTTGAATCATTTCTTCAAAATTCACCGAAGGTTTCCATCCCAAAAGGCGCTGGGCCTTTGAAGGATCCGCCACAGTCTGGGTAGTTTCCAATGGGCGAACTAATGCTTGATCGCTGATCACGTGTTTGCGCCAGTCCTTACCCACATAATGGTAAGCGACCTCACACAATTCCCTTAACGTATGGAGTTGTCCAGTGCCAATTACAAAATCAGCAGGCTCATCCTGCTGCAACATTAGCCACATGGCCCTAACATAATCAGGAGCATATCCCCAATCTCTAGCAATTTCAAAATTACCTAGAGCTAACTTCCCTTGAGATACGATTGGCAATCCTCTTTCATTCCTATCAGGTGAATCCATAACTCCTAATGCTGCACAAGCAGCACCATAAGCCACCTTTTGCGTCACAAAGTGCAAAGGGCGAAGCTCGCTTTCATGATTGAACAAAATGCCACTGGCAATAAATAGTCCATAGCTCTCACGATAGATGCGAACCATTTGATGCGAATAAACTTTTGACGCAGCGTAAGGGTTGGTAGGGTTGAACGGAGTTTCTTCGTTTTGAGGAGAAATGCTTGTTTGCCCAAACATCTCGGATGAAGAGGCATGATACACTTTTGCCGTTGGACATACTGTCCTTACCGCTTCAAATAAACGGATTGCCCCCAAACTATTAACACAGAGGGTTTTTGCCGCATGCGCCCATGATTCTCCTGGTCTGGATTGTGAGGCGAGATTATAAATTTCATCAGGTCTTGTTTGTTGGATAGCCGCGGTAATGTCAGCTTCCTCTGCAATATCACCGAAAAACATCTGCACATTATCGGGTAATTGAGCAGTATGTAATGTTTCTTGGCTACGCGCGAATCCGGATACTTGATATCCTTTATGGAGTAACAATTCGGCTAAAAAATAGCCGTCTTGCCCGGTAATACCTGTTATTAAAGCGCTACGCATACAGTGCCCCTTATAAGCCTGTCTAAGCGGCTCTCAAAGCTGCGATAACAATAAAGAATGGATTAGAGCGCTTAAGGAGGTGATTTTGTTAATAATCGAAAAATACCTCAACTAAAACAGAACCAGCGTCATCCTTGCTGCTCTATTTATTACAATGCCCGCCAGAGTACTTTTTTCATTTAAAAAAGTCAATTAACTGCTGGTTTGATTTTCATAACAGATACCACTCAATTCGGATAACAACTATGAGATTTTTTATATCATCTGTTATACTATCTCGTTCTCATCACAATGCCGACTAAATTATTGATCAATGAGACTGGTTATTAAACAAATAAAAGGAAGACTTTTGAGGATAGGATTTCATGCCCACTAGTAATATGCATATTGGCTTTGATATTTCCCAAACAGGCAGTAGTAAAGCAGGATGTGGCTTCTTTGCCCATGCAATGATACAAGCAATGCTGGGAATCGCTCCTGAACACCGCTATTCACTTTACCCAAGCTTTGGTGACTTTTTTTTCGATGCGTTAATGCCTATTCAAAATCCTTATAAAAAAGGACATTATGGCCCTCGGCACTTGACCCGTGAATCGGCCTCCGCATTTTGGTCTAAACAAGACTTAGAGCATTCTCTTGGCACGCCAGATATTGTACATTCCAATAATTTTTGGTGTCCAACCCACCTCAAGTCCAGTCGTCTTATTTATACTTTTTATGACATGGGCTTCGTTGTGAATCCGGATTGGACTACTGAAGCTAACCGCCTAGGTTGCTTTAGTGGTGTTTTTAATTCTTCACTAGCCGCGGATTGGGTTGTTGCGATTTCGAAAGCATCAAGGGATCACTACTTAAACATATTCCCCCATTTTCCCGAAGATCGCATCCGTGTCATTTATCCCTGCTCCCGCTTTACTAAAGATCAACTAGAAGGCAAGTGCCCTAAGGCACTTAAGCATATTGCTTCAGGTGAATTCTGGTTGAATGTGGGGACTATTGAACCAAGAAAAAATCAGCGTTGTTTAGCCAAAGCTTACGCCCGGTATCTTGCGTTAAACGGAAAGCCAATGCCACTTGTCTTTGCCGGTGGGGAAGGTTGGCTTATGGATGATTTTAAAAAATATCTCCGTGAATTAGGGATTGAATCCCATGTTATTTTTACGGGCTACGTTTCAGATGAAGAGTTGATTTGGCTTTACCAAAACTGCTATGTCAATCTTTATTGTTCGTTATTTGAAGGCTTTGGTTTACCTATCCTTGAAGGGATGCAGTTCGGCGCACCTACTGTGAACTCCCTTTCTACCTCCATGCCTGAAATAGCAGGGCAAGCCACGATCCAACTTTCCCCCGAAAATGTCGAAGATTGGACGCAAGCCATGTTGCGATTAGCCTCAAATCCATCCGAGAGGGAAAGGTTAAGTGAAAGCGCTCGGAAACAAGCCCGCCAATTTAGCTGGGAACAGAGTGCAGCGTTATTATTGGAGCTTTATGAAGAAGCACTAGCATCACCTAAGCGAAAAGAACTAAAAAATATGGTGTTCCCTTAAGACCCAGTCAAAACATCGAATGCTTAAAAGGATGAGTTTAACAATCGAGCGAGCTCAAAAACCCAAACGACCGTGTTACTTATCAGACAACTAATCGGTTAATATGAAGACATTTGTAAGAGGCTAAAGGAGATTAAAATTGCGTAAATGCTGGTGTGATAGTACTTCCTTCTCTTTTTTCAACAAAGACTACGCGATCTGTAATAGTTGCAAGACGTTAGTCTTACAAACTCCCCTTGCTGACGAAGCTCTATTAGTCAAAAATGATGAAACTGATTTTTATGGTAAACAATATTGGCTAAATCATCAGACTCAAAATTTAGGATATGCCGATATTTTCACTCGCTCCCGTTCGGATTTAAGTGAGCGCAACCTCCATTGGTTAAAAGTTCTACTAAAGTATAAATTACCTTCTGCCAAAATTTTAGAATTAGGTTGCAGCCATGGGAGTTTTGTCGCTTTACTGCGACAAACAGGCTACGATGCCTCAGGAGTAGAGTTGAGTCCCTGGGTCGTCAATTACGGTAGAACTACTTTTGATATTCCTTTATCTGTAGGCCCTTTGCAAGATCTGAATCTTACAGAAAAATTTGATGTCATTGCCTTAATGGATGTCTTTGAACATTTGCCAGATCCCAAAGCAACGATTTCATATTGCATTAGTAAACTAAAACCTAATGGCATTCTTTTTATTCAAACACCTCAATTTAGAGAGGAAATGAAATACGAGGAACTCGTTGAAAGTAATGGGGAATTTCTCCCACTACTCAATAAAGACGAGCATATTTACATGTTCACTAAAGATTCAGCAACTCAATTTTTCAAACAGCTTGGTATGCCTCATATCCAGTTTGAACCTGCGATGTTTGCTCATTATGATATGTTTTTTGCAGTAAGCCGAAACCCATTTGAAATTAACTCGAATGAACAAATTGAATCAGCATTGCTCGCTAATCCTAAAAGCAGGCTTGTCTTAAGCTTACTTGATTTGCGGGAGCGAGAGTTACAATTAATCAAACGACTAGAAGAGTCTGAATTTGATCGTTCAGCGCGATGGGAGCAAATTCAAAGCCTAACATCGATTATACAAAAATTGGAATCTGATCATGCTGAATATAGAGATCAGATCCAAATCCAGCAGGATGAATTTTTAACACAACTTCAACGTAGTAATGAAAAAAATACCATCTATGAAGTTAATCTGCACACTTTGTTATCACGCCGAATTTTTCGCTTATTTGCCGGGCTGGTCAAATGGCCAGAACTAATAAATTTTAAGAAAACGTTAAGAAATCAAGCTGTTATAGTTACACCCACAACTAAAACAATTGCTATCGATTTGACTCCAATACTTCCGGGAGGCGAAAATGGAGGAGCAAAAATCTTTGTTTTAGAATTGATCAAACAGTTGGCAGACTTAGCCCCTAATACGCAATTCATATTACTTACCCAGGCAGCTTCGCACGATGAGCTGGTACGCTTGGAAAGCCACAACATAAAATGCAAAATGGTTCTTAATACACCAGTAAGGGACTCCTTTTTGTTTCGAGCACTCCTTGCCGTTGCACGTAGACTGCCTTATAAACCGCGAAAATTGTCTTTTTTAGGCTATCGCCTAAGTCTCTTCCTTAAACGAAGAGGAACGCATTCTTTGCTAAAGGAACTAGGGGCCGATTTACTTTTTTGCCCGTTTACTGCACCGACATATTACGAAGTAGGAATCCCGACAGTGTGCACAATCTATGATTTGCAATATAAAACTTACCCAGAGTTTTTTACGGCAGAGGATGTTGCTCACCGAGATCACACTTTTAAAGAAGCTTGTCGTCGAGCCTCCATGTTGACAGCGATTTCGGAGTACTCACGCCAGTCTGCAATCACTCATGGAAATCTTAAGCCCGAAAAGATACGCACTATCTATTTGCAAATGGCTCAGCGCATTATGCCCGAGGAAGCTCAGGATAAAATGATCTTGGCCCAGTTGGACATAACTGCAAAGCAATACTTACTTTACCCCGCGAATTTTTGGAAGCATAAGAATCATGAAATGCTGCTCACTGCTTTTGGAATAGCCTGTAAAAATGGATTAGCACCTGATGTTAAATTGGTGTGTACCGGCGCTGGAAATGCTCGTTTATCTTTTTTAGCCGATGCCGCGCAATCTATGGGTCTTGATGAACGGGTTATCTTCCCAGGTTACCTTACTAATGAGGATTTGGCAGTGTTAATGGCCAATGCTAGCGGGATTATTTTCCCATCGCTGTACGAAGGCTTTGGCTTACCCGTTATTGAAGCAATGGCAGCCGGTATTCCAGTTGCCTGCAGTAACGTTACCTCTTTGCCTGAAGTTGTAGCTGATGCAGCCATTCTCTTCAATCCCCGTATTCCTACTCAAATTGCCGAGGCAATTATCTCATTACAACATGATAAAGATTTATGTGAGCAGCTTATTAAGGCTGGTATAGAACGGGCAAAATTGTTTGAAGATTCTTCTCGTATGGCCAAAGAGTATTGGTATCTTTTTCAGTATGCGCTAAGACAGAATGAGCAACAGGATCAATTAACGGGTACCTATGAAGATGGCTGGGTTGGTTCACGGATGAATATTCAAGTAGCCCCAAGCACAGACAAACAAATACTAGAAATGGAATTGTTTGTGCCAGACTGGACACCCCAATCCAAAATTGTTGTAAAAGCACTTCGCGATGGGAAAGCACAAGCCGCTCCACTTGAAGTGCGCCGCGGGAAAAAGGCGGTATTGACTTTGCCCTTATCTGCTGAGGGTGGATGTTTGGAAATTAAAATGAAACCCACTTTTATTCCTGCAGAAACTGGATATAGTAACAGTGACCAGCGCGAGCTTTCTTTGCAAGTCCAACGATGCAGAGTTATACGTAATGGCGGTTCCGTGCAACTCATAACGGAGAAGAAATCAGCATGAAAATAAGTGTTATCACTCCTTCTTTTAATCAAGGGCAATTCATTGAGCGTACGCTGTTAAGCGTAGCGAATCAAACAGGAGGCGAAATTGAACATGTGGTATTTGACGGAGGAAGTACCGATAACACGCAAGACATCCTTAAATCCGCCACGTCCCTAAAAAGCTGGGTTTCGGCTAAAGACAAAGGACAAGCTGATGCTGTCAATAAAGGCATCCTTGCTACAGACGGTGAAATTATAGGCTGGCTTAACTCAGATGACATCTATTACCCAGGCGCAATCGAATCTGTCCTCAACTTTTTCAAAACCTACCCAGAAATCGATGTGGTCTACGGTATGGCTGATCACATTGATATTCATGATCAACCATTTGAACCCTATCCTACTGAACCTTGGGATTTTGAACGGCTCAAGCAAGTTTGCTTTATCTGCCAACCGGCACTTTTTTTCCGACGTCGAGTAATAGAGCAACATGGCTTACTTGATGAATCACTGCATTACTGCATGGATTACGAGTATTGGTTGCGATTGGGTAAAGCAAATGTCCGCTTTGCCTATTTGCGGAAAAAATTGGCAGGTTCCCGACTATATGCAGAAACCAAAACACTTGGTGCTAAGGTTAAAGTACATCGCGAAATTAATGACATGTTTAAGAAGAAATTTGGTAAAGTTCCTGATCGCTGGCTATTTAATTATGCCCATGCTGCGGTTGAGGCAAAAGTTATCAGAGAACAAAATCCCAATAAATTTTTATATTCTCTTTTCCTTTCATCGCTATGGTCAACACTGTATTGGAATAAAAAAGTATCCAAACAATTTGCAAGAACTTTATTTGGCTGGGGAAAATTTTAGAAAATAGGCATAGCATATGTTCAGTCATCACCATATTTTTTTTGTTAATTGCGCCACCCTTGTATTTATCCTGTTTGTTTGCACAGTTATAGGACGCCAACTGGCTAACCTAAGTCCCTTTAAATTAAGGCCCTTTGTTAAATTTTATCTCTCTCCAGCATTAGGGCTTGCCTCTATTATTTTGGCAGCTTCCCTTATCGGCCGTTTAACCCCATTGGGCGAATCGCTCACTGCACCTTTTGCATTTTTTGCTTTAAGCTTTCTAGCCTTAGGTTTCGAGCGAAATTTTTGGAAAACATTACAGCATACGGCACTAATAAGTATTTTTGCCCTTTTGTGTGCTACCCCCATGCTTGCACAGCTCTTTACTTATGGAGGTTATGATGCACATAACGATGCCTTCACTTATTTAGCCCATAGCGACTGGCTTCAGCATCACGCCTTTGGCTCTTCCATCCCGCCCACTGAGATCACTCCTGCCTCAACACAGGTCAGTATGTACCAAACCCAAGGATATCGCATGGGGGCGTCCTATCTCCTTGCCTTTTTCCAAGCTGTCTTACATTACCGTTGGGCTTATTCGATTTATCCTAGTGTCATATTGGCCGCGCTCGTTATCTGCAGCCTATCATTGGGTTTAGTTATTTCCTTAACGGTAACTCGCCTAAATCGTATTTTTTGCCTAGGCTTTTTAAGCTTGCCGTGCTTAGGTTTTGGTGGATTAACTTTTGGTTGTTTATACGGTTTCTTCCCTCAGACTGTAGGCTTAGCAATGGGTGGAGCCGTTATTTTTTTATTTGGAGCAGTGCTTCCCCAAATCGTTAATAGAAATTTCTCATGGCCCAAACAGTTCTTGTCGGCCGTCTTGGTATCTCTCCTATTTGCTGCATGCTGTGTTGCATATTCTGAATTGATCGTGTTTGTCTTAGCTGCAATAGTATTATCAACTTTAACTTATACAATAAAAACGCGTCAGCCTACCCCCTATCTTAGATACGGAGTAATGTGCTCAAGCCTCAGTTTGCTATTTATAAATATTGAGTTACCACGGGTTATTCGGGCTATTTATCAACAGACACAATCCGTCGTTGGCACACCGGTCGATTGGCCGTTAACAGGTTATGTTGTCCATCAATTAGGTGTTCATGGCGGCGCATGGGATATCTATCAGTGGACAAAAGAACAAACTAATCATCCTGCGACAGTCATCTCGTTAGTGATATTATTTGCCTTGGCAATGGCGATAGTTCTCTATAAACGACGACATACCCGATTTTTACGTCAAAGTGTCATGCTGCCTTCTCTGATTACCCTACTTCTTTTTTCGATAGGTATTCTTTATTTTCGTTATTTTGTTGCCAATCCCTTTTCAGTCGGTACGGGCCAAAGTTGGAGTCAATTTAAACTTGCGAATTGGTCCTCTCCATTTATTTCGGTAGTACTTATCTCTGGACTTGCGCTTTTATTTAGAAAATGGAAAGTTTTGTGTGGATTAACCTTGGCAATTCTCATTTCGACTCTTGTGCACTACAATATTGATTGGTCAAAGGAGCGCATGCAGCATGTCATGGCTTATTATTTAGGAGTCCCAAACCTCGAGAAATTTTATAAGGACACACGTGATCATATTATAAGTAAGTGTGAAAATCGATCCATTTACCTCGACCTCACTGAAGTCAACCATAAATTCCGACAAATGTTGTCTCTCTTTTTAGCTGATCAGAAACTTATATCTGACTGGAGGGGCGATGGATATATTATCAACAGTCTTCCTAAAAACATGAGAAATGGCAAACCTGCCCTAGGTGATTGTCTAGTAGAAAGAGATTCAGTAGGTGAAAAATTTATTAAAATAACTACAATTGATGGACACGAAGATAATATTATCGTATCAGCTATCGGTGGCTATGATCGGGAACAAGATTATGATCATTTCTGGTATTGGGTAAAGCATCAAATAAGCTTTCGATTTAAGCGATTATTCTCATCATCCGAACTCACCCATACAAAGCTTTATTTTAAATATTTCACAACTGGGGATCATACCGTAACAATCAGTGTTACTGAGACTAATAAAAAACAACATGTCTTTATACTGCAGAATAACAAAGCTGGAGATCTAAAGACGTTTGAGGAAATTTTGGATATCCCCCCCTCACAAATTAAAGAATTACGTGTAAAAAGTAATGGTGCTGCGCAACAATTAGGAGAAAGTGATAGTCGTCTAGCTGCGTTCAGAATTTTTGATGTGAAGGTTACCCCCTGGGGCTAGCAAGATTGGATAGTAACTTGTCCTTTCTACATCCTCGCGACAAGTCGCGAGGATGTAAGAAGTTACCCTCCCTTACTCAGTCAAGAGAGCAGTTCGTCTGCTTGCTTTTAGAATGTATGAGCTTAACCGTTTACCAAGCTCATTCGAAGGTATCTCGATCCACCGAAATGTGAGGCTTGAAAGAGTAATAACTACCGTTAAATAGCTAATCAAAAAGCCGAGAGAGTTAAGAAGTGTTCCAGTTAAAGGATAATAGTTTTTCATGTATAAAAAGACAGGGAAATGGATCAAGTAAATACTAAATGAAATTTTGCCTAGATATCTGATCGGTGTGAGCCTTAGAAAAGCATTAAAATTAGAGCTTGGCTGAGAAGCAATAAACAATAAAATAAACGGGCATGCCACTATTTCGGGAAGTACCCAAGATTGCCAATAACCGTGCATCCAATTTCGGTTACCGATGCTAAATTCAGGAGCCAATAATAACACCGTAATGGCTAAACCTAGAAGCAAAGTAGCTATCCCCTGAGGTATAAAATAAGTGGCCTTTGCAATGCGGTCAACCAATAAACCTGCATGGAAAAAAACTAAAAATTGAATATAAATAGGCTCATGCCAATAAAAACTCAGCGTAGTAAATAGCGCGAAAAGAAGAAGATTAATGAGCTTGCCCCCAAACTCAAATAATAAAAAAATGATCGGAAATATAAGACTGCAATACAATTCGACTTTAAGTGACCACAGGGGGACATTAATGCCTATATCGTTAAGAAGCAGTGTTGCTCGTAAAACCGAAGGGTCAAGCCTATTCATCGAATTCCATAGGAAAAAGGCAAGAATTGTAGTTGTCCACATCAGCGGAATTAATCTAAAAGCACGTCGGCAAAGATAAGCTAGAAACGAAAAAAAATCGACTATCGGCTCTTTTCTAAGTTGTCGCCCTAGAACCAATCCGCTAATTGTAAAAAAAAGCAATACAGCAGGTTGCGGATCGAAAATACCTGCAACGAGCAAATTGAGAATACTTTCATGTGAAGAATTGATGTTAAACCCAAGGATTGGCATAAAAAGGAATAAATAAAGATGTCCCATGACAACCGCGAGAGAAGCAACACCTCTTAAAGATTCAATTTCAGGAGAAAAAGAAATCGATTTTTGCCCAGGAATCGCTGTTTTTAATCTATCTAAAGCCGGGACCATGATAATCCATAGTAAATTGGGTACAAATTAAAGAAAAATCCCTCTAATTTCATTAGGTTAGGATTCCCTTTGATATGTATCTCTGTTAAGGATTTCTTATAATAATCGTTTGCCTTATACTGTACAAGCTCTCGAAAAAGAGATGGATGGGGTTCAAATTAGAACAACAGAAAAATTTTTATGCCAGTAATAATACAATAAGGTGAAATATCGCCGAAAATCAGTATAATCCCCGGCAATAATCTATCCACAGTAGCGAGCAATCGAAACGAAATTAGCATCCATATCCTGCTAGTCTCAGCAATTTAGGTTTGAGACAAAGCTTAATATTTATTAGAGATGAAAAAATAGGCGATTAACTCGGGCACCAATATCTTTAGGCGCTTAAGTTTCGTAGTATATAAGGAGGTTTTATGAAGGCAGTGATTTTAGCAGGCGGCTTAGGCACCCGAATAAGTGAAGAAACATCGGTACGTCCGAAGCCTATGATTGAAATCGGCGGCAAACCCATTCTATGGCATATTATGAAATTATATTCTACTCATAATATCCATAATTTTGTCATTTGCTTAGGCTATAAAGGGTATGTCATCAAAGAGTATTTTGCCAACTATTTCTTACACATGTCTGATGTCACTTTAGATATCAACAATAATAAAATGGAAATCCATCAAAATAACGCTGAGCCATGGCTAATTACCTTGGTGGAAACGGGTGAAAAAACCATGACAGGAGGGCGCATAAAGCGAATCGCTAATCATGTAGGCAACGAAGATTTTTGTCTTACTTATGGTGATGGGGTTTCCGACGTAAACATCAGCGAACTGATCGCTTTTCATAAAAGGCAAAAAGGATTAGCCACTTTAACTGCAATTCAACCTCCTGGCCGTTTCGGTTCCCTTATAATGGATAATGAGCGCATTACCGGCTTTAAAGAAAAGCCTCAAGGCGATGGTGGCTGGATTAATGGTGGTTTCTTTGTTTTATCACCCCAAGTTATCAATTATATTCAAGACGACGATACGATTTGGGAAAAAGATCCTTTAGAGCGTCTCGCTGCAGAAGGGGAATTATCTGCTTTTCATCATGATGGTTTTTGGCACCCAATGGACACCCTTCGGGATAAAAACTATTTAGAAGAATTATGGGAATCCGGTAAAGCGCCTTGGAAAACTTGGTGATTCGGAAGCAAATGATTTAATTATTTAAGAGAGAAAAATAAATGGGCACTCAGCAATTTATTCATGTACCTTATGGAAAAACAGTACACGGTGAAGAAGAAATTGAAGCAGTTGTCTCTGTATTACGCACCTCAACCCAAATGGGAAAACATGTGCGTGAGATGGAAGATAAAGTAGCAACTTTGTTTAAGAAAAAACACGGGATTATGGTTAACTCCGGTTCTTCCGCTAATTATTTGGCTGTTGAAATAGCAGACCTGCCTGCAGGTTCCGAAGTGATTACACCGGTCTTAACATTTTCAACGACCGTCGCCCCTCTCATCAGGAATGGCTTAATTCCTGTGTTCGTTGACGTTGAAATGGGTACTTTTAATATCGATGCAAATCAAGTAGAAGCCATGATAACGCCTAAAACTAAGGCAATGATGATCCCCAATTTGTTAGGCAATCTGCCCAATTGGAAGCTGCTGAGAGAAATTGCGGATAAGCATAATCTAATTGTTATTGAAGATTCGGCAGATACCCTGGGAGCTACGATTGATGGGCTCTCTGTAGGCCGATTCAGCGATATAAGTACTACCAGCTTTTACGGTTCGCACGTGGTCAACTGTGCAGGCAATGGAGGAATGTTGTGTGTCAATGAAGATAGCCTAGCCTCTCGAGCCAAATTGTTACGCAGCTGGGGCAGAAGCTCTTCCTTGTTTGTTGAATCTGAAGCCATTGAGAATCGTTTTAACATTCAAGTGGACGGCATTGACTACGACGCAAAATTTGTGTTCGAAGCATTAGGTTATAACCTTGAACCCTCTGAAATGGGCGCTGCTTTTGGTTTAGTTCAACTTAGCAAACTGCCTCAAAATATTTCAGCTCGTGAACACGCCTTTGAGCAACACACTCAATTTTTTAGCCAGTACAAAGACTGGTTTATTCTACCTAAACAGCTACCCAATTCAAAAACAGGATGGTTGGCATTCCCGCTGACAATTAAAGATAGCGCACCGTTTTCCCGCAAAGAACTGCAAATATTCTTCGAGAAACGCAACATACAAACCCGAACAGTTTTTACAGGTAATATTTTGCGTCAACCAGGATTTAGCAAGATTCAACGCCGTGAGTCAGCTAACGGTTATCCTAATGCCGACCAAGTGATGCGTGGTGGAATTTTGCTTGGCTGCCATCATGGATTAACTGCTGAAATGATGAATCATATCCATCAGTCATTTGAGCTGTTTGCCAAAGAACATGCTGGAAAGGAAGTGGTAGCCTAATACCAACTAATGGATAGGCCCAGTGGGCTTATCCAAGTTTATTTAAGACTTAATTAATTGGGAATTTTATGAAATTAATCAGTGTTGTTACCCCTTGTTATAATGAGGAAGCAAATGTTGAAGAAATCCATAAACAAGTCAAAGCAATATTTGCCGAAATTCCCAATTACCGTTATGAACATATTTTTATAGATAATGCCTCTACGGACAACACTGTAGCCATTTTAAGAAAGATTGCTGAACAGGATCCTTATACAAAAATCATCGTTAACGCTCGAAATTTTGGCCACATTCGCTCTCCGTATCACGCCATATTAGAAACAAATGGGGATGCAACCATACTGATTGTTGCCGATCTACAAGATCCTCCAACGATGATTAAAGAATTCATCAAAAAATGGGAAGAAGGCTATAAGATTGTAGTGGGTGTTAAACCTGAAAGTCAGGAATCCAAACTGATGTTTACTATTCGTCGGGCGTATTATAATTTCGTCACGCGAATCGCTGATGTAAAACTCATAAAAAACTTTACAGGCTTTGGATTATATGACAAAGAAGTAGTTAATATTTTACGCAACTACAAAGATCCTTACCCTTACTTCCGTGGTTTAATTGCGGAGATCGGACTTGAAATTGCCGAAGTTCCTTACAATCAGCCCCGACGCGCACGCGGTGTGACCAAGAATAATTTTTATTCGTTATACGATATGGCAATGTTAGGAATTACCAGTCATTCTAAAATCCCCTTACGTTTGGCAACCATGGCCGGTTTTTCGCTATCACTGCTTAGCTTTTTGATTTCATGTGTGTTTTTCATTTTGAAATTGCTTTTCTGGAATAGCTTCAATCTTGGGGTGGCGCCAATTTTAATTGGCCTTTTCTTTTTTTCATCAATACAGCTCTTTTTCATTGGTTTACTGGGTGAGTATATTGCATCTATACATACGCGAGTGATCAAACGACCTTTAGTCGTAGAAAAAGAACGAATCAACTTTTCACAATGATATGAAGAACCCGTTAGCCAACGATTTAGATTACGTCCTTAGTAAGACATCTTCTTTTTGGGAAGAATTACGCAATCAACGCATTTTTATTACAGGTGGAACAGGATTTTTTGGTTGTTGGCTACTTGAAAGCTTTCTTTGGATTAATAAAAAGCTCGACCTTAATGCAGAAGCCTATGTATTAACACGGAATATTCATAATTTTGCCCATAAATATCCTTATTTGTATCATCAACCTTGTGTAAAATTTTACGAGGGCGATGTCAGAAATTTCACGTATCCCCAAGGACATTTTTCGCATATCATTCATGCAGCCACTGACACCAATGCCAAATTAATTACCAATGAACCTTTAACTGTTTTTGATGGTATTGTCCAAGGCACCAAGCATACTTTGGAATTTGCTCGATACTGCAAAGCTAAAAAATTTTTATTAGTCAGCTCCGGTGCTGTTTATGGAAAACAACCTTCGAACGTTACTCATATGCCTGAATCTTATCCTAGCCTCTCTTACTTGACCGATACAAAATCAACTTATGCCCTAGGGAAATGTACCGCGGAGCACTTAGGTTATTTATACGCAAGTCAATATGGATTAGATATAAAAATTGCCCGTTGCTTTGCTTTCGTTGGGCCTTATTTGCCTTTGGATGGCCATTTTGCAATCGGTAATTTCATCCGCAATGGCTTGGACGGGGAACCCATTCAAATTAAAGGTGACGGCACACCTTTTCGCTCTTATTTATATACCGCTGATTTAGCCATTTGGTTATGGACCGTCCTTTTTAAAGGGAAGACAGCCTATCCTTATAACGTAGGTTCTGACGAAGACTATAGCCTTCTTGAGGTCGCTCATCGAGTAGCAGAGGCCTTTGCAAACTCAATAGGGATTAATGTAATGCAGCCCAAACCCGAAAAAAGCTGTGTAGAACGTTATGTTCCTGATATTAGTCGAGCCCGTACCGAACTACAACTCACTCCTCACATTAAATTAATGGATGCAATAAACCTTACGAAAGAATGGTACGCAAAGATCTTGTACAGAGAGGTTTGTTAAAACGACATGGATTCAAAACAACAAATTATAAGGTATATTTTTGTAGGTATTTTAAATACTTTATTTGGTTATTTATTATATGCAATCTTTATTTTTTTAGGGATGCAATATACCAAAGCTTTATTTCTGGCAACTGTTTTAGGCGTTTTATTTAACTTTAAAACAATTGGCAGGCTTGTTTTTAATAGCGCGAATAATTTACTGATTTTTAAGTTTATCGGCGTTTATGTTTTTTTATACTTTTTCAATATTGGTATTATCTCCCTTTTAAAAGAACTATATGACTTTTACATTGCAGGCTTTGTCTCCTTTATTCTTTCCGCAGCCTTAGGATTTGTTTTAAATAAACATCTTGTTTTTAAGCGCGTTTAACGCTTTACAAACAGCACATCATTAAGTCGCCTCCATGGCAACGGGAGCTATCATAGGTTCCATTTCGGTAATAGGATGCCCAAACGCAATTTTAGGATAAGCATTTGCACGCATATCAATCATTACTTGCAATAAGGTTGCTCCCTCACACTCCCAAAACCATTCCAAATTAGATCCAATTTCATCTGGGGTTGAAATTGTTTTTGCAGGAATGCCGTAGGCCTTTGCAACAGCCTCAAAATTAGGCGCGCTATATCCCCAGTAAGTCGATAGATACCGCCCGTTAAAATAGCTATCCTGAAACTGTCGGATCATACCGAGGCAATTGTTGTTAATGACAACCATTTTAAGCGGGATATTATTCCGCACTATTGTCTGTAATTCTTGGATATTTAATTGAAAACATCCGTCACCAGCAATAACGATGACAGGCTCCTTATTATGGGCTAGAGAAGCGCCAATTGCAGCGGGAAGTGCAAACCCCATGGCACCCATTCCACCAGAAGTGATGAAAAACTGATTTGCATTGATTTCGAGCGACTGAGCAGACCACATCTGGTGATTTCCCACGTCGACAACATATCCTTTCGCCTTTTGCGAGTTTTGCGAGTTTTGCGAAAGAGAATGCATAAATTGATTAGGATTAATACCCGTTATATTGCGCAACTCGTTACTATCAGGCCATTCTTTTTTCTGTTGCAAGATTTCATCAAGCCAAGATTTTTTAAGGGTTAATGCCTTATCGCCAAGGATCTGTAACATCTCAGCAATAAAATCAGCAGCGTCCATAACAATAGGCACACAACTTTTAACCCGGTTATTAATTTCGCTAGCATCGCAGTCCACGTGGAATATTTTTTTATTTTTACGAAAAGATTCGACATCTGCCCCTGTTTGACGTATATCCAAACGACTGCCAACCACAATTAACAAGTCACAATGCCCCAAAGCGATATTTGCCCAGCGATTGCCATAACTACCAATAAAACCAACACGTAGGGGATGATTAAAGTCAATGGTGTCCACACCAAGAAGAGAGGTAACAATAGGAACTTGCAATTTATCAACCAGGCGCAAAAAAGCTTCGCTAGCACCAGCACCATGGATACCGCCGCCTGCTAAAATAAGTGGTTTTTTAGCTTGCATGATTGCGTCTAATAGCACGTCAAAAATTCCATTATCTACAGAGGCCTCAATTTTCTTTCTTTCAATTTTTCCGATTTGACCAACCTCAATTTCTGCTCTTTGTAAATTCATAGGGATATCGATAAGTACCGGCCCAGGCCTATCGCTAATTGCAATTTCATAAGCTTCTTTTAATGTTGGCTCAATCTGATCGGCAGAAGTAATGGCATAACTTTTTTTAGTAATAATTTGTGCCATTGAAACAATATCCGTTTCCTGAAATCCGAGTTGACGAATGCCTCTGTCTCCCTTTTGCTCATGTGTATTCACTTGGCCAGTAATAAAAAGGCCTGGAGAGGAGTCAAAGTAGCAGCTGGCAATACCGGTAATTAAATTCGTTGCGCCCGGACCACTTGTCGCCATGCCGACTGCTACATTACCAGTGCAGCGCCCATAGGCATCCACAGCAAAAGCGGCGGATTGCTCATGATGCATACTGACAATATCAATTCCGCCTTCTTGATGGATTGAATCTAAAATCTGAGTGATCATCCCGCCTGACATTTCAAAAATAAATTTTACCCCTTGGGTTTTTAAAAATTTTGCAATGTAGTCGCTCGCTTTGATTTTCATTAATGTATCCTTGAATCACTGGGGGCATGGGACAGAATAATGAGCGAAAGCCTACTTTTTAAAAAAGATAATGTCAAATCCTTACTGGTTATTAATAGCGCAAAGATTCGTTTGACTTATTACTTGAATAGGTTAACCTTTTACCTGCTTAAATAATTCCAAGCCTTAACTCAATAGAAATCAATTTGGAACTGAGAATTAATTAGTTAGGAATCCCATGCAACAAGACGAATTTCCTCAGAGTCTATCACTCCTTTTTCCTCTTCGCTTAAATTGGAAGCTATTACTGGCAGGGTCAATTTTTTGCTTTTTATTTGCAAGCATTCTATTTTCTGGATGGCCGTCTGGATTAATACCCAATCTAAAATACCCCTATATTTATGGCGGTGATATCAATTTTACTTCTTGGGAAATTAAACGGGTTATAGAAGGTTGGCTCTTTGAAAATCCTCATAGCGGCTATCCTTTCGGCTCAAATTTTTTAGACTACCCGCACTCCGATAATGGAAATTTAATTATTTTAAAAGCCTTGGGAACATTGACTGGCACTTATTATGGTGCTTTAAATCTCTATATATTACTTGGTTTTCCACTCGCTTTTATATTCAGCTTTTTAGCCCTGAAATCTTTTGCCCTAAGAACAGCATATGCATTTGTTGGAGGGATGTTATTTGCTTTTGCGCCATTCCACTTTTTGCGCTTAGGCCATGTTTTCTACACCTGGTATTTTGTAGTTCCAATCTATTTTTTTTACGGTTGGAAAATTTTTTTAGGCGATTTTTCCATTTGGCCTCTCAATACGCCAAAAAAAATCGTCACAGTAATGCTCCCGTTAATCATATTGAGTTCGTTTGGTGTTTATTATGCATCCTTTGGCATTCTTCTTTTCATCGTTGCTGGAGTAGCCGCTTCCTTTAGAAATCAAAAATCTCAAGGACTTTTTTCAGCCGTTGCCCTTTCAAGCTTGGTTGCTTTAGGCGTCACGCTGAATGTTTTACCTACTTTGGTGTACAAACACACTCACAGCAAGAATTTTGAAGCCGCTTTCCGTCTCCCAGAAGAAACTGAGCGCTACTCATTAAAAATTGTACACTTGTTCTTTCCGTCTTCTTTACACAGAATTAGACGTTTAGGAAATTACATTAACTTATACGGTACTCATTTTGGTATGAATGAGGCGGCAGCCACCTCGGCTTTGGGCTTTTTTGCTTCTATAGGCTTCCTGATACTCCTTTTTAGCTTATTTTATGCCTCGCTGGGCAAACAAATCGATATTCGCCTTAGATTGCTCGCTATTTTGGTACTCACCTTTTTATTGGTTGCAACGGTAGGGAGCTTTAATGTTTTATTTGCGCTTTTTGTCTCACCATTGATTAGAGCGTGGAATAGGATAAGTATTTTTATCTCTTTTGCGGCATTTATTGGTTTTTTTGTCATGCTCCAACATAATAAAAAGGTGGAATCTCTTTTTGCAAAAAACGCGTGGATGGGCTCACTAATCCCATTAAGCATCTTATTCATCGGACTATTTGACCAAACACCAAAAACTCTACAACCTCTGACCCAATCCTCACAACAACAATTTGTCATGGAAAGAAATTTCATAAAAAAGATTGAGGCCACTTTACCTCCTGGCTCCTCGATTTATCAGCTTCCGTATGTTCGGTTTCCTGAGTATGGACAGTATCTTAATCTACCTGATTATGAATTACTGGGGGGCTATTTGAACTCTAAGACACTACGCTGGAGCACAGGAAGTATAAGAGGGAGAGAGGGCGATCTGTTCTACCGCTCTCTTGCTCAAGAACCCATTGAAAAGCAATTGGAAATTATTCGCAGCTTAGGCTTTTCCGGCATTTACATCGATCGTCGTGGGTTTGAAGACAATGCTAACAGTTTAATTGAAAAACTGACTAAGCTCTTAGGAGCTAAACCCTTTTTGGTCAGAGAAGATAATCAAGTGTTTTTTTATCAAATTATGCCTGTTATTCGTTGGGAACCTAAATCCTTAACTGCAGCGGAAATTATAAATTATGCTAACCATGCGAAGCACAAATAGTGCTCGACAAAATTTAATTTTGATAGAAGAAATCTAGCAGAATCATTTATACTGATTAACTTTAACGAGTTTTAACAATCTTATCGGATAAATTGCATTAGTATTCTTACTGTCGTACTATTTCGAGCGGCAAAGTAATCGTTCGTTGATACGCGGTATAACTGATGATTGCGGCTGTAAATTTGGAGTCCGAGGAATGGGAGTTGCTGAACAAGCCCTGCTACCGGACAAAAGGATATTGGTTTGTAGGTAAGGTAAAGTATGGATTTTGTAGTAGGCTCTACAGGCCGATTAGGAAAAACCATCGTTCATTTTTTATCTCCATCGCAAGCGGTTGCGGTAGAGCAATCAACCTATGCCAGCTGGTGGCACCCCGATGGAGCAGATGCAGCCTCTTTCTATTTCGAAAAAAAGAAAAAAAATAGCGAGAATGGCGTTGTGTATGTCGCCGCTGGAGTTCTCGATCCAAGTAGGGTCTATGACGAACATCATAGAATCAATTTCCTGCTTCCCAAAAACATTATAGAAGGAGCAAATAGGGTAGGGTTAAGGACAGTGACTTTTGGAACAGTAATGGAAAAAGTGGTCGGCACAGAAACATCCAACCCTTACATATTAAGTAAAACAAAATTGGGTCATTTGGTTTCTGAATGCTTATCTCTTGAGAACCCTCCCCTTCATATTCGTATGCATACCCTTTATGGTGTCGGTTTACCCAGTCCATTTATGTTTCTAGGGCAAATATTAAAATCTCTCCTCAATCAAACTCCCTTTAACATGTCTCCTGGGAATCAGCTGCGGGAATATCATCACCTCCATGATGAAATTAAGGCGATTCATTTACTCGTCACAGCCCAAGTAAAAGGGGCGATCGAGCTTAGTCATGGCGAGGCTGTTTCACTCAAAGAAATTGCCCATTTTGTGTTTAAATATTTTGATTGTTTGCATTTGCTAAATATTGGAGCCTCAACTGCTCCAATTAAAGAAAATTACAATTTTAGATTTCAGCGCCCGGATTTCCTAACCACGATTGCATTTAGGGAAACACTTCCTGCTTTAGTCGATTATTTATGCTTATGCAAACAAATCCATGGGGAGCTAACATGTTTGAGTTAGAGAAAGTTGAAGCCCAAGAAAATGCGCTGCCTTTAATCTCCATTTCTATCCCCGTTTTAAATGAAGCAGCAAATCTCGATACACTTTATGCCCGTCTTGCTGAATTGGGTGCTCGTATGGCAGGGAAATGCCATTTGGAATTTGTATTTTCCGATAACCATTCTGATGATGCTACCTGGGAAAAGCTCGCAGAGCTGGCGCAAAAAGACTCGCGAATTAGGGCGATTCGATTTTCAAAAAATTTTGGTTTCCAGCGCTCAATCCTCGCTAATTACCTTCATACCCGCGGCGACGCGGTAATGCAGATTGACGCCGATTTACAAGATCCCCCGGAAATGCTTGAGACTTTTTTTGAGTACTGGCAAAAAGGATATGCCGTCATCTACGGCATCAGAAAACGAAGGAAGGAGAATTGGTTATTAAATAAATTTAGGCAATTCGGATACTGGATAATCGATAAAATTAGCGAGCATCCTATTCCTCCGAATGCTGGCGATTTTAGACTCGTTGATCGCAAGGTAATTACCGCGCTTTCCGGAATACGCACTTCTAATCCCTATTTGCGTGGGATGATTGCTAATTTGGGTTTTAAACAAATTGGGATTCCTTATGATCGGGAGGCAAGAGTTGCTGGTTACAGCAAATTTAATTTGACGCGCCTCATTCGCTTGGGGTTGACGGCTGTTTTTAATCATTCCTCAGTCCCACTTCGCTTTGCCTCTTTTGTCGGGATGGTAATGCTGGCAATTAGCATCCTCGGGGGAATCTACTATTTATTTTTACGTATTTTGCATCCTGATTTACCACAAGGCCTTGCCAGTATCCATATTCTTGTTTTCTTCGGGATAGGATTAAACTCTATTTTACTGGGTGTAATTGGAGAGTATTTACTGCGTATTTACCTTATTTTACGCTCAGATCCAGTCGCCGTTATCGAACATAGCCTCAACTTTGAAGAAGCTGAGCTTAAATTTTGAAGGGGTAGCCAATGAATCAACTCATGCCATCCAGTAGGGGATGCTAATGTCAAATACCGAAACCCTTAACGCCTTAAGTGCATCCCCAGGCAAGACCGGAGGTTGGAGCAAACATATTTTAGGTCTTCTCATTTCCGCTGCTTGCCTGATTCTCATCGCACGAAAAGTGGACTTATCAGGCCTAAGTTTAGCATTATCCCAATTTCAATGGATTTTTTTAATTTACGGCCTTTTTTCCTTAGCTATTGGCTATTTTTTTAGGGTCGCTCGTTGGACTTTAATGCTACGCGCAGCAAAAGCACCCGTCAAATTAGCAACCTGCACAGCACCTTTCCTGGGTTCAATGGCCCTTAACAACCTCTTGCCATTAAGACTAGGTGATGTAGTGCGCGCATTTGTTTTCCCTTCAGCGATAGGCGTGGATAAAGCAACAGCAACAAGCAGCCTAGTCATGGAGCGTTTAGTTGATGTTTTAACCGTGTTTGCTTGTTTAATGATCGGGCTAGTCATCACCAAAGGTACGCAATTGCCAACGTGGCTTGCCCAATCAGTCCTAACAATGGTTACTCTGGGTAGCCTCGCATTAGCCATGATGTTTTTATTTAGCGGACGATTAGCCAGATGGCTCACTGGCCTTACCCCTACTGATGGGAAGCCATATTCTACAAAGGAAAAATTATTTAAAGCCCTTGCTAATTTGCTTTTTGGTTTTGAAGCAATGTCCAGATGGCGCGTTCTAGCCGCCTTGTTTGCGGTTTCAATTATAGTTTGGGTTTGTGAATCTGGCTTGTTTTGGTGCTTATTGATGGGCTTTCATTTAGAAACCAGCCTTCCGCCAGCTATGATGGTCATGGCCATAGTGACTTTTTCAACACTTGTTCCTTCGTCTCCAGGGTATATTGGTCCTTTTCATTTAGCAGCTTTTACTGCCATTTCATTGCTAGGCGGGGCAGCAGGGCAGGCCGCAAGTTTTGCGGTTTTATCTCATTTATCACTTTGGTTACCGACTACCTTAGCTGGTGTTATTGCTATCCTATTCACACCAGAATTGTTTAAGGCAGTGATAAAGAAACAAACCATTAAAGCTTAAGCGAGTTTTTAAGGATTAGATGATGAATCAATACGATGTTGTAATTATTGGTGCCGGCTTCACGGGCCTAACTGCTGGTTATGTGCTTGCCAAACAAGGAAAAAAAGTTCGAATCATTGAGGCCGATGATACCCCAGGAGGCTTAGCGGGAACTTTTGAATTTGCCGATGGCGTTCGCATTGAAAAATTTTATCATCACTGGTTTAACAACGACCTTTATGTTCCTGAGCTCGTGAATGAATTGGGTATGCAAGGGGACATCATTACCTTACCCTCACGCACAGGCATGTATTTCAACGGCAAAATGTGGAAATTATCAACACCCATGGATTTGCTCCGCTTCACTGCATTATCCTTCGTCGATCGGATTCGCTTAGGTCTTTTAGTGTATCAAGTGCGAATGGTTAAAGATTGGCGCTCTATAGAACATTTAAGCATTAGAGAATGGCTTGAGTCCCTCTGTGGAAAAACAGTCTACAAGATCGTATGGGAACCATTAATACAATCCAAATTTTCGCTATTTGCCGAGGAGGTTAGTGCAGTTTGGTTCTGGAAAAAACTTGTCTTGCGTGGTAGCACTCGCGATAAAAAGGGCGGTGAGGAGCTAGCCTATTTTAAAGGCGGCTTTGGCCGCCTTGCTGAAGCTTTGGTCACCGCGATCAAAAATGCCGGTGGTAAAGTTAGTTTTAACGAACGGGTCACAGGTGTAACTACTCATGGCAATTATTTAAAGAGCGTTGTTACCAATCAAGGAGAAATATTTGGCAAACAATTTCTTTTTACTCCTTCGTTCAGCATCATAGCAAACATTTTTGACGGTGTTGCCGATCCAAACTGGGTAAAACGCTTAAGAAGAGTGAAGTATTTAGGTAATTTATGTTTAGTCTTACGATTGAAACGCAGTTTGTCAGATATTTATTGGACCAATGTGAATGATCCTGGGTTTCCTTTTGTTGGGGTAATCGAGCATACCAATTTTGATTCACCAGACAACTACAATGGAACACGAATCGCCTTTTTATCACGCTATCTTGCAGTAGAAGATCCTGTATGGCATTACACTGAAGAGCAGTATTTGGAGTTTGCCCTACAACATTTACAGCGCATGTTCCCAGAACTCGACCGTTCTTGGATTATTGAATACAAACTCTGGCGTGCTGAATACGCCCAACCTGTTACAGAGCGAAATTATTCAAGTTACGTCCCAGGTTCTGAAACACCCTACAAAAATGCGTTGATATCCACTATGGCACAGATTTATCCCGAGGATCGAGGAACAAATTATGCGATTCGTGAGGGAAGAAAAATTGTTGAGTTGCTGAATCATAGTGCTAAAGAAGTCCCCGAGTTGAAGGAATATGAATTAGCTTAGTTAAAATTCTTCCAATCTAAGGCCTTTTCTAAATTAAAGGCCGAAATTCCATCTATAGCACTATGAATAAACGCAAAGGAAGGTGAATTAATGCATATCGCTAAATCCCTCTTCACATTTTTTTTTGTCGTGCACTTACTTTTTACTAGCGGCTATAGCATACGATGGATCTTTCAATCGGTTTCTCTAACTACCAAAGATAAAAAAGCCTATATTCTTCCTAATGCCATAGAATCTATTACAGGATACGCTCTAACCGCCTTATTGTGTTTATTTACTTTAGTTATTTGTAAATCCTTACTACTTGGAGGATTATTATCCTGTATTCTTTCTTTTTCACTCTCTCTATCTCTTTATCGCAATTATTCGCAATTTCATATACGAAAATTTCGTTTTACGCCCGCGTTTGCAATAAAACTTGCTTTTCTAGGTGTTCTTTTATCTATTTATGGCCCCTGTTTAATTGGGTTATGCACAAAATTTCACCTGCCTGAAATATTTGATCTTCCAAAGCAAATTGCCGCGATTATTGCCGCGGCCCATGTTCACCAATGGCCAGCACCTAACCCTTACTTTCCCCAACTTACTTTTGCCTATAATCTGTCTTTTTATTTACCTCTAGGATTAATTGCCCGAAGTTTAGAAAAAGCAAAACTATTTCTACCCATTTTTTCCTGTATGGTGCTATGGGTAGCTTGGCAAACCTTGGGTTTGTTAGAAATGATCATGGAAAAATTTGGGTTGACTCATCGGCAAAGGGCCGCTGGTTTACTCATGGCCGCCTTTACGGGGGGCTTAGCGCCTATTCTGTTCGCAACGGATACTCCAATAAATTTTTTATTTCATTCCCATGGGAAATCTGACTTTTGGAGTGATAACCTATTTGTGGATACAATCTTTATTCCCCAATATTTATTTTGCTGCTCATGCATATTTTGCGCATGGTTTATTTTTAATACGCCCATCTTCGTGGTCACGCAGCATATTATTTCCATTACTTTTAAGTTGTGCTGCACTATCAGGGTACATTTTCATACCCATTATCTACATCCTATTTGGATTGTTTTTTGCCTGGGACCTTTTTTCTAAGTCTTATTCAGACTACCGCAAACAATTTACTTCCTTAACTTTGCTCATTTCATTAACAGGCTACTTTGTCTGGGAAGCAAAAGACTGGGCAGGCCAATCTGCTAGCCTTTTAGGATGGCCAATTCATTTTGGATGGCAATATTATTTTTTGAATGAAGGAATTCTCGCTCTTGGATTCCTTTTTTTCTTATTCTCCCTTTCTCTCAAAAAAGTTAATCGGGCAAGCATAAGTTACGGCTTAATGTTCCTAGTTGGCCAACTTTTCTTAATCTTTACCCACGACACTGATTTCTCAATTAAAACAACCCTTTTCTTGCATTTATTATTAATTTTGCCAGCTACAACGGGATTTATTTGGTGTTGGAATAAACTTAAAAAAACCGCAGGGCTAAACTGGTGGTTATTAGGCATTCCTTTTGGTTATTTCTGCTGCTTAAATATGGTTCAAATTGGTTATTTCTGTGCGACAAGTTATAGCCCTCGAGATTTAAATGAGCAATTTACATTGAGAAAAATGCAACATCTTCCCTTTAATGAAAAAATTTTGTTCATAGAACCTGATGCGGAAAAAGCGGCTGTTAGTGGCCATTTAATTTATATGGACTTTAGGCCTTACCGAAAAGACGCCTATCTACCAGCCAATGAACGTTTTATTGCTGATAATTTCTTTAGCTCAGAAAAATCGAGGGCAAAACTGGAAGAGAGAAAAATTAAAGTGATATTTACAAGCAATAAATTGACTGAAATTCGCCCTTATTCCAACGATCTTGTGACTTTACCAAAAACCAATTTTAAGCAATGGCAAATCTGGAATTCTGATCCGCAAAATAAAATTTCTTATCAAATATCGGAGCTTGTTATAAGTAGCAAAAACCACTTAGTGGATTCTGCGCTAGTTTCACCAATACACCTATCAAAAGGAACCTATCAAATTTCCGCAAAAATTGCAGGTTATGTAAAAGAAGGCAATGGCCATATTTCTCTGTTGGGCGCCCAAAAATTAATCATAATCCCTCCGGCAACCTACAGTAGGCCAACAATATTTACGAATATTTTTACAGTTACAGAGCCCGACTGGGAAGGGTTGCTTGGTTTTGGCCTCGGGGGATGGTCCGTGGGTAAAGGCTCTATTCAACTACAAGATCTAGTCATAGAGCAATTAGCATAGGTAGGTGCTTATGAGTCAGTTTGCTGCAATGTTATTATTGGTATTTTTCTTCAAGCTACTTGCAATAGGACTTTGTGCGCGCCTAATAATAAAAAAATATCCAGATATTCTTGCAAGTTTACT
Organism: Legionella micdadei; assembly: GCF_000953635.1. Taxonomy (NCBI): domain Bacteria; kingdom Pseudomonadati; phylum Pseudomonadota; class Gammaproteobacteria; order Legionellales; family Legionellaceae; genus Legionella; species Legionella micdadei. The sequence continues at coordinate 3,250,746 of NZ_LN614830.1, forward strand.
AGGAAGTTGGCTAGTTATCCAGTGTTTCTTCATAGCTTGGATGCTACTACTTTCCGCATTTCATAGCCTTTCAGCTGGTGGTATTTGGCTTGGAATGTTTCTAGTAAATTTTGTTTTTGTTTTGTTCCTCGCAAGAGAGACAAAAGCACCTACCCTTTCAATAACAGACTGGAAACTTTTTCTAAGCCCAACAAATTCGATTGCATTTTTAACGATGGTTGCAATTTTCTCGATTTTAACTTACCGAAGTATCTATTTTTTTGATCAAACATTAGACGGGGTAATATATGGTTTAACTCGCCTTGAATTTTATGCTTATTATGAATTTTATGCTTATTACAAGACACTCTTTACCGTTCAGCCAACCCAAGCTTTTAACCTATTCAGTAACGAGTGGAATGGTGAATTAAATGGCTTGTTTTACCAATTAGCGGTCGATAATGACCAGGCAGTATCCTTTGGTAACGTTGAAATTTGGCTTTTCTGTATTCTTGGTTACAGTTGGTTAAGTGGCCTTTTTGGTTTGCCCGCCCGATTTCGCGTTGTTGCCGGTCTACTTTTGGGTTCTACACCTGTGCTTTTAGGATTAGCAATGACCATTAATGGCGATCTGCTGGCGATAATGAGTTTTGCTATAGCGTTAGGGTTCACTTTACGTGTTTTGACTATAAACAACAAACTCCATAACGAATTGGATCTATTATTTGCTTTCACAGCTTTAGGAATTGCTAGCGGAGCCAAAATAACTGTCCTCCCTTATGTCATTTTGATGGCAATTTTACTTCTTTGGGTAGGCTTTAGAGGACGAAAAGATACTTTTTGGCTATTTTCAGGGTGCATTTTATCTCTCGCCACTGGTAATAGCCGTTACATCATTAATTTGTTTATCTATGGTAATCCGTTTAAACACGTAGAATCTGCAGTGCCATCTGTTAGTAATGTGATTAATAACCTAAATGGGATAGTTAAAACTGGTTTAAGTTTACCTGACCTATCTTCTCAAGAGACCGCATGGATATTAACTTATGGCTTAGGTTTTCTTGGTATACCTATGCTAACATGGTTTGGCTATGGATTATGGCGAAAAAACAAGAACCTCCTTCACTTTCTAAAAACACGGTTATCATTGCCTTTTATTCTTACTTTGTTTTTTTTAGGCCTTGGTTTTAGTTTATTGTTGCTTACATTACCTTCGAGTTCTTGGTCTTTTCGCTATTTTTGCCCTTATCTCATGCTCTTTGCAACTTTTATGCTTGCCTACCCTTACCGGCATTTCTTTTTGAAAAAATATAACGCCTACGGGCTAGCTATTTTTTCGGTTTTGATTGTGGCTGCAAATGTTTATTTCATGCTTTCAAAAATTGGGGAAGGATTTCCTGTACCTTTTAAAGTCGCCATGGCTCAATCAGAAATGGAACGCAAGTTGGCCTTCCATCCTTATCTTTGGACGGGAGCCAACGGATTAAAAGGACTTGGTCTTGAAAAATCAGATCGCACGCTAATATTGAGTAAGCTCAACTTTCCAATCTTACCTTTTTTTGGTGAGGATCATAGAAACCGCATTGAGTTAGTTGATAATTTAACTTCTTTGAAAGAAAGAGCAGCCACTAATCAGTATCAAATAATAGCTGTGCCCTACCCTGATCCCCATGTATCGTTTAAATTGAACTTGCCTGGATACAAACAAATTGCTAGCTATCAACCTTTCTGGATAGTGTTCTCTCATGATAAATGATGAAAGACAGTCCTAGGTCAACTTTTATTTTTTAATTCATCCAACATGGCTTCAATGAATCCATAACCATATCTTTGTACGTTATAATCAACCATTTGCAAAATGACAAGATTACTATCTAGAGCATCCTTAACCACCAGTTCTTGGATTTGTTTAGGGGAATCTGTGGGATTATTGTTATCAGCCATAACTCCTTTTTGTCGTGTCATAAAGTAACGCGATATGATTAATTTAGAATAAACTTTTGCTTCATCTAAAGCATAAACCATTTGATCCATAAAACTATCGCCCACGATAAGTACTTTGGGCTTGAAATGAGTAGACAAAATTGCGCTAGGAGTCGGATACGGACTAGGCTTATCCAAATGGGCTTTTGATAATATATTCAATAAGAGCAAACCATCGATATCCACCCAATGAGGTTCTCCATAAACAGGTTTGCCGCAATCGATTTGCGTTATGTCGGGCATATTTTTTTTAGCCTCTTGTAAAAGCGTTTTTGCAACGACACAGCCTGCGTAGTAATTCCAATGCACACCAGAATCAGGATGGGTTTCAATGGATGTTTTTTGATTAAATTGCCTTAAGAAAGGGGCGGAATCAATGACATTGACACCCATTAGCTCAAGCTCGTGCCCTAAACTTGCAATTTTAGAATAAATATCGGCATGTGGATAAGCCAGAAAACGTTTTCCCAAATCATCAAAATGGACGTAAGGCTTAGAGCCGCTTATAACCACTTGCAGGCTTATCCCTTTGGCCTCCAGTAATTGCTGAAGTTCTTTAAGCTTTTTTGCCATAGCAATGTAGTTTTTTGTTAATTTTTCTTGATTAATATACTCGTCATTTAAACTGTCAATTGACATTTTGCTGTAGAGTCCATGCTGCTTTGTCGAGTATAAATTGATTCGGGGCGCTTCTGAAAATAAACGAAAAGTTAGCTCATTAAACAATCGAATAAAATAAGCTTTAAACCCTACATGTTCATCGAAATTTTCTTCCCAATGTTGCTGCAAAGTTCTTCTAAACCAGCTTAGTTTCTCTCCCTCGGCCAAGCTTGATTTAGGCTCAACATAACCATAAAGTAACCCTTCAGGGATAAATTGAAAATGATACTCCAGCGCAGGCAATGCTAATAACCCAACGAAGAGAACTGCATAAAAAATTCTTATGTATTGATTTTTCATAATTAAAATCTGAAGTATAAGAAGGGAGTATGGCTAGCGCTTAACATGGCCATCACGGATAACGATAACAAAAGTAAGGCAGCTAAGAAAAGCATCGATACATTCGAAATGCCATATTCAAGAGCACCTTCCGCATTAGCATAACTCCACTGAGAAGTTTGCTTGCTTCGGGGTAAATTAAAGAAGGCAATTGCCGCACCTATAAGCAGGAGAGTTAGACCGCGATTACCTATGATCAACCCCCAAGGCTGAGTTAATATTTCTTCATGAGTTAGTCCTAACATACGGCTTATAAAATTAAAGGCATAGGAAATATTAGGTGACCGGAAAAGAACCCACCCAAATAAAACAATGACTATCGTCCCTAAAAATCGTAATAAAGGAGGTAGGTAATTTTTAAATGTAGGGGATACTTCTGAAATATATTTCTCCATGCTTAAGAAGAACCCGTAATAGGCTCCCCATGCGAGAAAAGTCCAATTTGCGCCATGCCATAATCCGGAAATTAGAAAGACAATCCATAAATTTAAATAGGTTCTGATTTTTGAGACTCTATTTCCCCCTAGAGGAATATACAGATAAAGACGCATCCAATTTGACAAGCTTATGTGCCATCGACGCCAAAATTCTGTAATACTTTTCGCAATGTAGGGCCGATTAAAATTTTCGGGAAATTTAAATCCCATCATGTAGCCAAGGCCGATTGCCATATCAGAATACCCAGAAAAATCAAAGTAAATTTGCAACATATAGGCAAACGATCCGGTCCAAGCATAGGCGGACGATAGCTGATTCATCGGTAAAGCAAAAATTTTATCTGCCATTAGTCCAACTTGATCAGCAATAAATAATTTTTTTGCAAGGCCGACGCAAAAACGAAAACAACCGATTAAAAAAAGGGAGCTCGTATGGACTCGTTGATGGATTTGGGAACCAATGTCATGGTATCGGATGATCGGCCCGGCAATCAGCTGCGGGAATAAAAAAATGTATAACGCACAATCTAAGAAATTTCTTGGCGGGTTTGCTCGTCCCTGATAACTATCAACCAGGTAACTTATTTTATGAAAGGTAATAAAAGAGATTCCTAATAGTAATGGACCGGTTGATTCAGGGGGTGTCCCTTTGTAAAGATTGAGTGGGAGCAAGACTTCCTTAATGATAAAGCCAGTGTATTTGAAGAGGATTAATGCAAAAACATTAATGCTGATTCCTAAAAATAAGAGTATTTTTTTTTTCGGTAACGGTAATGGAGATGTTTCAGCTACAGCCCTAGATAACACGTAATCAATAAAAACAAACGACAGTAATAAAAAAACATAAATTGGCTCACCCCACGAAAAAAATAGAATCGATGCGACTAAAGCGATGAAATTTCGGCTTTGTCCTTTAGAGGGTGTAAAATAATAGGCCAGCAAAAATAAAGGAAGAAACACGAATAAAAAAATGGGGGTGGTAAAGAGCATAGCTTGTCCTTTATTACTCGATTTTGGTCTACCTTATTTTTGAAGCTCACTCTCTCCATCTAGCCCACGGGAATGTCGAGGAAATTTGAGCTTCTACTCATTTTTTATGCATGAACCACATCATTTGCCATTGCGGCGTTTGAATAAATTCCCTTCCGCCACGCATCAATTTGTTTTAGCGTTATCTCCCGAGCCATCGCAGGATTAGCATAATAGTCCCGATACCAAGCAGCAGTTTGGGCAATAACTTCCTTGGTATCCCAAACGGGTCGCCATTTAAGCACATTCCTTGCAATAGTGCTATCCAGTGCAAGCGAATTCGCTTCTGGAAGGGGATTTTGCATGTAATTCAATTCAGGCCGCTGCCAATGTTTGCTCATCAGCTCAAGCACATCTTTCACTGAATACGCTTGGGGATCCTGCGGCCCAAGGTTCCAAGCGCGGGCATAAGGAGTTGGATCTTCAGAAACTAATCCGGCTAATAGCATAAGGTATCCGTGAACCAAGGCTAATACATGCTGCCAGGGGCGAGTTGCTTGCGGGTAGCGTAAAGTCAGTTGAGAATTTTGGAGAATTGCACGCACAAAATCAGGGATTAGCCGATCTTCTGACCAATCGCCACCGCCGATAATATTCCCCCCTCTGGCCGTTGCAATTGCGGGTCCCTTATTCTCTTGCCAGGGATAGGACGCCGCATAACTTTGAATAACCATTTCAGCGGCCGCTTTAGAAGCACTATAAGGATCCTTCCCGCCTAAGGGGTCTTCTTCACGGTAAGGCCATAACCACTCATTATTCTTGTAAACTTTATCAGTGGTTATGCATAATACCGCGCGTACGCTCCTAACAGATCGTGCAGCTTCAAGCACATGGGCCGTACCTTGAGAGTTAACAGCGAAAGTACGGACAGGCTCATGGTAAGAACGTCGTACTAAAGGCTGCGCTGCCAAGTGCAAAATGATTTCAGGCTGGAATTTTTCTACTGCTGAAAGAAAACTGGGATAGTCACAAATATCGCCAAACGTCGTCGGGACTGAATCCTCCAATTCCAAAGCTGCAAATAAGGAAGGATGAGTATCTGGAGGCAAAGAATAACCCGCAATTTTTGCGCCAATGGATTGTAACCACAAACAAGCCCATCCTCCTGTAAAACCAGTATGTCCCGTTATGAGTATTTTCTTGTTAGCCAATGACCGTTCAAAAGTCAACAAACTCATCAGTAGAACTCCATCTTATTTTTGCAAAGATTAATCAATCCCTATTTACTTACCCTTAATTGAGTGATAAAAAGAGCCGAACTTAGTTTATGGTTCGGATAGTACGACACATAAGGTAGTAATGCAATTTTTGTTAAGTCTTTATTTTTATCTGACCAATCTGAATGAAAACTGGAGCAAACCTGCTAAAAAACGCATACCAAAGCAATATCGATAAGCGGTACTTAAAGCAGCATTTGGGCGATATGCCTGAACAACAAAAATAGAGACTAGGGAGAGTAAATGTATTTAATTCCTACAATTCTATGCGGTGGTGAAGGGGCGCGCCTTTGGCCAGTTTCACGTGAATCACACCCAAAACCATTTATACGACTAGATGATGGGCATAGTCTGTTGCAAAAAGCATTCTTACGCAGCGCGCTGCTACCCGAAATCAAAGAAATACTCACTGTTACGAACCGGGAGCTTTTCTTCAAAATCGAAGACGAATTTCGCGAAGTGAATCAAATCGGCGTTTCAACCTCCTTTATTTTGGAACCTTTTAGGCGCAACACAGCCGCCGCTATTGCTGCAGCCTCACTACACGCCGCTAAAAGACACGGTGAAGACACTTTGATGCTTGTATTGGGTGCAAATCACTTAATTAGCGATCAAGACGCTTTCCAACAAGCCGTTTCTGAGGCGATTGTCCCGGCCTCAAAAGGGGAGTTGGTTGTCCTCGGAATCAAACCTGAGGACGTGGCTACCGGTCATGGGTTCATCGAAATTGAAAATGATAAAGCCGTTCGTTTCCTACCAAATCCAACTTTAGAGCAAGCTTCCACTCTTTTAGAGGCAGACCGTTTTTTATGGAATTCTGGCATTTATCTATTCAAAACAAGAACCATCCTACAATTCATGGAGGAGCACTGCCCCAATATTTTGTCAGCGGTTAAGGCTTGCGTAGACCAATCGCAACAAGTTGAAGGAAAAGATTTCCTTCGCCTTGAGCTCGAACCTAATTGCTTTTCTAATGTACCTGAAAAAAATATAGAAGATGTGCTAATGGCAAATCCTGCCCGGGTTACTGTCACCCCTTGCACCCTTAGCTGGACCGCAGTAGGCTCATGGAATTCTTTCAGTGAATTAGTGGCAGCCGATGGTCAGGGTAATCGTATAGAAGCTGAGGCATTATTGCATGACGTGAGCAATTGCTATATTCAAAGTGATAGCCGCTTAGTGGGTGCTGTAGGCGTCAAAGACCTTGTTATTATTGATACCCCAGATGCGTTGCTTGTGGCCAATAAATCCCGTGCTGAAGACATTGAACACATTTATGATCAATTGAAAAATCAAGGTCACGATACCCACAAACTACACCGTACCGTGCATCGCCCTTGGGGAAGTTATACCGTCTTGGAAGAGGGTGCTTGTTTTAAAATTAAACGCATTAAAGTGAAACCTGGGGCAAGTTTAAGCTTGCAAATGCATCATCATCGTAGTGAGCATTGGATTGTTGTCAGCGGAATGGCGAAAGTAGTGAATGGAGAAGAAACTTTTTTTGTCAATACCAATGAATCCACTTATATTCCAGCAGGCAACAAGCACCGCTTAGAAAATCCGGGGGTTATTGATTTAGTTATCATTGAAGTACAAAGCGGTGAGTATCTTGGTGAAGACGATATTGTACGTTTTCAAGATAAATACGGACGGGTTTAACTAGTCCATAGGGCTGCAAAAGAATGAAAGGGCTTCAGCAGCACCGTTATAGGAATACTCAAGAAACGCTACAATCGGCTAAAAAATAGCATTTTGGCGTTTCTTGAGTATATAATTCCCAAAACTTGAAATGATTCACAAGGAAAAAAATGAAAAAAGCGTTAATTTTAGGCGTTACAGGACAAGATGGTACCTATCTTGCTGAATTGTTACTCGAAAAAAATTACATCGTGCATGGTATTAAACGCCGCGCCTCTTTATTTAATACTGACCGAATTGACCATTTGTATCAGGATCCACATACAGCGAATCGTAACTTTATCTTGCATCACGGCGATTTGACCGATTCAACAAATCTCATTCGTATAATTCAAGAAGTTCAACCGGATGAGATCTACAATTTGGCCGCGATGAGTCACGTCGCAGTCAGCTTTGAGACACCCGAATACACTGCGAACGCCGACGGAATTGGAACACTACGTCTATTAGAAGCAATAAGATTGCTCGGGCTTGAGAAAAAAACGCGATTCTACCAAGCCTCTACCTCTGAACTTTATGGTTTGGTACGCGAAGTCCCACAAAAAGAAACAACGCCATTCTACCCACGTAGTCCCTACGCCGTTGCTAAGTTATATGCTTATTGGATCACAGTTAACTATCGTGAGGCATATGGCATTTATGCCTGTAATGGCATTTTATTCAACCATGAAAGTCCGCTTCGCGGGGAAACCTTCGTCACACGAAAAATCACCCGTGCCCTTGCACGGATAAAATTGGGCTTACAAGACTGTCTCTATCTTGGTAATCTTGATGCCCTACGAGATTGGGGGCATGCACGCGATTACGTGGAAATGCAGTGGTTAATGCTGCAACAAGATGAACCAGAAGATTTCGTGATTGCCACGGGCGAGCAATACAGTGTGCGCGAATTCCTTGAAACAGCTGCTGCAGAAATTGATCTTAAAATTACTTGGAAAGGCAAGGGTGTTGAGGAAGTCGGGATTGACCAGCATGGCAAGGTCATTGTCCGAGTCGATCCCCGCTATTTCCGCCCTTCAGAAGTAGCTACCTTATTAGGCGATGCCACCAAAGCGAGAGAAAAGCTAGGCTGGGTACCAAAGACAAGTTTTAAGTCGTTGGTCTCTGAAATGATGCATGGAGATCTGAACACGGCAAAGCGTGATGAGTTAGTTAAGCGTCATGGGTTTGCGGCTTACGATTATCACGAATAAGGAGCCCGCATTGAATACGCCTAAAATATATGTTGCTGGGCACCGAGGAATGGTAGGCTCAGCCATTGTAAGAAAACTAAAAGAGGCTGGTTATACTAATTTACTTGTACGGACTCATGACGAGCTTGATTTAACTAATCAAAGCGAGGTGGCTGATTTTTTCATACGTGAAAAGCCTGATTACGTCTTTTTAGCCGCTGCCAAAGTAGGCGGTATTCATGCAAACAACACTTACCGAGCTGAATTCATCTATAATAACTTGATGATTCAAACCAATGTTATTCATGCAGCTTGGAAAGCAGGGATCCAGCGGCTACTGTTCCTTGGATCGAGTTGTATTTACCCAAGGGATTGTCCGCAACCTATTCAAGAAAATTATTTGTTAACAGGTCCCCTGGAATACACGAATGAACCTTACGCGATTGCCAAGATTGCGGGGATTAAGTTGTGTGAAAGCTACAACAGCCAGTATGGAACACACTATGTCAGTGTGATGCCCACAAATCTTTATGGACCAAACGACAATTACGATTTAAACAATAGCCACGTTTTGCCTGCCCTCATTCGTAAATCTCATGAGGCCAAAATTCGTGGCGACAAGCAACTTATTGTGTGGGGCTCAGGCACGCCGATGCGTGAATTTCTCTATGTTGACGACATGGCTGATGCGTGTGTTTTTCTAATGCGAAAACAAGTGGCAAACGGTATATTTAATGTTGGCACAGGAATAGATATTAGCATCCGAGAATTAGCCGAAATTGTCATGGATGTGGTTGGTTTTACCGGCGAGATTGTTTTTGATAAAACTAAACCTGACGGTACCCCGCGTAAACTTTTAAATGTAGAAAAAATGAGAACCCTTGGATGGGAAGCCCGTACCGATTTACGCAATGGCATCGCCAAAACGTATCAGGATTTTTTAAAAACCGAACAAATTGCCTATGCTTGATCAACCGCTAATTACCATTGCCGTACCCTCTTTCAACCAAGGGCGCTTTCTTGATAAAGCGCTCACTTCTATTTTCACCCAAGAAGTTCCTGTTGAAGTTTATGTACTTGATGGCGGTTCAACCGATAACTCTGTGGATGTGATTCGCAAGTGGGAAGATAGGCTGGCGGGATGGCGAAGCCATCCTGATCAAGGCCAATCTGCAGCCATTAATGAAGGGATTGCAAAAGGCAAAGCTGAGTTCGTTTGTTGGTTAAACAGTGATGATTGGTTGCTCCCGGGAAGTTTAGCCAATTTGTTAGAGGCTATGGGTCATTATCCTGCAGCTCCAGCCGTATATGGAAAAGCATGGAATTTTCTTGAGAAAAATCAAACTTCTCAAGCAGTTTGGGTGGAACCTTTTAGCCCCCGCCGGCTTGCCTTGCGTTGTATTATTGCCCAACCAGCCACTCTAATCCGACGCTCCGCTTGGGAAGCAGTCGGCGGATTAGATGAAAGTTTGCATATGGCGATGGATTATGACTTATGGTGGCGATTATTCAAAACTTCTGGTCCCTTGCATTTTTTGGATGAATTTGTCGCGGTTAACCGAGAACATGATCACACAAAAACAAAGAATAATCGGCGTCTCCATTATCAAGAAGCAATTAGAATCATTAAAAAACACAATGGGCATGTGCCGTTAAAATGGTGGCTCGCGCAACCCTATAAGGTATGGTTTAAATCCATTTGTAAATAGCAAACAACTATAAATGATTTGTAATAAGGAGTAAAAGTGGAAACGAACTACCATCAAACCGTATTGCGTACCCAAACCATTTTTCTTCTTGTCTTAAGCATCGCTATCCCGGCTGTCTTTGCTTTAGTTTATCTGCTAAATCTTTTCCCCCAAAATACCATTGTCAATGTAGACCTATTTATTAAAGAATTTCGTGTTGGTTCAATTTTCCCTGAGCCCGTTGAGCGCAATACCTTTCTCATTCTAGTATTCACTTTGCCCATACTTGCGTTATTTCTAGCTCGACACCAAGAATACTTTGATAAATGGACTAGCCTTAAAATTTTTTCAGTCGCCATTCCATTTCTGGTTGCTTTTCTTTTATTTCTTCCCTTATATAACTCTGATTTTTTACAACTGATTATTTTCAGCAGGAAGTTCTTCATTCAAAAGCAATCAACAATATTGCTCTTCAGCTTAGGCTTAGCAACCCTTTTTTGCCTTAGAATCCGTAATCAGCCACCTACCCACCCCTCTACACGAGTCAATGCTATTACATGGACAATTTTTATAGTAGCCATGTTAATCCAATTATTATCATGGCGGATAGCGAGTATTAACTCTGTCTCAAATGCTGGGGAATGGATAGTTCACGCGGATGCAGCCGTATATAGTTTGAGCCAAGTAGTGGCAGGGAAAACATTGCTAGTGGATTTACCCTCTCAATATGGCCTTTACCCTGAATTAATTGCCCCGATTTTTAAACTAATTGGTTCAACTGTTTTAAACGTGACCCTATTTTTTGCAAGCTTACAGATCATTTCCCTGCTCGGTTTATTTTTTGTGCTAACCAAGCTTGTTAAAAATCCAACTGTATTAACGCTGGGTGGCATCAGTTTGCTTCTAGTGACCTTTGACACCGTTATTCATTTCACGGGATGGCACGATCGCTATTTTCAATATTGGCCGATTCGATTTTTTTGGCCTGCGCTATCGGTTCTTGTTTTTTACTATTTTTGCTGTAACAAAACAATCGGACGCGCCTCAGTTGTCTCTTTAGTCAGTGCCATTGGATTATTTTGGAATACAGATACAGGTTTATTCATCTTTTTATCTTTCCCCGCTTTTCTTATCGCGCAATTCGTTGTCTTAGCATTTAAGAAAGATAAAACCGATACACTTGATGCTAAAAAATACCCAACGATCATTGGGCTACATGTCATTATTACCGGGGTAGTCATTGGTTTTCTGCTAGGCATGATGTGGTATAAAGCCCAGCAACCATTGCATTTGGAATGGCAATTTGCTTATCAAAAACTGTTTTATAGTATGGGATTTGCCATGTTGCCTATCCCGCGTGAAATTCACCCCTGGATGTCGGTTTTAGGCCTCTATTTACTAGGCATTATTCTTACATTAACTGTATGGTTCAAGCGCTCTGAGGAAAGTATCCGTGCCGAGGTTATTTTATACCTATGTCTGCTTGGAGTAGGTATTTTTGTCTATTACCAGGGCCGCTCTCATGTAAATAATTTAATCAATGTGTGTTGGCCTGCAATTTTAGTCTTAACGATTACAGCGGATTCTGTTCTTAAAGGCGTTCAAGAGCGAAGGTTGCCGCTCTCCCAAATCGCATTGCCCATTGCCGCAATGAGTTTTTTACTCATTTGCAGCATCAAATTTATGGCTCAAATGCCCCGAATGACAAGGGACATGATCCACCAGTTTAGTACACGCCACTCGAATAATTGTGCTTCAGTCCCTGACGAGCTTGCTTTTATTAAAAAGCATACGCAATCAAAACGTTCTTGCCTTATTCTTTCGCAACGACAAGGCATCTATCACCTAGAAACTGGGCTGGCCTCACCAATTAAAGGCCCAGGTTTGGTAGAAATTCTTCTGAAATCTGATCAGGATTATGTTTTATCCCAAATCATGCAAGGGAATGTCGATTGTATCTTCCTAGGCATAGGATTCAGTAGCCCGTTATATATTCATCTTGATTTAAAAGAATTAAGCAAGCTTTATGATACCGTAGGAGAAAACTCTTGGCATACTATGCGTTATCTCACCCGTAAAGCTTAGGGAAGATAAAATTAGTTGACGATCACCTTATCGCTTACGCATTAACACACCGCAGAAAGATTCTTGGGGTACCATTCAAGGTTTCTCGAAACTTACCGATATTGAAGTGGTAAGCAAGCTGGTTAAAACCAGGAGACCATGATGAAAAAAATGGCAAAATTTAATGTAGGTGATTGTGTAATACACCTAAAATTAGGTTACCGCGCCGTTATCGTTGATGTTGACCCTCTTTTTCAAGCTTCTGGTCGTTATAATCCTCGGGCGAATAGATACGAATTTGCTACTCGAAACCCTTGGTATCGTTTGCTGGTGGATGGCAGTAATCAAATGACTTATGTCGAAGAATGCTTTTTAAAAAGTGACCCCAGCGAACTTGCCATTGATAACCCACAAATTAAACAATACCTGAATGAACACCAAGGGAGGTATCATGCGATCACAAGTCGACATTAGATCTTAAAATTTAATCAGGAATGGCGAAGCATAAAAACCAAAAAGGCGATGAAGGCGATTAAAATAAGACCTAAAAAACCCATTGTCGTAAAGCTTTTACTGAGATTTTCTCGGCTGAATTGCTCAGGCCGCCCTTTTATTGTGCGGTACAATAACCAAACAATAAGGCCTGCTGCGATAAGTCCGAGTATTTGATACAAAGTTTCCATCACTTAATCCCCTTTTTTTCAAAACTAAAGGCATCTGAAAATAATTGTTTTGGTGAGACGCCTCGAGCAACTAAAACATCCCTTGTGGCATAAACCATATCAAAGGGGCCGCCAATGACGAATTGCCATTTTTTAAGATCCATTTGATGCTGTTCAAGCACGATCGATGCTAGCGTATCCTTTGAACTATTTGACAATAAAGAGAAGTAGCGAAACTGGGCAACATGTGATTGCCAATGGCTTACCTTTTCATTCATATATAAATCGCTTTGCGAACGTGCTCCCCAAAATAACTCGAAAGCACGTTTATCACTTGTTGCTAATAACTGCTCTATCATCGCCTTAATTGGCGCAAACCCAGTGCCCCCTGCAATAAATAAAATAGGTTTACTTTCATCTAATTTATTCAGATAGCAATCCCCTAGCGGCAAACGGATCGTTACGACACCAGATTGTTTGATTTCAGAGAGTAAGTGCTGGTTATACAAATTATCTGCACTATGGCGAATATGCAACTCATATTTATGGGAGCCCAAAGGAGCATTTGCTATTGAATAACTCAGCGCTTCACCATCGGAGACAATTTCCAAATATTGGCCTGCTTGATAATCAATATAGTGCTCTGGCGCAAGAATAAGCTGCAAAATACTATCAGTAAGCGGGACAATGCTGTCAACTTGGGCTCGAACTGATTTGATACTCATACTAGTAGCTCACTCTGCTCTTTTCATCAATCTAATCCCAGTTCTGGCCAATAATTATTGATTCGTTGTAAGACGTCTTCATCCATTGTAATTGGTTTTCCCCACTCCCGTTGGGTTTCACCTGGCCATTTTGAGGTAGCATCCATACCCATTTTTGAGCCGAGCCCGGAAACGGGAGAGGCAAAATCCAGATAGTCGATCGGAGTATTGTCAATTAAGACCGTATCGCGTAAAGGATCCATGCGCGTAGTTATTGCCCAAATTACGTCTTGCCAGTTACGTGCATCAACATCATCATCGCAGACAATAACAAATTTAGTGTACATAAATTGTCTTAAGAAAGACCAAACTGCCATCATGACCCGTTTTGCATGCCCTGGGTATTGCTTTTTGATGGTTACTACTGCTAAACGGTAAGAACAACCCTCTGGCGGTAAATAAAAATCGACAATTTCAGGAAATTGTTTTTGCAACAAGGGGATAAATACTTCATTGAGGGCTACACCCAAAATAGCTGGTTCATCGGGTGGACGCCCTGTGTAAGTGCTGTGATAAATAGGTTTCTCCCTGTGGGTAAGCCGCTCAACAGTGAAAACTGGAAAGGTCTGCACTTCATTATAATAACCCGTGTGATCACCAAAAGGTCCTTCAGGTGCCTCTTCTCCTGGTTCGATGTATCCTTCTAGAATAATTTCTGCACTAGCCGGTACATGCAAATCATGACTTAAACATCGAGTCAGCTGTGTTCGTTGACCACGCAACAAACCAGCAAAAGCATACTCGGATAACGTATCAGGAACAGGCGTGACGGCTGCCAAAATAGTCGCAGGATCAGCACCTAAAGTGACTGCAACAGGGAAACGTTCGCCAGGATACTCTTGCTGCCAAGCTTGATAATCCAAAGCCCCGCCACGATGGGATAACCAACGCATGATGAGCTTGTTTCTGCCCAGTAATTGTTGGCGATAAATTCCCATATTTTCTCGTGTTTGGTGCGGTCCTTTGGTAGTCACTAAACCCCATGTAATAAGTGGTGCTGCATCACCTGGCCAACAAGTTTGAATAGGTAAGCGGGTTAAATCGACGTCTTCTTTTTCCCAAACGTATTTTTGGCAAGCGGCATCACTCACATATTTTGGTGCCATATTAAGCGCTTGCTTAAGTAAGGGTAACTTGGAAAAAGCATCTTTAAACCCTTTGGGCGGTTCTGGTTCTTTTAATGCCGCAAGCAGTTTACCTACTTCACGCAGAGCCAGGATGGTCTCTTCTCCCATCCCAAGTGCAACACGCTCAACAGTACCAAATAAATTAGTGAGCACTGGCATAGAACCTGATTTAGGATTCATAAAAAGCAAGGCAGGACCGCCTGCACGCAAAACCCTATCACTCACTGCCGTCATTTCAAGATGAGGGGAAACTGGGTAGTCAATGCGTTTTAGCAATCCTCGCGTTTCTAATTGAGCAATAAAATCGCGTAAGTCAGCATATTTCATGAAAAACTGTAAGAAAATTAATTTCGGTGATTAAGGGGGGTAGCAATTCTACTATCTAGCGAATTGCCAATACTCCCTAGTCCTTTTCCTATTCCTGCCGCTTCATTGCCTCGAAGAACTCGGCATTGGTCTTATGATTCTTCATACGCTCCAGCAAGAACTCAATTGCATCGCATTCGTCCATGGACTGCAGAATTTTGCGGAGAATCCAAGTGCGGTGTAACTCTTCTGGGCTTAGTAAGAGATCTTCACGGCGGGTACCGGAGCGGTTGATATTAATTGCAGGGAAGACTCGGCGCTCAGCTATACTACGGCTTAAGTGGATTTCCATATTACCGGTTCCCTTAAACTCTTCGTAAATAACCTCATCCATTTTCGAACCGGTATCAACAAGCGCGGTTGCAATAATCGTTAAACTGCCACCTTCTTCGATATTACGCGCAGCACCATAAAGACGTTTAGGTCTTTGCAAGGCATTGGCATCAACACCTCCAGTCAGGACCTTCCCTGATGACGGAACCACGGTGTTGTAAGCTCGGGCTAAACGGGTAATTGAATCCAATAAAACAACCACATCCCGTTTATGCTCAACTAATCGCTTCGCCTTTTCGATGACCATTTCTGCAACTTGTACGTGACGGTTAGCAGGCTCATCAAAAGTACTTGCGACGACTTCACCTTTAACCGAACGCTGCATTTCAGTTACTTCTTCGGGACGCTCATCAATCAAAAGTACAATTAGATAACAATCTGGATAATTTTTCTCGATTGAATGCGCTATATTTTGCAGCATTAAGGTCTTACCTGCTTTCGGCGGAGAAACGATAAGGCCGCGTTGACCTCGACCAAATGGAGCGCATAAATCCACGACTCGAGCAGTTAAATCTTCTGTACTGCCATTGCCTTGCTCCATAACTAGACGTTCTGTTGCAAACAACGGCGTAAGGTTTTCAAATAAAATCTTACGTTTTGCACTTTCCGGTGAATCAAAGTTAATTTGATCGACTTTTAATAAAGCGAAGTAACGCTCATTATCTTTCGGGGGCCGAATTTTACCTGTTATGGTATCCCCTGTACGTAACCCAAAGCGTCTGATTTGGCTTGGGGAAACATAAATATCGTCAGGACCTGCTTGATAGGATCCATCTTCAGAACGCAAGAAACCGAAACCGTCGGTCAATACTTCCAAAACGCCTCCACCAAGAATATCTTCACCCTTGTGTGAATGAGCTTTGAGGATAGCAAAAAGAATATCTTGTTTGCGCATGCGGGCAGTGTTTTCAGCCCCCATTTCTTGTGCGATATTGACGAGTTCGGCAATGGGTAATTGCTTAAGTTCACTAAGATTCATACTTCTCACTTGATGTGTTGGTTAAACGAAATGAAATTTCCGGGATAATTTAATATTGGAAGGACAGGTTAGAAAGCCGCTGTCCACATTGTAGATCAGCCTCTATCAGAGAATTAGCCGTTTGTGCTAAACCCAAACAGGGTAGGCTTAATCTATAGCCAGTCCACAGACAATCTCTCAAAATCTTCCAGATTTATCACCCTATCAGGACAACTGCTTATCAACGATTGTGTTTGACAAAATCCCAGTTGTACAGCGAAATGGGCA
This sequence comes from Legionella micdadei, assembly GCF_000953635.1. Lineage (NCBI taxonomy): Bacteria > Pseudomonadati > Pseudomonadota > Gammaproteobacteria > Legionellales > Legionellaceae > Legionella > Legionella micdadei. Next base: position 3,267,510 of record NZ_LN614830.1, read on the forward strand.
ATTTGAAGTGGCAACCTTGAGAAAATGGCTACACATTTGAGACAACAGCCTAACACAGCTTTTTAAGGAGATCCACTAATTTTTCTCTCCTCAGCTTAAATTATAAGCTGAAAGGAGAAAAAAATGAATAATCTTTACACATTGCTTTCAACAAACGCACTTAACTGTGATTTTGAAAGCAAGCCCATTTTTACAGCTTCTACTTGACCGTTCTTAAACAGGATAAGGGTAGGGATACTCATGACCCCATATTTGGATGGTGTTTGTGGGTTTTCGTCAATGTTAATTTTTGCAAAGACAACATTCTCACTATGGTTTGCTGCGACTTCTTCCAGGATTGGCGTTAATGCTCGGCAGGGACCACACCACTCTGCCCAAAAGTCGACTAAGACCGGTTTACCCGAATTCAATACTTCTTGCTCAAAGTTAGAGTCAGTTATTGTCTTTATGTTAGCGCTCATGAATGAAACCTCGGTTGATTAAATTAGGTGACCTCAGGACATTATAGATCACCACAGACAGCTTGCAACACACTCAGCGCAACTATTGCCGCGGTTTCGGTACGTAATATCCGCGGACCTAAGCTTAATGGTTTAAAATCAGCGGAGAAAATTTGCCTAAGCTCTTCTTGACTAAAACCACCCTCCGGGCCGATAAGTAGAGCAAGCTCAGATTGATTAAAATGGTAATCTCGCCAGGTATTAGCGCCCTTTGGGTCTAGCACGAATTTTAGTTGCCCCACGTTTGTTTGCAAATACTCTTCCAAAGTTAATGCCGCTTTCACTTTAGGAATTTGATTACGTCCTGATTGCTCACAAGCGGCTATAGCTATCGCTTGCCAAGTGCTGAGCTTTTTCTCCATTCTTGCTTGATCTAATTTAACTACCGACCGTGCGGTAATCAGTGGGGTTATGCTTGCCACCCCCAACTCCACTGCTTTTTGCATGACAAACTCCATCCGTTCGCCTTTGGAAATTGCTTGTGCCAGATGGATGACTCTTGGCGACTCTCGACTCATTTCTCGTTCGGCAGTAATCTGAACACTGACTTTTTTCTTATGGACTGCAACCAAAATGGCATCAAATTCACGATTATCACCATAAAACAAAGTGATCTTATCTCCTGGCTGCATTCGCAAAACAACACCTACATGTTGACCGGCTTCGGGTGACAGCTCTATAGTTTGGCCTGAGTGATAAGGACCAGCCTGGTATATACGGATTTCTCTCACAAATGGCTCACTAAAAAACGAATTTAGATTTTAATTTTACTATACGGCAAAAAATCTTGGTGCTATTTTAGCGCTTTATTTTTTAGACCTAACTCTATTACTTTTACAGAGGACGACGCACTATGAGTAAAACTCGCATTGAAACAGACAGTATGGGAGAAATCGCTGTCCCTGCTGACCGTTACTGGGGGGCGCAAACGGAGCGCTCCCTCCATCATTTTAATATTGGCCGCGATATCATGCCGCGTGAAGTCACTCATGCGTTTGGTATATTGAAAAAGGCAGCCGCCTTAACCAACCTTGAATTAGGCAAGCTCCCGCAAGAGAAGGCTGAGCTAATTATTAAAGCCGCTGAAGAAGTATGTTCAGGCAAATTAGACGAACATTTTCCTTTACATGTTTGGCAAACTGGAAGCGGTACTCAGTCAAACATGAATGCAAACGAAGTCATTTCCAACCGTGCGATAGAAATGGCTAACGGAACCATGGGAAGTAAAACACCCATTCATCCCAATGATCATGTCAATATGTCACAATCATCAAATGATACGTTCCCAACGGCAATGCATATCGCTGCGGCAATGGCTATTCATGCAAAACTTCTACCTGCCGTGCGCGATTTGCGTGAAGCTTTAGCCGAAAAAATGCGTAGCTTTAAGGACATCGTGAAAATTGGCCGCACTCATTTACAAGATGCTGTTCCTCTAACGCTAGGACAAGAATTCTCAGGTTATATAGCGCAGCTAGATGCCTGCATGCAACGCATTGAACAAACTCTGCCTGAGTTGTATGAACTGGCACTAGGTGGTACTGCAGTAGGTACAGGATTAAATACCCATCCTCAGTTTGCAGTGAAAGCAGCGGCAAATATAGCGGCAATCACCAAGCTTCCTTTCACCTCCGCACCGAATAAATTTGCCGCTTTGGCTTCACATGAACCTTTAGTTATGGCTCATAGTGCTTTCAAAGCATTAGCTTGTGCATTAATGAAAATTGCTAATGATGTTCGCTGGCTCGGCTCAGGTCCGCGTTGTGGCATCGGTGAATTGATTCTGCCGGAAAACGAACCTGGCTCCTCCATCATGCCCGGCAAAGTTAATCCCACTCAATGCGAAGCCATGACAATGGTTTGCGCGCAAGTCATGGGAAATGATATGGCAGTAGCCGTTGCGGCCAGCCAAGGTAATTTTGAGCTTAATGTCTTTAAGCCGGTCATTATTTTTAATGTGCTGCACTCATTAAATCTTTTAGCGGATACGTGCCGTTCATTCCGGGAATTCTGTGTTGAGGGACTGGAAGCAAATCGCACTGTCATTGATTATTACTTGCATCATTCTTTGATGTTAGTGACTGCGCTTAACCAGCATATTGGTTATGATAAGGCGGCTAAAATTGCTAAGACAGCACATCATGAAAACATCTCTTTGCAGGAGGCCGCAGTTAAGCTAGGCTTTCTAACGGCTGAGCAATTTAACGAGTATGTTAAGCCTGAGGAAATGGTTGCCCCCTAGAACACGGAGTAATTTTTTGTACAAGCTTAGATCCTTCGCTGTGCCTAAGACTAAAGCTTAAGCATAGCGGGGTGATCGCCTTATCTGGACTCCTGCAATTCTTTTAAATATTGCACCATTGGGGCGGCATTATTTGTAAAAACCCATTTCAAACCCCGGTTTAATTCCCTGTACAAACTGAATTTCGAATCAACCATACCTACGCCAACCTTCTTTTTTGCCGACTTCAGTTTTTCGAGTTGGTTATCATCAAATAAAAGATAATGTCCCAAAACACCACCGTATTGCTTCTGCAAGCAAAGACTTGCAAATTGACTCACATTATTGTGCACAGCAACCAATAGCATGACCTCGGATGAAAACAACGTCATTGAGGCGAACACTGGCTCCTTGAGGGTCAATAAATGGTAATCAACGCAGGGAGTAAGGGTGCGTAGATCGTGATAAAGACTTGCTTCTGCATTAAAAGGGGCTTTTAATTCGATAAATAAATGCAAGCGTTTACCATAACGCTCTACTACCTCGGCGAAACTTGGCACCTCTGGGACTAATTCTCTTAATTGCTTAAAACTTAATTCCCTTATTGCAACATTTTTACCCCAGAGACGCTTTAAGGTAGGGTCATGATTAACTACCAAAACCCCATCAGCAGTGGCATGGAGATCAAATTCAATACCCCAACAGCCCAAAGCAAGCGCTTCAGCAAATGCTGTGTCGGTATTTTCGATAATCCCTTTTTTTTTATTATGTGCACCACGATGCGCAATGAGACGGGGATTAGAAAGCGGTAAGCTTTTAGGAATTTTTCTAGGCAAAAAAGCAAAAGCATAATCAACTGTTTTTTCGAGAAATCTTATGATTAGCATGGACACCTATTTCCAACAAACGTTTGTGACTGACAGTTATTCCTAATAAGAAAGTTATCAATTCCTTTCTTTCCGCTGCCCTAAAACTTTATTTTAAATTAGGACATTAGTGATAGATTTGCAAATTCTTTACAAAAGAACTGTTCAAAATTAGAGCTGCTTAATATTCCCCTAATCTTAAGTCTATAAACTTTATATATGAGTTTACGGAAGCAATATCTAAAACGGATTTTAGGATAATGGCAGGTGCAATTATGAAAGAGAAGATTACTAAAAGCCTAGAACAGATTCAATCCTTAGTAGCATTCATTCCAGAAGAAAATGCAGACGAGCGAGAGACTGTACGCGCTCTATATGCCTATTTAAGCGAAAAAACAAAAAAGGCCACTGATGAACAAGAATTAAGGCTAATTGAGCAGGAAATAAGCACACTATGGGTAAAAAATCCCACCATTATCAAAGCTGTTTTGCTTAATAATCTGGTTGGGCTTTTTTCTTTAATTAGTCCATCCCCTGACAATAGTTCCGCCTATTCCATTTTTATTCAAGAGGGTTCTGATTCAGCACGCGAGTCTTATTTGAAAGATGTCAAAGATTTGATTGAACAAGTAACAAACAGCAATGATCCCACTTTTCTAAATTCGAAAAAAAGGGAATTTGGTTTTTTAAATAAGTCGGTTCAAATTGCTCTTATAGATGGCATGATTAGCAGAATGGGTGCATTACCATCTCCCCGAAGCACTGGGCTATTTTCATCAATTAAATCCCGTCTGGAATCACCGAGCGAAGAATCGCTCTTTTTAGAAACAATCAAGGAATGGCAACAGGATCTGAATGAGCCTACTACTAAAACGATTAGAACAATTCCTCTTGCCAAGCTACGCCATGCAGTGAAAGAGTTCCATCACTACCACCAAAAATTGCTTGAGGAGAAAGAACAGACCGCTTCCCAAGCTAAAGTTAAACCAACCGTCACAAAAGATAAACCAACCACCGCAGAGGTTAAACGAACTGCTACAGAACCTAAATCAACTGTTGTAAAAACTGGGCACAAAACCGTTTCAGAAGTTAAGCCAATTGTTGCAGAAGATATGAGAGAAAAGTTATTGGCTGATCTAAGACTAACTTACTCCTTGCTTGACTCCAATTACTCCATTTTTAGTACCACCCCCCAACGTGTAAAAGTACGAGACGAGTCTTTTGAAGATATCAAGAGATATATTGAACAAGTGGAAGGCACCAATGACCGTAAAACTTTAGCGCAAATTGCTAATGATCTTGGTTTCATTAAAAAATCGATACAAGTTGCCTTCCTTGAAGGAATGATTGAAAGCTTAACTCCTCCAGAAATTAACACCCCTACAGAACCATCCTCTAAATCAGTCGCAGAAAAAGTTGTTACTGGTTTGGTTGGTGGGTTGTTTAAAGCAAAAGAGAAAATAGTCGACGTTTTCTCTGAAATAACCATGCCGGAAAAAGTCGAGATGCAGGCCAATGCTGAAGTCTATGTAGGTACACTCAAAAAATACCTTCGGCAGCTTGAAGAATCGACTGGCAAAGTTTATCCAACTGCCGGCATGATTAGCCTGGGGGATGAATATCGTCGCCTCATGGACGCAACTTACGGTCCAACTCCCGTTGCTGAGGTAAGCCCTACAGTGACCAAAAGCACTACCAAAGCGCGTAAGAAGTCCCATAAGAGGGAAGCAGTAATAGAAAACTCCGTAGTGCACGAACGCAGCACTGAAGAGCTCGAAAAAATGAGGAAGGCTGGTGTTCCAGAAGAAAAAATTAAAGAATTGCAAAAACCAGTTGTAATCGTATACAACAGAACATACAGTGCTGATGCTCTTGAAGAATTAAGGATAGCAGGCGTTTCACAAAAAAGAATTGATAAATTCCGAGAGAGAGGAATGCGACTTTCTGATATATCAAATCTCGCAACAATTAATGCAAAAACCATTAATGAATTTAAAGGTAAGGTCAGTAGAGAGGCCATTGAAGAATTACATGAGACTAAACTGAGTATGAAGGCTCTAAAGGAATTACAAAAGATAGAGCAACAATTCACTGAGTTACAAGAAATTAAACAGCAGATCGAAATAGAGCAAGGTAAAAAGCCAGGTTATTACTCATCAGAAACGCTTTCTGAGTATCAACAAAAAGTGGCAAGCAAAGAAACGCTTGACGAATTAAGCAAGATGGCCAATCTTAGCCAAAAAACCATTAGCGAATTTGAAAAAGCAGGAATTAGTAGAGAAACGCTCACAACAATACAAAGAGGGATTACTCTGGACGAGAAAGCCATTGGTGAATTCAAAAGCGCAGGAATCACTCCCAACGCACTTAAAGAGCTACAAAAACCCAGGTTCAGCAGCGCAACCCTTGACGAGTTGCAACAAAGGAAAACCATTAACGAATTAAACGAGAAATACAGAGTGCTTGTTAGACAAATAACAGAAAAAAAGGAGGCAATCAATGAGTTGCTGAAGCATGCTGCACAGACTGAGGAAAAACTAAAAACTGAGGAAAAAGAAAGGGGGCTTAAGGAAGGCAAATTATCCGATGATCCGTATATTCAAGGACGATTAAAGGATATTAAAAAATTTAACTTAGAAATCCAACAACAGCTTGAGAATTATGGAAAATTCGAGGAAGAGTTTTCTCCCCTGCGCGACTGGTTTTACCGTAAAAAAACAAATACCACCCCCATCGATATGACAAAATTTAATGAAGCTTGGGAAAAATACAAGTCACAAGATCGGCAACTACCCAATGGGCTGGTAGAGAAAGGCAAAGTGACTCGCACTAGAATCCGCGAAGTAGAAGTCGAAAAAGCAGAGGAATACCTCGAAAATATCACTCGCGCATACAAAGGAATCGACGAAGCCACTAGAAACATAACTGAGAGACTTGCACAGCTTGATGAAGTTGACGCATTACAAAAGTCTCCTCCAGTATCCTCTAAAGAAACGCTTACTCGGATTCCTACCCAAACCATAAGAGAGGCCAAAAGCACTATCTCTATTCATTCTGAAGAGGGTCCACTGCCCATACCCACTGAAATACCTGCTGTTGCCTCTGAAGCTGAGGTTATTCAGAATGACAGTTTAGCTAAAGGTGCGATACTGGAGGAAAAAACAGGTAAACAGGCAGTACGAGAGTTAACTGGCATACTCGAGGAGAAGAAAAATAGCTATGGACTTCTTCTCAGTAAAATAGAAAGTATGACCGCAGGATTTGACAGCACACTTAAATCACTAGAAGAACCTGGTCTGGCACCTACTCGAGAAGGAGAAAACGCTACCACTTTCATGGGAAGCATAGAAAAGGGAATAAAGACAGCTAAGGAGTTGCTCACCGGTCAGACCCCGTCTGATAGTCCGGTACCCAATGCTAAGGCTGAAGTAAGTTTAAAGCCACAATGGTCTGAGAATCGTGAACTTGCCCGCTTGGTGAAGAGCTATAAAGAAAGATCCGCTGAATTTGATGAAGTTGTGAAACGCAAAGAGGCTGAATTCGCACAATTATCCGGATCTCAAAGCCAGTTACAGCTAAGCGAAATACTCCAAGGTCAAGTTCAAGCCATAGGAAACGCCTCAAATCAGCTTGAAGAAATCAAAACAGAGCTAGGTAAAATTATAGAGGGTATACACACTGAGATCGAAGGGACGAAGAAGAAGAGGCAGGAGCTTATAGCGAAGGAGGCACGAGAGATTCGTTCCCTAGTTGATGATTTAGAAACTTTGGTTAGTGGGATTGGAAAATGCTCCCGATATCAAGACATTAAAACACCAGACCTTGAATCTATAAAAGCTAGCATCAAGAAAACTGTCGATGCATTTTCTGATGAAAGGATGAGGGCAACTAAAATTGCATCAGATGCGAAGAAAAGTAAAGAGGTGCTAACTGAACTAAAAACGGAATTAGAGCGGGAAGTTGCTACAGTAAACAATACTTATCTTGAAGAATGTAGAAAAATTATAGCTCTGTTACATGAAACAAATCAAAAAGCGGAAGAATACAGGGAAGCGGTATCTGCTTGTCCTCTTCTCCAACCTTCGGGTGAGGGGGCCAAAGCCGTGATACCTGGACATCCCAAGGAAATAGCGAATACAGAGGACTTACGGCGCCAAATGAGCAAAATGCCTGATTTTCCTCAAACGGAACTTAAAGCGCTCAGTAGACCCAATCACGATGAGGTTCTCACTTATCAATTGCCAAGTCAATCAGAGCTAGAACAATTCAAAAGACGGGTGCTGCAACGTACGTCAGCACTTGAAGCCGAGACCTTGAAGGTCAAAGAACTTACTAAGAGGAATGCCTCAGAGGAAGTCAGCATAGTTCGCCAAATGGTAGGGACTGTTGATACTTATCTAAGCTCAGCTGACAGTGTAGTTACTACCAATATCCTTTCTAAAGTTAAAGGTGATTTAAATAATCATATATTGAATTATTTAAATTTAGAAAAAGGGTACGAGGAACCCACAAGTTTTGCCGCTAAGTGCATAACCGCTATGCAAACCGACCTTAATGAAAATAATCTGCGCCAATTGTCTCAACTTAATGATTTTAAAAGTTGGGTGCAACCGTTCATAGAAAAAGTCTTAAGCGGACTCGAGTGGTTGCTCTCCCTTGCGGTAACGCCTCAACCTAAAACCTATCGCCCGCAGTTTTTTGCCGGTGACACAGAGAAAAATGTTGCAGCGGCGGCACAGCAAGCACAGGAGAGTTTAGACAAATTTAAAACTCAGGTAGGTAATGTAGCCCCAGAAATCCCGGTTTCTAGAGAGCCTCTTAAGGCCACTGTTCAGTGAAACGGGCTAATACTGAAAACAAAATATTGACAGCTAGACCGATCTTAAGTATGTTAGCCAGCTATTGCCGAGGTGGTGGAATTGGTAGACACGCTAGCTTCAGGTGCTAGTGGGGGTGACCCCGTGGAGGTTCGAGTCCTCTTCTCGGTACCATTATTTTATTCTATTTTTCCAAAAGCCTGCCCATAGCGAATCTTGTCGCCGGCACGCAGATGGTTTAGCCAATGCACCTGTTCGCTGTTTGCAAACAAGAGCACCACCGTAGAGCCTAATTTAAAATAGCCCATTTCTTCGCCCTGCTTAACAAGGATTGACGAATTGTTGAATTCAGCGAAGTCAATATGGCGCTTGTGCTTTGAACGCTTAACATCACCTTGCCAACGCGTACCAATAGCACCCACGATCGTTGCCCCAACCAATACCATGGCCATGGGGCCTGCCTTTGTTTCAAAGAAACAAACCAAGCGCTCATTACGGGCAAATAAATGGGGAATCACACGTGCAGTGGTAGGTTGTACAGAAAATAATTTGCCTGGCACATAAATCATCTTGACGAGTTTTGCATCAAGGGGCATATGAATGCGATGATAATCTTTAGGGGAAAGATAGAGTGTTGCAAAACAGCCCTGCGTAAATTTCTTACTTAATCCTGCATCGCATGCCAATAATTCACTAACAGTATAGTAACGGCCTTTTGCTTGTAAGATTTGACCTTTTTTAATTGCACCAAGTTCGCTGACAAAACCATCGACAGGCGAGACAATATCAGCCTGTGCTAATGGCCGGCACTCCGGTTTTAAGTGACGGATAAAAAAATCATTAAACGTGCTGTAGGCTTCAGGATTTTCTTCCTTTGCCTCACTCATGTCTACACCATATTGCTGAATGAAAAGACGAATTAGCGCATTTTTTATCAATGGAATCTGTACATTAGCCATGAAACCAGCAAAATGGGTTAGGGTTAATTTTGGCGCCACAAATTGGGGCATCGTTTTCAAATAATCACTCAGCATAAGATTGGGATCAAAAATAAATTGGTTATGAATGATACCTTGAAAAAGGTTGTACTGTCATTTTAAAAGAATAGCAGTTCCCTAGTGGAGCGACTTGAACTCTAACCCGTCATGGGTTTGAAGTATTGTGTCCGCACTGTATGAGCCACAATCAACTGAAGTAGCAATCGTGTAAGTTCGCTCCTTTGCATAAGGCTCTAAAGAGGTAAGGAAAGGACACGGGGAAGGGCCTTCACTTACGGCAGCTTGCATTACGATATTGTACTTTAAGTCCTGCATTGCTTTTTTCGCTTCAATTCTTTTTCTGTCTACATCGCTACTGGGTTCTCGCCAATCCGAACTTGCCGCTTTAGAAACCGTTTTTGTTTTTTTAACATCTTCCTTCATCGCCGCTAAAATCATTTTAAATAACAGCGGGTTTAGAGACGATGAGGTTATCCCCCCTTCTGCAAAGATAAACGCAAGGATTCTTTCATTGCTAAGATTAGGGTATTTTTTTTCATCAAAATAACTTCGAACAGTCTCTCCTCTTGCCCGATTACTCAAATAATACGAATACCATGGCCCTTCATAAGTGGTTACTGCGGAAAGGACTATTGCTTGAAACTTTTCTCTGGGCAATTTAGCGACCCAATCATACATTGCTTCCTGCAATAAGATGACATTTCGTTTTGCGTGGATATGATTAAATCGCGGATCATTTAACACAAATTCCCTTGCCTTTTGTGCATAATAAAAATTATCAAATTCTTCTTTATTGCAAGCAGTGCGCACACTAAGCAAATTCACATCAACTTGCTCGGTATCTGCGAGCATTTGCGGAATTAAGTTGGCAATTAAGCGAGTATTTAAAGAGTTACTTTCAAGGCCTCCCACACTTAAGATAGTCCCCAACCGATCAGCACCGCTATCTCTCGTTGAACTGGATAAAAATCCTAGCACTAAACTTGCACGCTTACGGTTTGAAAGAAAATTATAGAAACTCGGTTGATACTCTTGCTCGATAATTGCCTGGATATACTTATCGAGTTGCCCCTCAGGAAGTTTATTTGCCCACTCAAATAATGCCGTCAAGCAGGCAGTTACTACCTCTTCATCAGTGTGCTTGCGCTTGAGTAATGCAGGATAATCGTGCTCGGCGTCAGCACCAAGAGCTTGGTCTTTTGAAAATAAATGCCTTTGGAAATTTAATCCACCATATATTCGCTGCAAATCATCAGCAATGGTAGTGAAATCGCGAGCCCAAACACTTAAATCCTCTTTGCCTAAAATTGAATAAAGCTCCTTTTCACAGCCATGAATAAGCTTTATCATTTCTTCAAGGAAAGCATTATTTTTATCTGATGTCAGTTCCTCCAACTTTATTTTGTAGTAAGCACTGCAGCATCTATGAAGGTCTTCGATAAACTGCTCTAAGACAATAAGCCCCCGCCGCAGATTATTTTCCGGATGACAGTCGAGTTGCAAGGATTCCGTCATTTTTTCCGGCTCGCCTAAAAGCATCCAAGCCTCTGCTAAACTCGGATCGAACACCGCACTTTGTTGCTCTTTTTTAGTCATTGGAATAGGCACCGCCCTAAGCTCATTTGCCAATTTGTTGGCGAGAAGTTTTGCCTCCTCCAGGCACGAACTCAGCGCCAGAAAATGTGAATCCCGCCAAATCTTGTGGTAATGTTTTTTCATCCTTGCAAGGTTGTAGCGCCCCTCTGGGGCAACATGGTAAGCATCTAAAATGGAGTCAGTGTTTAACGATTTACCTTCTGCTTTTTTCCATTGCTCTGCCATTTTTTGATTCTGCATTTCTGCCCACTCATAAATCCTTTTAAACGCTGAGGGTTTATTGCGCAAAAAATTAGCAAAACTAGACACAGCAGTCCCATGTCCGTTATCTTTACAACCCTGATAATAGATAACAGCCGCACGAAACTCGCCGAATTCTTTCTGAAAAACAGCAACCATATGATCAATAAAAAGTTTCTTGTCAGTTTCGCTATTAAATATGCTGGGGTATTCTTGCTCACACTCTGTTTTTTTCGCAAAATCAAGTGAACTGTAGTCGAGTGTTAAATCACCTAAATATTCTTCAAGGCGTACACGCAACATTTCTGGATCAAAAGTAAGTAACTCCTTCAGCAGGGCCTCAAACATTTGTTCCTGGAAATCGGTAGATCCCGCTAATGATTTAAATGCTTCGGCGGCTAAGTGATGCTTATAGTAGTTAAAATTCCCCGGCCTTTCGTTAGCTGGCCAATGTGTTCTGTTTTGCACATTGGGAAACGTATTTAATTCGTGATCTTTTAAACTCATTCCTTTTTTGGGAATCGGTTTTAAAAATCCATCAATAAGCCGCCCCCCTTTCATGATGCGCGTGATGTGGTAAAGAAACATGTCCCAATCGATTAACCCGTACAGACTAAAATTATCGGGATGGCGGTCATCGCATTTATATCGCCAAGCGGCGATCAATAACTCCGCAACATTATGTTTGATTAAGGTTTCTTTCGAAGGGCAGACAAGCTCTTTTTCCTGTGGATCCTCAGGAACTGATTTACTTCCTTTACTGAGTAAAGGCTTATAACCAGGTAATGCAATCGAAACCGTACCCACTATTTTTTGACCTGTTTCATCAAAAACAAGCCTGTCTTCAGCAGCCCTATCCCCTAAGGCGAGACGAATCGCAACGCTTACAGCAACAGAATATTTGGCTAAAAGATCGGGATAATCAGCGGCAAGGGGTTTGAAAAATCCTTTCTTTACGGAGCCATCAATATCCGTAAATTGAACTCCTTCAACAGCATGGCCTGATGGGGTAATTTCTTGTCCTTCAGCCTTAGTTAGCTGGCTAATCCGCAACGCCTTCAATGGCACAGCCATAGCTCTTCCTTACTATTCAATTCCTATTTTTATCCATATAAACAGAAAATAAACAGTAGTTCAATAGTATTAATAACGGCTAGACTGCATTTTCATGAAATAATTTGTAGATTAGCTGGCCAAATCAGGACTGGGTATTCGAATTAAATTTGTCCACCCATGCTTTCTAGGTTGAGCGCGCTTTTATATTGATATTCGTATTTGCGCAGTAGAAAGAAACTTAAAATAGCTACTGTACTGACTAAAAAGCCAGGTAGCCAAATTGCCCCAAACTGGACTGCTTGCTCGGCAACAGGCAAGCTTACAGCCCCCAAACTAGCAGCAAGAGCCCAAACGGTTGAAACCCCACGACATCGATATTGGGCTGGCAATTGCAGATAAAGCAAATAATAGAGCGAGGAGCAAAGCAAGGCATTTGCCAAAGCATAAGCTAAAACGGATAGCAAAACGCCTACTGACATAAGACTACTCGTAAAGAAAAAAAGGAGGGGAGCGGCTAAAGTGATCACCATCATGCTTGCCCGCATTAAATGGTATACAGATGATGGCTTAGAAAAATAGGCAATGGGCACAGCAAGCAGAGCGGAGAGCAATTGCGCTATCGAACCCGTCCAAGCACATTGTGTTTTACTCCATAATTGTTGATCGATGGCAAAGGATACCCAAAATACATTGCATAGATAGACCGTTACACCGACATAAGCCCCCACAATGGCAATATTAAACAGCCCGCGCCAGTGCATTGGCCAAATTTCTTTAATAGAAAGCGTATTTCTTTGAAATTCGGGAGATTCACATAAGCGTTTGCGTAGATGGCAAACCCATAACGATACCAGGGCAACAATGGCAAAGATAATCCGCCATGCCCATAAAATAGTATTGTGCTGCAAAAGGGCAGCGATTCCCGCACCTAGAAACATACCCAAAGCACCGCTGGCTGCCACTAAACTGCCAGCCAGTAGCGGCTTAGCAGGGTGGTGTTCAACTAAAAACATGGCTGAGGTATTAATTTCGCCACCCAAAGCCAAACCTTGGGCAATCCGTAAAATGAGCAAACCCCAAGTAGCCAGCAGGCCAATTTGCGCGTAACTAGGAAGCAAACAGATCCCTAATGTGGCCAGCCCCATTAATGCAGCAGAAAAAACCATCGGTTTACGCCGTCCGTTCAAATCGGCCTTCCTTCCAAAAAACCACCCGCCTACAGGGCGGGCAAGGTAAGCTGCAGCAAACAGGGCAAAACTTAAAGTCAAGCTGTAGGAGGAAGGCGGAAAAAAATCGTTCGCAAAGACTGATTTTGCCAAATAAAGATAAAGGCTAAAATCCAACCATTCAAGGAAAACTAAGGCTAATACAAGCAATAAATTAGTTCGTTTTATCATCCTGCCGGTGCCGCCATGATCTCAGTAGCTGTTTCTTCAAGGATTTGCTTGTTGAGGCTGTTTAACGCTTCGCTTGAGGCTGGTCGATAAAAGAAGAGAAAATCACCCGTATTCTTTTGGTGGACCCAATTAGCAATACTCAGGGTAAATACTAAGGTGAGTATATTCACAATCACCATCATTGCAATTCTTGCTTCAGGATCTCTATCGATTTCCACAATATCAGTGATGTGTTTTGCAGCCTGGTTGAGTTTATTCGTGAATTCTCCAAGTGCATTTTTTTGCTCTTTAGGTTCACACGGATTTATTAATGCCTCATAAAGCGCCTGGTATAACCCTTTACGATATTCTGGTTCAGAAGCACTCAGCTGCTGCCATTTATCCTTTGCTTTGATTTTCAGTCTACTTCTTATTGTTTGGCATTCTGTCTCGACGCGTAAAACGGCTTTATGGAATTGCCTGCTTTTATCATTGTCCTTGGCCAAGAATTCAATGACCTGATCATTAAAATTAAGTGCCCTTAGCCTGTTCATCAGGATTAGGCTCTCATCCAAATCATAACCTTGTGCTTTATTGCGTTGGCCTGCAACATTTTTCTCGATGTTTTCAAACTCCGGCCATGTCCTACGATTCACAATGCCATCATGGAGTAACGTTATGAGATAAGGTTGTTGTTTGTTTACCCTACCCATCCTTGCCAATAAAAGACGAAAATCATGCCCTTTGCTGTCATCCTGCATCGCCAACTTAAAGGCAAGTACATTCTCGGGACCCACTTGGCCAAGTTTAACCAATGAGGCTGCAATTTCATCCTGTAATGGTTGCTCTTTATCTAATAAATCTGCAGCTGGGAGATGCAATTTATCTAAGGCCAGAATTGCACCCGCAAGAAATGGACTCTGTAACAAAGAATCTAAAGAAACCATAGAACCTTGCAAATTACAGCTGATTAATGCATCAATAACCTGTGGAACCTTTGCTACAGCCACTTGGCGATGCGCATCTAAAGATGAAAAAAAGGCAAATACGTGCTCATATAAAACCCTTCTTTGCTCCTCAGGTACAGACTTCTCTTTCAGTTTTTCTGATAACAATTTGATAGTACGACCTGTGTCCTTTGCGAGCTGCTTGCTTTTTGTCATTTGCATGTCCGAAGAAATGCCATGATGACTTGCGATAACGAATGCATTTAATTGCTCTATAATGAGCCCAGTTAGGTGTTGAGCTGACTCCTCATCCTCTTCGCGCAGCAAAGAATCCTGTCCTTGTATATACGGTTTGAGTTCATCCCAGGAGATTTCTTTATTTAAAAAACGTAAAATTCCTGGTAAAACTCCCTTGAGATAGCCACTTAGTGTTTCTTTTGCTTTTTGCGTTTTGATCAAATCAGCAATAACGAATAGGAACTGACAAGTAAATGGCGTAAGCTGATTAAAATTAAATTCAATACCTAGATCGAACAATGTACTAGCTGCCTGATGTAGCCTAGGCGAGAATGCCAGCTCTTTGATTTGTTGCACAGAACAGTTCTTTTTATGAGCAAGGATAACCAAATGCGCTAACCCCGGATATGTCCTGAAATCTTCTAAAAGTTGACGAAATTCGTCAGCATTAAGGGCGTTTTGGCTCACTAAAATAAGGCTTGCTTTTCTTAAGGTTTCGGTTTCAAGTTGATGAATCTCACCTAAAGCCACAAAAAGGCTTTCATTATTAAGTACATGGGTAATGCAGGGCTTTAAATTGCAACTTTCGAGCAAATTAACTGCTGAAACAACAACGGGATTTAACAAATAAGCAGGTAAGTTTAAAAAACCCAGTTCATTCAGGATGCAACCTGCTTTTATTTGATCTTTGCTATGACAATAATAAAGCGAAGCCAAAAGAGCATCACCGGGATTTTTTACGTATTGTTCAGCTAAAGCAGCCAGTAATTGAGGTGATAATGGTCGATTAGTCAATCGAGCCGTTCCTTCATATTTCGGCAAAATCTGAGCGAAAAAGTCATTCGCATGCATTAATAGATCGAAACCCTCTGCCGGCTTGGCTGCTAGATAATTAGCAAGGACAAAAGGATCAAATACTTTCTTCAATACCTCTGAAATTTTCTTTTTTCCTAAACATTCATAGATTGCTTGAAGATTTTTTTCGGAAATATCAGGGATATTTAACAATAACTTAGTTATCACTGCATGGCGATACGCATCTTGCGGAAATTGCCATGGCCATTTGGCAAGGTCTATGATTTTTTGCCAAATTTGCTGATCTTCTATTTGTTTAAGCTGAAGCAATAACTCCGAACAATGATCACCTTGCGTAAGAAATCTCAAAACTTCTGTTTTGAACGGATCCGCCAGTAAAATCGGTAAAAAATCTTGATGCACATTTGATAAGTTAGATAGTTTTTCTACAAAAACATTATCGCTGCGTATTGCCTCTTGCCTTTCATTCAAGCCATATCGGTCAAGCAGTAATAAAATGGTCAACTGGGCTTTATTTTGTCTGTCGTTATCACCACGCTCAAATGCACTAAGAAGCTTGTATAACTCTGTCTCTGGATCCAAGCAAGCTTGAATTTGCTGCGGTGAAGGTTGCAAGTCATAATCAAGCAACAATCTAAGCTCTTTACTCGCTAATATTTTTGGGATTTCCTGCTCAAAAAATGCCAATAATTCATCATTAACGACAAAGTTAGATTCTGAAACCGCATTTTGAAGGAACAATTTAATTATTTCTGCGCAAGGATTCAGTTCTTCGTTAAGCGTAATTATGTATTTAATGAATTTTGCGAGCCTAGGTGAGCCAATCGCCTCAATAAACTCATCCTTGGTTTCGGCTCCGGACTTTATTTCACACGGCAGCTTGCGATAAGGCCTAGGATCAAACGGGGTCAAAACTTTAATATCAACATTTTCTGGCTGCAAATGGGGATTTTTCGAAAGGCCAATTAGCCATTTTGTCGGATCGTCTTTTCGAAAGTAGAGGATTAGGCCATGCAAGTCCTTGTTTTGATCAACATAAGCAAAACAAATATTATTGGTGTTTGCAATAACATCTTCATCCTCCTCTCCTTCCTTAAAAAAAGGTAAAGGCAATTTGTGTCCAAACAACAAAAAAAGATTACCTGCTGACATATTGCCCTGGGCATAACTGCGGATGGAACTTTGGTTACTCAACCACACACTTCGGTGATGCATGCATTCGGAAGCAGTTCCAAAAAAGCGGGTACGTTCTACATCGATTCGGATAGCATTTCTTCTTGCATCATAAGCAATAAACCCAGAGCGACCAAATGCGGAGTAGACTGTTTGCGCATCGCCTTGAATTAAAAAAAGCATAGCATGACCCTTCGATTGTAAAGCCTAGTCTATTATACCGTATTGATGGTAAATTGTGCTGATAAATTTTAATCAAATTTGTATGTTTTTTGTTAAGAAATCTTGTTTCGTACCCCACGTCATCGAGGGATGGCGCGGAGGGTTACACGATGATTATCCTTAAGTATTACTCGAAGACACTTGTAATTCCGTCACATTTTGTAATCCACGAGGTAAGCGATTACCACGACGGCCTCTTTCGCCAAAATAATGGTTAAGGTCACCGGATTTCAACGTAAAGCGGCGTTTACCTGCATGAACGGTCAATGCATCTTCTGAAAAAAGAACTTGTAAATCGATAAGAAACTCCTCACGCTGTTCTGCTTTCACTGAGGGAATATTAATTAATTTATTCCCCTTTCCACGGGAAAGCTCAGGAAGCTCTTTTATCGGGAACACGAGTAAACGTCCAATACTCGTGACAGCAGCAATGAACTGCGACTCTTTGTTGGCAATTAACCTTGGCGGCATCACTCGGCTGTTTGCTGGCAATTTAATACAAGCTTTGCCATTGCGGTTTTTTACATACAATTCCTGTAATTGGGTGATAAAGCCGTACCCCGCATCACTCGCCAATAGCACCCAATCTTCTGGCTCACCTGAAATGAGTCCTTCAAAGGACATGCCATCTGCCGGATTCAATTTACCTGTTAAAGGCTCTCCTTGGCCGCGGGCAGAAGGGAGAACATGCCCAGGTAAGGTGTATACCTTTCCTTCACTATCAAAGAACACAACCTGTTGATTGCTACGTGCATTGGTCTGCGCTTTAAATTCATCGCCTGCTTTATAGCTCAATTCCCGGCCGTCAATGTCATAGCCTTTCGCAGCACGAATCCATCCTTTCTGTGAAAGCACGACTGTGATAGGCTCATTGGGTAGAATATCTTCTTCTTTTAAAGCCTGTGAATCTTGGCGCTCGATCAACGGCGAGCGCCTAACATCGCCGTATTGGTCTCTATCGGCAATGATTTCGTCTTTAACTAAATTCTTCAACCTTTTTTCGCTTGCTAAAATCGCTTGGATTCCATCGCGCTCAATACTTAACTCATCCAACTCACCGCGCAGCTTAATTTCTTCCAATTTAGCAAGATGACGCAATTTCATTTCTAAAATAGCCTCAGCCTGCCTTTCGCTCAGCTTAAAGCGCTCCATTAAGCCTTGTTTTGGATTATCGTGTTCGCGAATAATAGCGATTACTTCATCAATATTGAGATAAGCGATAATTAAGCCTTCTAGCACATGGATCCGATCAAGTATCTTATCCAGACGATGCTGTAATCGCCTTTGCACGGTCGACAAACGATAAGTTAACCATTCTTGTAAAATAGCTAATAACCCTTTTACACGCGGCTTACCATCCAGACCAATCACATTAAAATTGACACGATAACTGCGCTCTAAATCCGTTGTAGCAAATAAATGAGACATCAAGCCTTCAACATCGACTCGAGTAGATCGAGGCGTAATAACAAGTCGAGTAGGGTGCTCATGATCAGACTCATCCCGCAAATCTTCAATCATGGGTAATTTCTTTTGCTGCATCTGTGCCGCGATTTGTTCGATGACCTTAGCTCCAGATACTTGATAAGGTAGGGCAGTAATAACAATGTCATGCCGTTCTTGGCGATAAACGGCGCGCAGTTTTATTGAACCATTTCCCGATTCATACATTGCCTTAATAGCAGTGCTGGGAGTAATTATCTCGGCTTCGGTTGGGAAATCAGGGCCTTTGATGTAAGCGCAGATTTCATCTAAACTTGCCTGAGGGTTGTCTAATAAATAAACACAAGCGTTTGCAACTTCGTTTAAATTATGCGGTAAAATGTCAGAAGACATACCAACAGCAATGCCAGTTGCCCCATTAAGTAGCACATTGGGTAACCTTGCGGGTAAAAGCGCAGGTTCTTGCAAGGTGCCGTCAAAATTGTCGACCCAATCTACAGTGCCTTGCTGTAATTCCGAAAGTAGTAACTCAGCATAAGCAGATAATCTAGCCTCAGTGTAGCGCATAGCAGCAAACGATTTCGGATCATCTGGCGAGCCCCAATTTCCTTGGCCATCCACAAATGGATAACGATAAGAGAAAGGCTGAGCCATTAACACCATTGCCTCATAACAGGCTGTATCACCATGTGGATGAAATTTACCTAAGACATCCCCAACTGTCCGCGCTGATTTCTTATACTTAGCAGTCGCCTTAAGGCCTAATTCCGACATTGCGTAGACAATACGCCTTTGCACCGGCTTTAAACCATCAGCAATATGAGGTAGTGCCCTATCGAGAATTACATACATGGAGTAATCAAGATAAGCTTTTTCTGTAAACTCAGTGAGCGGCTTACGTTCTATCGCGTCATTCATAATTTTCATGATTTAGCTTCAGTTTGCAGACATTACCACGTTAGGGTAAGCGATTTATAAGATTGACTATTTTATCATTAATTACTGACCTGGCGAATAAATATGGATTGCAATCTGTGAATAACTTTGCTTAATCTTTCAAAATTAGAACATTATTCTTGTATCTTATTGAAAATTAATGTTTTTTACCAGGAATATTCATAATTACTTTTTTATCCTGTGGATAACCTTGTGAATTAATAGATGAATAAGTGAATAACTTCTTGTTAAAACTAAAATTTGCAAGCACTTATTTAGCTCTGGAAAAATTAGCGGTTATTCAAGTAGACTCAATCATTAGCCCATTTTATTTGGATTCAGATGAAAAATCGTATTTTGATTGGGGTATCTTCTTGTCTTATCGGCGAGAAAGTTCGTTTCGACGGAGGGCACAAACGCGATAGTTACATTTGTGATCTCCTCGCTAATTACGTTGATTTCCTACCTATTTGTCCTGAAGTGGCGATTGGTATGGGTGTACCCAGACCTGCAATTCGGCTTGTTGGCGATCCCAAATCACCTCGCTTGGTGGAGGTAAAAAATGTTGAGCGGGACTACACCTTGGCCATGCTTGAATTTGCTAATGAGACAATGCAGCAATTAACTCACATCAGCGGCTATATTTTAAAAAGTCAGTCACCCAGTTGTGGCCTAAGGCGCGTCAAAATCTATCAAGGAAAAGGCCAAGCCCCCCTATCTGGCCAAGGTTTATATGCAAAAATATTAGAAGAGCAGTTTCCATATTTACCCATTGAGGAGGAGGGTAGGCTAAATGATCCTAGGCTTCGTGAAAATTTCATCGAGAGGCTATTTGTCTATCATGATTGGCAAGTAACCAATGAGCCAGGCCTCACAGCTCACGCACTTATCAACTTTCATACCCGCCATAAATTAACATTAATGGCCCACCATCCGTCAAAAAGTCGCGAATTGGGGCAATTAGTAAGCCGTGTTGATAAAAAAAACATAGCTTCTTTGGCTCCAGAGTACCTTTATAAGCTTATGAACACATTATGCTATATTGCAACACCCAATAAGCATGCGAATGTACTTATGCATTGTTTAGGTTATTTTAAAAAAATACTGACTAAAATGGATAAACAGGAACTGGTTAACCTAATTGAACAGTATCAGCAAGGCTTAGTACCTTTAGTTGTTCCTATTACCTTAATCAATCATCATCTAATCCATTACCCACAACCTTACCTGGAGGGCCAAAGTTATCTGTCACCCTATCCAGCGGAGTTAATGCTGCGAAACCACATTTAAGGCCAATGTGACCAGTAGATCCCCGAGATACAATTTTCGGGAACTTTAATGAACTATTATTGGTTTAGGGATGATTAATTAAGCGACGTTTCTTTACAACACTCCGTTCCCATTTGCCGATGAACTTCCTTTTGGGTGATTAATGCACCAGTCGCAAGATTTATCAGCTTGAGCTATTTGGCAAATTAGCCAGGCATGTACAACCGACCAGAAGAAACTAGCTTTTGCTTTGTACATCATGGCAAGTGAAAAGTAGAGTCTTTTTTAAACAGTGGTCGCCGCCAACACTTCAAATGCATCTCAGCGACCATTTTGGAGAGCGCTGCCTGAAAAACAGCGCCGAAAACATATAGATTATTTAAGATCTTTTCTAACTTTCTTAATCGCACGTATCTGGGCGACAGCACGGGCTAATTCAGCAGCTGCAAATGAATAATTTAATTCAGTGTTTTTATTCGCAATTGCTTCTTCCGCTCGTGCTTTAGCTGAAAGGGCAGCGGCTTCGTCAAGGTTTTCAGCACGCTCCACAGTATCGGCCAAGACAGTGACGCAGTGAGGCTGTACTTCGAGCATACCGCCAGAAACGTAATAAATTTCTTGCTTGCCTCCCGGTAGAGTCACTCGGATTTCTCCGGGTTTTAGAACCGTTAGCAAGGGGGCATGTCCGGGGGTAATCCCGACTTCGCCAAGCTCGCCAGTAGCAACGACCAGTTCTGCGATACCAGAAAATACTTCTTGCTCAGCACTAACGATATCTAAGTGCGTTGTTATTGCCATGTCTGTTTGCCTCATAAGGTTTTAGCTTTTGCAACAGCTTCCTCGATGCTTCCAACCATGTAAAACGCTTGCTCAGGTAAGTCGTCGTACTCACCAGCAAGAATTCCTTGGAATCCTTTGATGGTATCCTTCAATGAAACGTACTTACCTGGTGAACCGGTGAACACTTCGGCAACGAAAAATGGCTGTGAAAGAAAACGCTGGATTTTACGTGCACGAGAAACCACACGCTTATCTTCTTCAGATAATTCATCCATACCCAAAATAGCGATAATATCTTTTAATTCTTTATATCGTTGCAGAGTTTGCTGAACACGGCGAGCAGTGTCGTAATGTTCTTGGCCAACTACCAATGGATCCAATTGTCGAGATGTCGAATCTAAAGGATCTACCGCAGGATAAATGCCTAATTCTGCAATTTGGCGCGATAGTACGACTGTAGCATCTAAGTGGGCAAACGTTGTCGCAGGTGATGGGTCAGTCAAGTCATCCGCTGGCACGTACACTGCCTGAATGGAAGTGATCGATCCTGTTTTGGTCGAAGTAATCCGTTCTTGCAGCATACCCATTTCTTCTGCCAATGTTGGTTGGTATCCTACTGCTGAAGGCATACGGCCTAATAAAGCTGATACCTCCACTCCCGCAAGAGTATATCGATAGATGTTATCGATAAACAACAGCACATCCCGACCTTCATCGCGGAATTTCTCTGCCATTGTTAAACCTGTCAAAGCAACACGCAACCGGTTTCCTGGTGGTTCATTCATTTGTCCGTAAACCAGTGACACTTTATCCAAGACATTAGAGTCTTTCATTTCATGATAGAAATCGTTACCCTCGCGAGTACGCTCTCCAACTCCAGCAAACACAGAATAACCGCTGTGCTCATGAGCGATATTACGAATTAATTCCATCATGTTTACGGTTTTACCTACACCAGCACCGCCAAACAAGCCCACTTTACCGCCCTTTGCGAAGGGGCAAAGCAAATCAATTACCTTAATACCTGTTTCAAGTAACTCTTGGCCACCAGCTTGCTCTTCATAGCTTGGCGCTTTACGATGGATTGCCCAATGCTCATCAGCTTCAATAGGGCCCGCTTCGTCTACTGGGCGGCCTAAAACATCCATAATTCGTCCAAGGGTTTTTTTACCTACTGGAACGCGAATCGGCTCCCCTGTGTTTTGCGCCTTTACTCCGCGTTTCAAACCATCGGTGGTACCCATTGCAATTGTGCGTACAACACCATCACCTAGTTGTTGCTGTACTTCAAAAACTAAGTCGCCTTCAACGAGCTTTAGCGCATCGTTTACTTTGGGCACGCTTTCGCGGGGAAATTCTACGTCGACCACCGCACCAATCACTTCAACTATTGTTCCTACACTATTCATCGTATACCCTCTTATAAAGCGGCTGCACCACCGACAATTTCCGCCAATTCTTGAGTAATGGCAGCTTGTCGGGCTTTATTATAAGCCAATTGAAACTCTTTAATTAAGGCGCCTGCATTATCGGTCGCGCTTTTCATTGCAATCATTTTTGCGGCTTGTTCGCAGGCAATATTTTCTACCACTGCTTGATAAACTTGCAGCTCAATATAGCGTTCCAATAAAGCGTCAAGTAACTCTTTGGCATCAGGCTCATAAATATAATCCCAGTGATGCCCAAGTGTTTTGCTGTCTTCTTCCGCTATAGGTAGCGGCAACAACTGTTTGACATTTGGCTTTTGTGTCATGGTGTTTACAAACTCGTTGTTAGCTACATACAAGGCATCAATTTCACCTTGATAGAATGCATCTAGCATGACCTTAACAACACCAATTAATTCCTTAATACCCGGCTTGTCGCCAAGTTGATCAACGGATGCTATGACTCGCCCGCCAACACGCTTGAAGAATGCTTGACCCTTGCGGCCAATCACGCAAAGATCAATCTCTTTCCCCTCCTGCTGCCATTGACGGAGAACTCGAATCGTTTCGCGTAATAGATTTGAATTCAGTCCGCCACACAAACCTCGGTCGGAGGTAACTACTATAACACCAATTCGTTTAATATCGCGATTAACCATAAAAGGATGACGATATTCCGATGTTGCACGAGCTATATGCCTAACGACATTGTATATTTTAGTTGCATAAGGTTTTGACGCGCGCATTCTGTCTTGAGTTTTGCGCATCTTGCTCGCAGCAACCATCTCCATAGCTCGCGTAATTTTTTGCGTGTTTTTAATACTCGCAATTTTTGAACGGATCTCTTTCGCTCCAGCCATATCTTGCTTCGCCTTTAATTAACAGACAACCCTCTTAAAGAGCCCTAGCCTGCGTAATCATTAAGCCCTGTCCGCATCAGCACGGCAGGGCTCTGTACTATTACCAACTACCACTGCGTTTGAATTCTTCTACAGCTGCTTTCAATTGTGATTCAATTTCACCATCATAAGCGCCTGTCTCATTAATTTTCTGCAATAAAGATGCATGAGAAGCACGCATATAGCTGTGAAGAGCATGTTCAAAAGCGCTAACTTCTGCAACAGGGATATCGTCCAGATAACCTTTTTCAACAACAAAAAGGGATACTGCCATCTCTGCCACTGAGAGCGGTGAATATTGCTTTTGCTTCATTAATTCAGTGATGCGTTGTCCACGTTCCAGTTGTTTACGTGTTGCATCATCAAGATCCGAAGCAAACTGTGAAAATGCTTCTAGTTCCCGGAATTGCGCTAGGGCTAATCGTGTACCACCACCCAATTTTTTCATGATTTTAGTTTGAGCAGCACCACCTACTCGAGATACAGATAACCCAGAGTTGATTGCCGGACGAACACCCGAATTGAATAAATCAACATCAAGGAATATCTGACCATCAGTGATGGAGATAACGTTGGTTGGTACGAAAGCCGAAACGTCCCCTGCCTGTGTTTCAATAATCGGTAGAGCAGTAAGCGAGCCGGTTTTACCTTTTACTTCGCCATTCGTTAGCTTTTCAACTTCCTTTGCGTTGATTCGAGCAGCACGCTCCAATAAACGAGAATGCAAATAGAAAATATCCCCAGGGTAAGCTTCTCGTCCAGGTGGGCGTTTTAGCAACAAGGAGATTTGGCGATACGCCCAAGCTTGTTTTGTTAAATCGTCATAGACAATCAGTGCGTCTTCACCTCTCTCCATGAAGTATTCCCCCATGGTGCAACCGGTGTAAGGTGCAATAAATTGCAGAGCAGCTGAGTCTGCAGCGCCAGCAACAACTACGATGGTGTGCTCCATCGCTCCGCTTTCTTCTAATTTGCGAACGATTGCAGCAACAGAGGAAGCTTTTTGGCCGATAGCAACGTAAATGCATTTTACGCCAGTGCCTTTTTGGTTAATGATCGCATCAACAGCAATCGCTGTTTTTCCTGTTTGACGATCACCGATGATCAGCTCGCGCTGGCCGCGGCCTACTGGAATCATTGCGTCAACCGCTTTTAATCCAGTTTGAACAGGTTGATCAACAGATTGCCGGCTAATTACACCTGGAGCAACTTTTTCGATAGGAGACATTTTAGTTGCTTCGATAGGTCCTTTACCATCGATTGGGTTACCCAGTGCATCGACTACACGGCCTAATAACGCTTTGCCAACTGGAACCTGAAGAATACGGCCGGTGCACTTTCCTGGTTGACCTTCTGCTAAGTTAGAGTAGTCACCAAGAATTACGGCACCAACTGAATCTCGCTCCAAGTTTAGAGCTAATCCATAAACGCCTCCAGGAAATTCTATCATTTCCCCTTGCATCACATCTTCAAGACCATGCAGACGAACAATTCCATCTTTTAAACTGACAATGGTTCCTACATTTCTCGTCTCAGCTGTAACGCTAAATTTTTCAATTTTCTTTCTGATTAACTCACTGATTTCAGATGGGTTTAAAGCTACTTGTTCTGACATGAAATCTATCCTCTCTGTTACGCGGCTAAATCGGAGCTTAGTTTATTTAATCTTCCACGCACCGAACCATCAATAACTAAATCGCCTGCATGAATAACTGCCCCTCCTAACAATGACTTATCAATAGTAAGGTTAAGTGTTACTTGGCGTTGTAATCGATGGCTAAGTGAGCTGATTAGTCTCTCTTGTTGTGCAGATGAAAGTTCAGAAAAACTAATGACATCCACCCTCAGTGTTTTTTCTTGTTCAGCACGCAGTACTTCAAATATTGCCTTAATGTCGGGTAACAACATTATTCGTTTGTTCTGAGCCAACAGGATGACCAGATTTCTAACAAATGAGACTTCCTCTGATTCTTCCTTTGCAAAAAGAGTCATTAGCAAATCCACTTGCTGTTCTACTGTAGCGGTTGGACTCGTAATAAATTGCCTTGCTTTCTCATCTAACGCTGCAACAGCAAGTTTATGCAGCATTTCAGACCATTGGCTAAGCTTTCTGGTTGCTAAGGCATGCTCGAAAATTGCTTTCGCGTAAGGCCTGGCGATTGTAGTGGTATTCGACATGTTAAATCTCTTCGATCAGATCATCGAGCAGCGCGCTGTTCGCTTTTGCATCGACTTCACGATTAAGAATCCTTTCTGCGCCGGCTATCGCTAATTGAGCTACTTGGTTACGTAAACCATCTTTTGCACGATTTATTTCTTGCACTAATTGCTCATGAGCTATCTTCGCTTGCCTTTGTGCTTCCAACTTAGCTTCTTCTTTAGCCTCTTCAATCAGCTGCGCCGCACGGCGATTTGCTTTTTCAATAATCTCTGAGGCCTGCGCCTTCGCTTGTTTTAATTCATCTTTAACGCGATGTTGAGCAAGCTCTAGTTCTTTGCGACCTCGCTCAGCTGCTGATAACCCATCGGCTATTTTATCTTGTCGCTCTTCCATCGCTTTAGCCAACGGAGGCCATACAAATTTCATGGTAAACCAAACAAATGCTGCGAAAACCAGCATTTGCACAACCAAAGTTAAATTAATTTCCAAGGTAGTATCTCCCGTAGCAATCAGGGCGCTTTGCGCCCTTATTTGGTGTTATTTAAGAACCCAAGCTGCTGAGGAAGGGGTTAGCGAAAGTGAAGTACAACGCAATACCCACACCAATCATTGTTACCGCATCGAGAAGGCCTGCAACGATAAACATTTTTACTTGCAACATTGGAACCATTTCAGGCTGACGCGCAGAACCCTCAAGGAATTTTCCGCCTAATAAACCGAAACCAATCGCAGTACCTAAAGCACCTAAACCAATGAGTAGAGCGACTGCAATAACAGTCATACCTTGAATCTGTGCTATCAAATTTGCAGCTTGCATATAAATCCCCTTAATGGACAATGATTAATTTAAAAAAAACCTTAATGATCTTCATGAGCCAAACTTAAATAAACGATAGTCAGTACCATGAAGATAAATGCTTGCAACGTAATTACCAATATATGGAAAATCGACCACGCTAAGGCCAGCAAAAATTGTGCAGTCCCTAGAGTTGTTGTTGCTATAACTGAAGTTGACGCCGCATTCAGAGTTAGCAACGCTATCAGAATAAAGATTAATTCGCCAGCATATAGATTACCAAATAACCGCAACGCGAGGGAAATAGGCTTAGCGATCAATCCAACCAGCTCAAGTAGTAGATTGAATGGAATAAATACAGGATGATTGAATGGTTGTAATGTCAATTCCTTAACGAATCCCTTTATTCCCTTTATTTTCACACTATAAATTATTATCAGTGCAAAAACGGAAATTGACAGCGCAAAAGTTAGGTTTAGGTCGTTAGTAGGTACCACTTTCAGATAATGAATACCGAGAGATTGCGCCGCTAAGGGCAGAATATCAACGGGAAGGATATCCATAAAATTCATGAAGAAAACCCAAACAAAGATTGTCAACGCAAGGGGGCCAATTAGATTGCTTTTCCCATGAAAGCAATCTTTCACCTGATTGTCTGCAAACTCAAGCAACAATTCTGCGAAATTTTGCAACTTTCCTGGTACACCGGTCGTGACCCTGCGTGCACCGAAGTATAACAATGAGAGAATAATAATCCCTGTCACCAAAGAGAAAAATAAGGTATCTAAGTTTATTGTCCAAAACCCATTAGAACCAAAACTCATTGTTTTAAAATTATACGTTAGATATGTAAGATGATGCTTGATGTATTGGGTACTAGATACCATTTCAGTCACTTTCAGGCCTATTTTGTTTGTTAGCAAAAATCAGTGGTGCAAACCAGTAGTTCATTAACACCACAATGTAGGTGAAAAAAAACGCAAGAGGGGTGATCCTAACTAATAGAAAAATCAGTGTAAATAAGATAATTGACGACACTATTTTTAAAGCTTCACCTAAATAGAAGCCTTTGACTATTTGCCGTGCTGCTCTGGCGCCTCGGTAATAAAATAATTTTCTTGCAAACAGCGCTGAGGGGATTATTGCAACTATGCCACCTAATAACGCTGACATTGCCTCCCTTTTGCCGAAAATCAAAAGTAGTGATAGTGATATCAATACACTAGTCAACAGTTGAATTCCAAGCATGCGCTTTACGCCGCTAACGCCAAGCTTATCTTTCACATTTCACCCATCTTTTAACGCGCGGATTATAAAGTAAACAGCTTGGATACGCAACTGTTCATTAATTAACACTAAGACTACCCCACTCCAAATGACATACCTCGTTTATTGTTTACCCGCAATAACCTGGTGAATTTTCTCTACTATTCGTTAGAAGATTAAACTGGATTATATTGGCAAAAATCCAACATCCTGTATCAACTGGAGTCCCACATTTTTGCATTCAGGCGGAAATCTAAATACGGGCGAGCACTTCTTGCAGGATTAAATAATAAAGGAGGTAAAAATAACAATTTTCTCGGTTTATACCCACCTCCATTTCGTTTTTGCAATAATCTTGGTTAAACAAAGCAACTTTTGCCTTAGATGTAAAAAAGTAGCTTTGATTTTTACTCTCCACTGAGGCAAGAGCTGCATCAATTACTGGAATAATAATGCCAAATTGCTTATAGTTTAAGTAGGGGGTTTTGTATTTTTTTACATCATTTTTTTTGTATAAATTTCCATTAACCCTCGGCAGTTCACTCGCAATAGAAGGAATCGTATATGTCTGAAAAGCAACAACGTACCGCCACTAGCATGCGGGAAAAAATGCTCAATCGCTATGGAGACGAGCTCCACCATAAACACAATAAAAACCACACATCCTACCGGAAACATTGCAAAACACACCCAGTTCAAACCTTGAACGGTTATGATGAAGAACGTGACGCTAATACATCGACAGGTTTATTACGCGCACTTAGAGTAAGAAAAATTCGTAA
The DNA here is from genome assembly GCF_000953635.1 of Legionella micdadei. Taxonomy (NCBI): domain Bacteria; kingdom Pseudomonadati; phylum Pseudomonadota; class Gammaproteobacteria; order Legionellales; family Legionellaceae; genus Legionella; species Legionella micdadei. Next base: position 3,296,334 of record NZ_LN614830.1, read on the forward strand.
ACGACTGGATAAAGGTCGCTTCCATTGATAAAGTAAAAGGTATCCTCCAGGTTAGCCACTTCCTGGTTTGGAAAAACAATACCCCGTGGCCTGGATGTGCCAGGCCACAGTCTATTTTAGATCAGCTGTCTGCAATGGCCTGTTTGCTGAGATTATAGTACTTAAACAATTTGACCACTCGCTCAACCCCTTGTGTGTTTTTAGCTATATTTATGACTCGTTCGGCTTGCTGTGGCCTGACATCACCCATTAAATATACAATGTAGTCAGAGGTTATTACTTTGAATGCATGAGGATCGATTTCTGCATCTGCAAAAATCTGGCTGCGTATTTTGGCAGTAATCCAACTGTCCTCCAACACTGAGTTGGGTTGTTTGCTTACATCGAGCTGGTTAATGACGCGGCGATAACCGGTTAGAGAGGAAACCCGTCGAACTGCTTCATTTCGGAGCCCGGCAGTAGGTACATGTCCTGCAAGTAGTATATCGCCGTTGAAAACTGCTAAATCGATAGAGCAGCCTTTTTGCTTAAACAGTTGGTCATCGAAAAGTGCATGACCTGCTTTCGCCCCTAACTGGTAATCGTCAATTTTTTTGTAAACGTTATGCCGATCGTAAACGAGCTTTGCTCCGGTCCATAGCTCGCTGTAACAACCCTCTAACAACATGATTCCCACTAGAAGGGTAATAAAACGTCCTTGTTTTTTCATACTTTTAGACTATGTACTGAAAAACCTTGACTACTTTTCTTACTTCATTCACTTGCCTTGCGACATCGACAGCAAGATTGGCCTGTTCGTGTGTCACAATTCCCATTAAATAAACGACACCATTCTCGGTCACAATGCGAATGGAGCCGGATTCTAAGCCTTTTCGAGTAAGCATTAAACTTCTTACTTGACTCGTAATCCATGTGTCCTTTGTTCTTTCCGCCAAGGGTAGAGGGTAATCAACCGTTACCTCATCGTATACGCGCCTTACATTAGGTGTATTCTGTGCTATTTTTTCAGCTAGGACTCGTAATGAAGCAGCAGGTGTTTGCCCTACCAATAGAACGACCCGATTAAAACTTGTCACATTAATTCTCGAATCGCGAAAGCGGGGATCTTTTACTATGGCAGTATGGATTTTGTGAAATATGCGTGCATCACTTTCAATCGTAACTACGCTGCGCCTATCGTATACCACCAAGCTTGCTGCAGCACCTGCAACAACAGCCGCAACGCAGCCAGTAAGTAAGGAGCATACCAGGAAAAAAATGATTGAACGAAATTTCATAATCTACCCCAACATTTGACCAAATAAGGATTGATCAATCAGATCACAAAAGCAATGCAAAATAAATAAATGCGTTTCACGGATGCGGGCATCATTATCGCCCTGTATTCTCAATTCGATATCTTCTGGACCCAGATGATTAGCAAGGACGCCCCCATCACGGCCACTTAAAGCAATCGTATCCATTCCCCTATCATTTGCTGCGTTTACCGCCTGCAAAATACAATCAGCATTCCCTGAAGTTGATAGCACAAGTAAGACATCACCTTCTTGGCCTAACGCTTGAATTTGCCTAGCAAACACTTGATCGTAGTGGCCATCATTGGCAACCGATGTGAGCGAAGCAATATCAGTCAATGCAATCACTGGTAGAGGAGGACGTTCTACTTCAAAATGATTAATCATAGCCGAAGCAAAATGAAGGCTGTTTGCTGCCGAGCCGCCGCTTCCACACACCAGGATTTTGCCATCATTAAGTAAACAATTAACTAAGCGCAAACCCGCTTTAGCTATTTGAGCAGATAAGGTATCTGCTACGGCAATTTTTGCTTCAATGCTAATACCAAAGAGTTGTCTGACGCGATCTTCCATCTGGGACATGTTACTGTTTCCGATTTAATTTAAAGCCCTGCTTCAAAGGCATTTTTAATCCACTCAACCCGTTGTCCTTTATCTTCAAAACCCAATACGTCGAAACGTACTGGTTGCTTGTTGTATTTTTTAGTTGTCATTAAGTAATGGGCAGCAGCTTTAGCAATCCTTTGTTGCTTAACGTAAGTAACACTGGCTATAGCCCCTCCGAAAGCTTGGGACATGCGGGAACGGACTTCAACAAAGACTAAGTAATTTTGTTCTTCCATAATTAAATCAATTTCACCCCAAGGACAACGGTAATTACTCCTCACCCAATGTAATCCTTGTGTAAGGAGATAATCTCGTGCCCGTTGTTCTGCCTTGATTCCAGTCTTCAATGACATCGTTACTCCTTCGAACAAATTTAGTCGTGCCAGTGTCAGCCGGTCGTTACAGCAACCCCGCCTCTAAATTGCCCCCAAGCAGGAATTCTTGCAATTTGTTGTGCTCGATTCAAGTAAAGGACGCCACTTTTATCATCAATACCCATTGCTGGGAAGAGTAATAATTGGTTGAGCTGGGTTGATAAAGTATAACTGTCCATCCCTAGAGCATATAACCGATTATAACTGTTCAGCTGTTCTGGCCAATTTCTATTTGCCATCTGATGGGCGAAGACCCAGGGCATATCGCTAAAAATAATGCCATCAAGATCCTTATCCTGCATGATATTTGGACTTCCTGCATAAACAGTCGATGTTGCATAGACTGGAACGTTGCCTGCGAAATAATACCTCAACAAAGGCATTATCTGTCGCGCCTTGGAAGGGTAAGCAAGTAGGAAAATCATGTCAAAATCTTCTCGGCGCCTGGGTATCGCTTGAATTCTTTGTCCCAATAGCCGCTTAATCTTTTTTTCTCTAGCCTGACTATCAGAAACATGAAGTAAGTCTCGCACAGCGACATTCAGGTCATCATTATTTCCATAAGCAAGTTTATCAACGACAACACCACCATTGCTCTGCCACTGAGAAGTAAATGCTGCAACAATCTCATCTCCCCATTGTCCAGAAGGCGCGATAACCAGCGCCCGCCGATAGCCTTTTTTTCCAGCTTTAACAGCTACCTGTCTTGCTTCATTGCTAGGAGACAAACCAAAACGATAAACATTTGTGCTATTAGCCACATCAATATCATTAAGTAGCAAGGTGGGTACAGGATGTTCGAGTGTTGCCACAACCGCTACATCCGCTTTGCTCAAGGGACCCACCACATAATCTGCACCCTCGCTCAGCGCTTGTTGATATAAAGCCGCGACATTGCCTGCAGCCGTGTCGTATTGACGGATATCTGCTGGCGAGTTACTGGCTGCGGCCATAAACCCGTCGCGTATAGCGCCGCCAGGACCTGCTAACGGCCCGCTTAAGGGTAATAATAAGGCGATTTGTTTTGGAGAATGATGCAAATAAGGTTTCACTGCACTTAGCGGCGAAGGTAATAACTGATTGGCAGGGTGCCCCTGGTATTGAGTTTGCCATTGTTCAACTTGGGCAAAAAGCGCTTGTGCATCATTCTGATTTTGTCGTGAGATCAAAGCTAACTTCATCCAACCCTGCAGTTCGGAGTCATCAGGGGCTTCCACCGCTAAAGTATTAAGTTCCGCCACAGGTAATTTGGTCAAAGTGAGCCATAAAATACGACGATTATTGGCCTGACTCATTTCATCGGAAAGTAATCTTTCCAGTTTAATTCGTTCAACTACTGATTCTGCACGATTTCCTACTGATTCATAAGCAGAAGCTAAAATTTCATGATATTGAACTTGATAAAAGGGAGACAAATTGCTAATTTCATGCACGCCAGATAATCGAGCAATTGCTGAACGCGGTTGATCGCGGATTATGTCAGTTTTAGCAAGTAAGATATTTTTTGCATTAGCTTGCTCGGGAGATAAATTACTCGTTTGCGCTAGAGTGCGTATCCCATCGCGCCACTGGCCATCATAGATAAATCGACCTGCAGCCATGATCAGCATATTCTGCTTCTCAATGTCCGCCTGATTTTTTGCCAAGGCAAGATAAGCGGTCGCTGGCATCGTGTATGGGGTAGCTGCAGCTGTTGCTTTGGTTTTATTGGCAGTTGGATGAATTTGCGATTCAGGGATCTTCATGCATTGCACAAGCAAAATAGCTGAACCAATAATTGCAATAAAATTTATTTTGAGCGACTTTAATAACATGAGGGTAGGTCCAAAACGCAGGAACGCAATAGGATAAACTATGGTAAAAATTTCAGCAACCTCTGTGGGTACTCTTTATATTGTTGCCACACCAATCGGTAATCGTGAGGATATCAGTTTACGTGCGATAACTACGCTTAAATCCGTGGATACGATTTTAGCCGAAGATACGCGTCACTCTGGCCAACTGCTTGATTCATTAGGAATCAATAAGCCCTTACTTTCTTTACATGCCCATAATGAGGCCACTAAGGCAGAGGCCATTATTGAAACCTTACAACAAGGTAAATCTTTTGCTTTAATCAGTGATGCAGGCACACCGCTCATCAGTGATCCCGGTTTTCCTCTTGTTCGCCTTGCGCGCCAAAAGCAAATTCCAGTTGTACCCATTCCAGGTCCCTGTGCTTTGATAACTGCTCTTTCAGCAGCTGGAGTACCTTGCGATACGTTTACTTTTGTTGGCTTTTTGCCAGCCAAACAAACCGGTAGACGAGCCAAACTCGAATCGTTAAAAGCGAGTGAACACACTATCGTATTTTATGAATCGACGCATCGAATTCTCGATTGTATAGACGACATTATCGAAGTATACGGGCAAAACTATGAGATGGTTGTTGCTAAAGAGTTAACAAAAACCTTTGAACATTTTATAAGTGCGGCAGCTCAAGAAATTAAAAATTGGTTTCTTGAAGATAAAGCGCGTTGTAAGGGTGAATTTGTTTTGGTCTTGCCTAAAAAGGAGGAGGAGGGTGATGCCAATCGAAAAGAACAAGAGATCTTATCTTTATTGGTTAAAGAATTACCTCTAAAGCAAGCGGTGAAAATTGCGAGCGAATTGACCCAAAGAAATAAAAATGAATTGTATAAATTAGCTTTAAAATTAATAAGTTAACTAAAAAACCCTGGTCGTTAAAAGCAGATACCTAAACTCAAGAGAAGGTTTATACTTATACTTATTGAGATAGGAGGATCCGAAATGAAGGGTAAGCAGTCTAAATCTAAGCAACGACATTCGCAAAGCTTCGCGGGAAAAAATCGTCCACCCTTCGAATGCATTGCTCTTGTATTGCAAGGCGGCGGCGCACTCGGCTCGTATCAAGGAGGTGTCTATGAGGCGCTGGCAGAAGCAGAACTCCATCCTGACTGGGTTGCCGGAATCTCGATTGGTGCCATTAATGCCGCAATTATCGCTGGAAATCCTCCTAAAGAAAGGGCATCTAAACTCAAACGTTTTTGGGAAACCATTACGACAAACCCTTTACTGGACTGGACCACCATTTCCGGGCAATTTGCTCCCAGAGGTGATTGGGCCCGTGGATTATTCAATAATCTGAGTGCGATGTTTACTCTAATGAGCGGCACAACCAACTTTTTTATACCTCGTATTCCCGCTCCATTCTTCCATCCTGATGGTACCGTTGAAGCAACCAGTTTTTATGATACCAAGGAGCTTAAAGCAACGCTTGAGCGTTTTGTTGATTTTGATCGGATCAATCATGGTGAAACTCGTTTTAGCGTCGGTGCTGTGAATGTATGCTCAGGTAATTTTATTTATTTCGACAATAATCGTGAGATCATTCGTCCCGAACACGTGATGGCAAGTGGATCGTTGCCCCCAGGATTTGCTGCAACTGAAATCGACGGTGAATTTTACTGGGACGGCGGGTTGATTTCTAACACACCATTACTATGGATTGTTGATGGTGACACTCGTCAAGACACGCTCGCTTTTCAAGTTGACTTATGGAGTGCTCGTGGAACAATACCGCGTAATCTTAGGGGAGCTATGACCCGCCAGAAAGAAATTCAATATTCTAGCCGAACTCGTGCGGCAACCAATCAATTCAAACGCCTCCAACAAGCTCGATGTGCACTCTCTAAATTGCTTACAGAATTACCAAGCGAATTACAGGAAACTGAAGAAGCGAAGATCTTAAAAAAAATAGCCGATCATAAAGTGTATAATATTGTCCAATTGATTTATCGCGCACAACAATATGAGAGTTATTCCAAAGATTATGAATTTTCTCGGCTAACAATGAACGAACATTGGAAAGCGGGTTATTACGATGTCACACATACCTTAAAACACCCTCAAATTTTTCAACGGCCAAGTAATAAAGAGGGGGTTTTTACCTTTGACTATACAAGCCAAAGCGAACGGTGACATTAATACAGTTACAAAATTAATGGGCGAGCCACATGAGGGGAGCACGGCCTAACAGAGGATTTACACGAAAAAGCCCTCTGTTAGGCTGCGGCTCCAAAGCTAGATGCTTATAAAGAGGATCCTGTCCCTAGTAATAAACTTTGGGATTCAGCTGGTGCATCTTCCATTTCGATATTCGAATCAACTGTCTCCCCCTTAGCATTTTCCTCTAGATGTTTGGTATAAGCACTATACAATTGATACCCTATATACGCTGCAGTCAGCACTAGTGCAGCTTCCCAACAAATAGCATAAGTGACAATAAATAACGTTGGCATCAGCACGTTTTTCGCCATAGTAATAATGAACTCATTACGAGCCTGCACATAAGCCTGGGTAGCAGCAGCAAGTTCTTCTTGAGTGATTTCGCTTTTATGGATATTCGCATACTCAAGTTGAAGGCTCTTTTCCTGGTATTTTTTATAAGCACCCGCTGATAAGTACATTGCTACAGCAAAAGTACAAATCGCATAGCAAGCAATCACCATTGCCGGAGCTGTAAATATCATGGATGCAGAGAAACCGACAGCCAATAACATCGCGGCAGCGCTATTAAACCAAAACTCTGAACTTAAGGCTTGCCAGCCTATGTCTAGCTGATCGATCTGTTTCTTTAATAACTGGCAATGTTGCGCGTATTCTTTCCTTTTCTCGTCATCCAGATCTTCGTTTTGCAGCTCCCTCAAGTAGAACGCCAGATCCCGCTCTAATTGCGATTTTTTTGTTCGATACTCGTTTTGAGCCAAATGTCGCTGATAAATGAACCAACAAAAATCAAAGAATAGAAACCCAACTACGATCCATCCAGTAACGGGATCGGGTATACCAACCAGTGAATTGTAATTCGTGATGAAATTGACGCTACCCCATACCACATCATTTATCATGACTGGATGGCGTTTATACAGCTCACTTTTGAGACGCATCCACCAATCATAATCTTTATCTGATCGCTCCGCCTTCGATCCGTAGGTATGTTTAATCAACATAGCGGCATTTAATATAAAGCGGAAAGCAAAGAAACCGACGCTTAATACTTTGAGGGTAGCGTTTGGTGTTTCGAGAATATCAACGATGCGATCAGCATCGATTTTCCTACCAAAAATACTGCCAAGTCGATCAAGCAATTCCAAGTCCCGTGCTAAAAGAAACGACTTGGTTATACTGGTGCGGCAGAAAAACCAATAAATACGATAGATGTTACCAGTAGACACCAGATCGCGAATTTTTGATACTTTTGTAGGCGCTGTTAATAATTCAATTAAGTTCTTAGAAATTGTTTTCCCAAGATAGTCGAAAAACGAGTCCTCGCTCGCCTTATCTTTTTTAAGTTTTGTGGGTTCGTTTGGTTTGGTATCGCCTCTTTTTTGCAAACGTTTTTTTATTTCTAAACGTAACTTTAAAAATTCATCAGCTTTTCCGTCTTGCCCATAAGCACGATGAAAATTTTGCAGCATAATGCAGCAGTAATAGCAATAAAACCAAAAGATTTCTCGATTTATCTCGTCTTTTTTAAGGCGTTCGAATAATAGCTCGTACTCTTTTCGAATTAGTTTTTCATTAGAGGCTAGGAATCCATAGTGATGGGTTTGGGCTCTTTCTTCAGCGTCAGCAAAACTTCTAACGTTTGCAAAAAATTGGTGCTTATCATCAGCGAACTCTTCATAATATTCTTCAAAAGCCATAATTTCTCAACCCATCAAAAAAATGAACACCCCGTGGGAATATAAAACTTATTATTCTATTTTGCAATAGACGAAACATTATGTATTTATTTTTTGCATATTGATTACTAAATGTTGCTCATGTTGTGTTAATATTTTTTTATTAGAATATTATTCAAACATTTCATAGAAGTTTTAAGAATGGTCGGTTATATCACACTAGGTAGTTCGGATTTTGAAAGGTTACTGGACAACCCTTTTGTAGAAAGTGTCGATCATGAAGAATTTAACAAAACCCTAGGTAAAGATGTCACTATTCTTGGCACAAGTGACAATACTATCGAAAGGTTAAGTTATTATCATGCCCCAAATAGTGATTTAACAGTAATTACTACCCCATTACAAGCATTTGAGTACGGCGAAATGCTAACTCATTTAAATACCTTTTTTGCACGGAAAGGGGTTCGTGTACCTCGCCAGTTCCTCGTCGGTTTAATTGGACATGGCGCCACTGAGGGGCATATTGTCGCAGCGTACTCCTCAGCTGATCGTCAAACAATGAAGATTTTCGACCCAAAGGTCAGTGATGCAGTTAAATTTTTTGCTAAAAAACGAGACAAAAGCCCATTGACAGTGCTTAGATCCCTTTGGCGTGCCCTCACCAAGCCTGCTCCTGAACAAGAAATTCTAATAACAGATAGGACGAATGGCTCAACCGATAAAGCGGATTATATTTCTCTTGGAACACAATCTTTCTTTGATCCTGCCTCATGCGGTTATCATAGCGCCGCCACATTAAAGATTTGTGAACGTACACTGCAAGGAGAAGGAAGGTTACCCACACGCGAGGATATCCTTGAAGAAATTGGAAACCCGGTTAGTGACTATTATGACATCATTCACAATAGTTACTCTGCTTATAAAGTTAGAGTAAGTTTTTTTGATTTTTTTAAGCAAGCGTTCTATGACACCTTCATGCCATTGCTTGATGAAAAACAACGGCAACAAGCGAATTTTGCTCATTACTTTTTGGGATGGCCACAGGAATCGGGGATTGGCAAAAAAATCCTTTATTTTTTTACCATTGGTTTTATCATAAATCCGATAATCAATATGATCCGGCGCCCACTGGAATTTTTACCTAATTTTGCCTCAGAAGTTGCAAATTTCTTTGTAAACCGTTTAATTGATTGGGCGCCAACCAATTCCGCAGCACAATACGTTCGATCGGGATTGCTGCTTCTCACTTATGGTTTACAGTACTTATTTAAGAGTGTTTATATTGCTCTGCGCACGGTTACTTCACCAATTTCCAGTTTCCAAGCAGCTCAACAGCTCAAAAACCCAATCGTACGCACTATTCTAAGCGGATTAAGTATCCTTATCTCAGCTGCAGCTTATGTTAGTTTAGCTGTATTCGCAGCGCCAGCACTCTATGCTCTAGCTGGGCCGGCAATTACACCAATCGTAAATACCTTAGCGGTACCCTTTATTAAATTGCTTACATTTATTGGTTTAGATATAGCACCTGCTTCTGCAGCTTTTTTTACAGTTGCTTCAGGAAATTTCTTACTTGCGGCCACAGAAAGGTTTGGTGATGGACTACTAAGTAAAGAAAAATCCGATAACTCAAAGGATAACTCTGAGGATTTTGCAGACGATCTCTTTGATTTACCTGCTAGTTCGAATGCGAGCAAAAGCCTTGCTAAATACGCAAGGCCCATATCGATTAGTAAATCGTCACAAGATGCTCACCACTCAGCTCTACCTGAAAAGTCCGATGCTCCTTCTTCTGGGGGAGACTTTGGCTTCGTGGATATTGATTCTGAGGATGAATTTACTCCTGGCCTTAAATAAGTCTATTTTCCAATACAAAAACTAGAAAAAATTCTACCGAGTAAATCATCTGACGAAAATTCACCGGTGATTTCACATAAAGCGTGATGTGCAAGCCTTAAGTCTTCAGCAAGCAGCTCTCCGGCGCGCGATTCGCTTAGTTGGCGTTGCCCTGCCAGTAAAAATTCCCTGGCTTGATCCAGCGCTTCTAAATGGCGCCTGCGTGCTAAAAACTGCCCCTCTATAGGTTGGTAACCTACTGATTGTTTGATTTTTTCTTTCAATAGCTCCAAGCCTTGCCCTAGCTTCGCCGAAAGATATACTGCATCTTCTTCCTTTTTAGGATTTAAATTGATCGCATCAATTTTATTAAACACTCGAATGATAGGTACAGAAGGAGGCAATGCCTTCCGAATCTCATCGCTTAACACTGGGCAATCTGCGCATGTCACATCTGTTACCATCAATAAACAATCGGCACGGCTAACCTCTTGCCACGCGCGCTTTATCCCTTCTTGTTCCACGCGATCATTGCTCTCGCGCAAGCCTGCTGTATCCACTAAGTGCAAAGGAATATCGTCGAGTAAGACATGCTCCCGCATCACATCGCGTGTAGTACCAGCAACATCAGTGACAATGGCCACGTCACGGCCGGCTAAGCAGTTAATTAAAGTAGACTTTCCTGCGTTTGGCCGCCCAGCAATCACCACCGATAAGCCTTCTCGCATGATCGCACCTTGCGATGCGTTTGCACGGATGGAACTTAACTCCTGTAAGATATCATTCAGCATACCTGCAACTCTACCATCACTTAAAAAATCAATTTCCTCCTCGGGGAAATCAATTGCAGCCTCAACAAATAAGCGTAAATGAATTAATTTCTCATTAAGTTCATTAATTTTTTTTGAAAAATCACCTTGCAAGGATCGAATTGCCATCCTTGCCGCGGTTTGCGAACTTGCATGAATAAGATCCGCAATTGCTTCAGCTTGCGTTAGATCCAGCTTATCGTTAAGAAAAGCACGTTCGGAAAATTCACCCGGTCTAGCCAATCTTGCACCTAATGCTACGCATTCGCTAATTAAATTGTCTAAGACGAGCGGGGAGCCATGCGCTTGGAATTCGACGATGTCTTCACCGGTAAATGAGTAGGGGGCTTTAAAATAAAGGATTATGCCATTATCGAGTATCTCTTTCTGGCGATTAATAAAAGTACAGTATAGTGCTACACGAGGATTAAGTGTTCGATTACCGTTGAGCTGAAGGGCAATTGAGTAGGCTAATGCCCCTGAGAGACGCACAATGCCCACTCCACCACGGCCGGGTGGAGTAGCGATTGCAACAATAGTATCGTCTTGCATTATTTTGCGGAAGCTAGTGTTTTCTTAGGTCGATCATCGCTGTATTTTCGAGTGATATACCATTGCTGCAAAATAGACAGCGCATTGTTAACAACCCAATACAGCACCAATCCAGCTGGAAAATTCCAAAATAAAGCTGTAAACAGGATAGGTAAGAACATCATCACTTTAGCTTGCATTGGATCCGGTGGTGCAGGATTTAGTTTCTGCTGGATGAGCATCGTCGCGCCCATAATGATCGGCAAGATGTGATACGGATCTGCAGCCGATAAATCTTTAATCCAGAAAATGAAAGGGGCTTGTCTTAATTCGACGCTTTCGAGTAAAACCCAATACAGCGCAATAAATACCGGGATTTGGATAAGGATAGGCAAGCATCCTCCCAAAGGATTAACTTTTTCTTGGCGATATAACTCCATCGTTGCCTGGCTTAATTTGGCCTTATCATCGCCATATCGCTCACGCAAAGCTTGTAATTTAGGTTGGAGTTTGCGCATACCTGCCATGGATTTATAGCTAGTCGCAGAGAGTCGATAAAAAGCTAATTTGATTAATACGGTCACTAGCACAATCGACCATCCCCAGTTACCTACCATGGAATAGATTGCCTTCATCAATGAGAATAAAATAGAAGACAAGAACCATAGCCAGCCATAATCAACTGTTAGATCCAAACCAGGTGCAATTGCTTTTAATTCGGATGTGATTTCAGGGCCCACATATAAACTAGAACCGATTTCCTTCTTAGCTCCTGGTTCTATTGTTATCGGTTGGCTTACTGCACCGATCGTATAATTATCATCAACTGATCTTGTATAAAAGACATTATGGCTATCTGCTTTTGGCACCCAAGCACTCACGAAATAGTGTTGCTGCATAGCGATCCAACCACCTTGCGCATTGACATCCAGGTTTGATTTAGTCATATCTTTGAAAGTGACTTTCTTATACCGTTGTTGCCCCGGATTTGAATAAGAAGCCCCCGTGTAGGAACCAACATGAAAAATACTTGATTTATCCTCTTGAGGGGAACTTCGTAGTAATTGGGTATTCATATACCCTTTCCATGGCGTTGCACCTTGATTTTCAATGACGTAATTCACTTGTATTAAATAGCTTCCCCTTGTGAAAGTGAATTCCTTTTTCACGGCTAAACCGTCAGCTGTTTTACCACTTAAAGTGACTACCAGCTTTTCTTCACCAGGTGCCAATTGATATTGTTGCTGAGGGCTAGTGAAATCAAAATCAATATTTTGGACGGCTTGGTTGGCATTGGTAAATAAACTGCTGTTTGCCACATACCGCTCATCTGGCTGATTCTGAAATAGTGTTATTGGCTTATCTTTCTCATCCACGCTGACCGGATAATCAAGCAATTGGGCGCCTACTATATCACCTTGCTGTAAATCGATATTTAAATTGAGGACATCGGTCTTTACCTGGATGGGTTGAGAAGTAGAAACCACTGCTGGCGCATTGGGTTTGCTGGTTGCTTCTGCGTTTGTCTCATTACTCGAAGAATTGTTGATGTTTGGTAGTAAGCTGCCGTTATTGATCGTTGCAGAACTTGTCTGACTAGCCAGCTGTTTTGGCGCCGCTGGATAATCGCGTTGCCAATTCATCCAGAGCGAATAAACAATCAGCGCTAAAGCTGCATATAAAACTACACGTCGTATATCCATTAATACTTCTCTTTGTTAGGTGATACAGGATCATAGCCGCTTTTCCCCCAAGGGTGACATCGCGATAAACGACAGAGGGTCAGCCATCCCCCTTTGAGAATGCCAAGTTGTTTTATTGCTTCGATAGAATAATCTGAACAACTTGGGTGAAAGCGACAGCAAGGCTTCATGATCGGTTTTAGCAAACGTTGGTATAAAAAAATCGGCATACAAGTCAGGTTGCGTATGAATTGGTTAATTTGTCCCATATGGTACTCAATCTGGCAATAATTATCTTATTTTCGATTTCCGCGAGCCCTGGTCTTGCTATAAATACCACGTCAACTGCAGGTAATCGAGCGGTACGAAAGGTTTCACGCAATAAACGCTTTACACGATTTCTGTCATGTGCTTTTGGTATTGACTTTTTTGATAGTGCTAGCCCAAGTCTGGCATACCCCAGGGTGTTTGCACGATGCAAAACAATAAACTCTGAGGTAACCATTTTTTTTGCTTGTTCAAAAACGTAGTCATAGTCACTTTTATTCAGTAACCGCCGCGTTTTACTAAAACAGTTCACTTAGGCGGATAGACGCTTACGACCTTTTGCACGACGACGCTTAAGAACTAAACGACCACCTCGTGTAGCCATACGCTGTCTAAAACCATGATCACGTTTGCGTTTTAGATTACTTGGTTGAAATGTGCGTTTCATGATGAACCTGTTATTTAATTAAAATTTAAGGTTGGCAATGATAGAAAACTTTACATCTGCTGTCAAATAACCAGTCATTATTCGATTCTTAAAACATTGTTTTTCTGTCCGCCAATTAATATAAACATTTAAATTTTTTTAACCTTGTTTTTATTATATT